>DAITND010000128.1:0-7286 GCA_036834825.1 Dermatophilaceae bacterium
GGCCTAACCCGGCCTAGGCCTGGTGGATGTCAGCGCGCTCTCCTCGGCTCACATGGTCCCGAGCTCGTAGATCTCGACCGCGAAGTTAGCCGTCCCGTCGTCCAGGAAGGGGTTACCGTCGACGAGAGTCTTGGCCGCGTTGATGTCAGGGGCCTCGACGATGGTGTAACCGTTGAGGTCACTGGCGCTATTGGTTGAACCATCGCCCGCAACCGCGGTGCTGCTGCCGGCGAAGGGCGCACCAACATCGACGAGCGCGTCGCCAACCTTGCCCATCCAGGCATCCCAGGCCTGCATGAGCCGCGCGCCCAACTCGGGGGTGATGTCTGCCGGGGGTGTTGCGGGGCCCTTGTACAAAAGGATGAACTTTGCCATGACATGCTCCTTTTCTTTGTTGTGATGGATGGAAACTCCTCAGGCCGCGTTTCGACCCGAGAAGGCTATGAGTCGCTCGAGGATGTCGACGTCGGGTCCAACCTCGACGGCGTCGGCGAATGACCCGCCTTGACGAAGCTGCGGGGAGATGAGCTTGTGTGCGAGGTCAAGGACGTAGTGGCTGACCTCGTCCGAGACGGTGACCCGCTGCGCAGTGGCCGCCGCGAAGTCCCAGCCGTGGACCAGGAGCTCCAGCGACAAGATGCTGGCCGCGCCTACGGCTGGCATGTCCCGCTCACCTCGCTTCACGGTGCCCGCAAGTCCGCGCTTGTCCCAGGCCTCCAGCGCCTGCTGGCCGGCGAATGCCACCCGTGACTCAACGGTCCCGCTATCAGCCGGGGTCACGACTGCCCCGGCCATACCGCCGAGAGTGACCATCGAGCCGATCAGGTGGTCGGCGAGCTGGCCGATCGTGAACTCGCTGCACGGGGTTGGGCTGTCGAGGTCACCCTGACGAATCTGACGAAGAACGTTCTGGCACACGGCCAACGTGGCGTCCGCCGCCGTGAGCGGGTTGAGGTCGCCCGGGACTGCCGCCCACTCATCGGGACCCGCGTCACCGGTTGAGGCGGCCCGCTCAAGGCGTCCGAAGAAGTGGTTCCACCCCTGCAGGTGGCTCGCCGCCTGCTCATCAGTCAAACCGTCGTGCACGAGAGTGACCAGAGTGCCGCCCTCGGCGGGTTCGAGGGTGATGGTGACCGTCGAAGCATCGGGACCGAGGTCAGGGCTGCCCTCCCACCCCCACCCGAAGACGATCCGCCGACCCGGCTCCACCTCGACGAACGTTCCAGCCGCCACATTGCCCGGAATCACGGTCCAGCGGTACTGACCACCAGCCCGCAGGTCCACCCGGGCCGACACCGTCGTCCACCGACGTAGCCGGTCAGGTTCGGTAATCAGGGCGAACGCCTCGTCGGTCGACACCGGGAGCAGGACGGTCTTCTCAGCAAACATTCTGGTTCTCCTCTGGGAATTGGTAAGTCATCGATCGGCGGTACTGGCGGTCGCATCCGCGACCAGAAGATCAAGCTCAGCCGTCCAGAACCGCTCAAGCTCCTGGCGTAGCTGAGACATTCCGGCGGGCACCACGGTGTAGATGCGTCGCCTGCCGTCCTTGCGGCTGACCACCAGCCCCACCTCGGTGAGCACGCCGAGATGCTGAGAGATCGCCGAACGGGTCACTGTGAAATTGGCGGCCAGATCGTTGACCGTGCGTGGCCCCGACGCCAGAAGCTGCAGAATCCGACGCCTTGTGGGCTCGGCCGCTGCAGAGAGGATGTCGGGCACAGAAATACGTTAGCTGCCACTAACGTATTAGGCAACCACCCGACGGCAACAACCTGACCCACATCAGCCACAAGTCATAGGCTGCTCAGACAACGAGGGCTGCGGCGCCGCCGCAGCTCCGTCCGAGCAGGAGGCGCGAATGCGTGCAGTAGTCGTCATCCAGACAGGCGGCCCCGAGGTACTGGTGGCCCAGGACCTGCCCTCACCGGACCCCGGCCCGGGCGAGCTGCGCGTTGACGTCGCTGCAGCCGGGGTCAACTACATCGACGTCTACTACCGCACCGGCGCCTACCCCCTTGCGACCCCGTTCATCCCCGGCTCCGAAGGCGCCGGAGTCGTGAGCGCCGTCGGCAACGGGGTGACCGGCTTCCACCAGGGTGACCACGTCGCGTGGGCGATGGTCCCCGGCGCCGGGTACGCCGAGCAGGTGATTGTTCCGGCCGCGCGCGCGGTCCCGGTCCCAGCAGGCATCGACGACGAGACTGCCGGCGCGGTTCTCCTGCAGGGGCTGACCGCGCACTACCTGACCCGCGCGACGTACCCTGCACGACCCGGCGAGACCGCGTTGGTGCATGCGGCGGCCGGCGGGGTCGGGCTCCTGCTGACCCAGGTGCTATCCACCCGGGGGGTGCGCGTGATCGCGACGACATCGACCACGAGCAAGGCAGCTCTTGCCCTGGAGGCAGGTGCCGCCGAGGTTATCCGCTACGACAGGGAAGACGTCGCCACCGAGGTCCGCCGGCTCACCGACGACCGGGGTGTCGACGTGGTTTATGACGGGGTGGGACGAGCGACCTTCGACGGCAGCATCGACAGCCTTCGCCCGCGCGGCATGTTCGTCTCGTACGGGTCGGCCAGCGGCAAGGTGGCGCCGGTGGATCCACAGCTGCTGCAGTCCAAGGGTTCGTTGTTCTTCACCCGTCCAACGCTCGGACACTATGTCGCGGCCCGGGACGAGCTGCTCGAGCGCTCACGCGAGCTGTTCGGGTGGGTCGCCTCAGGCGAGCTATCGGTGCGCGTCGGTGCCCGCTACACCTTGGATCAGGCCGGACAAGCCCACGAGGACCTCGAAAGCCGCCGCACCACCGGCAAGTCGCTGATCATCCCCGGATAGTGATCCCCACCGGATCTGATTGACACCCTCGCTGGGTTGCTCAGCTCCAGAATCGGCGGTCCCAGCGCTGGGTGCCAATGCGAGTGTCCTCGCCTCGCCCAGGGTGCACCACGGTCTGGGTGGGCAGGGAGAACAGGCCGGCCCTGATCGAGGCCATCAGCCTCGAGCGGTCCGCCGCCGGAAGGTCGGCTCCGCCCGACCCCTGCGCGTCGAGCGTCTCACCGGTGAACACCGCAGACAGCGCCGGTGCATACCAGCAGAGGGCGCCATGTGTGATGCCGGGCGTGTGGATCGACTCCAGCCTGATGCCGCCGATATTGAGCGCCAAGCCCCTGGGGACCGAGCTCTGCGGCCGGCGCTCGGGCTCAGTCTGTCGCCAGATGACGAGATCGTCCGTGTGTAGATACGTCACGGCCCCCGTCCGATCGGCCAGGGTGAGGGCGGTTCGAACGGATTCGGGCCAGAGGCTGGTCCACAGGATCGCGCGCAGCCGGCGCAGCTCACAGTGGCCGAAGAGATCCCCCAACGCTCCGGCCGGATCGATCACCGCACACTCGGCGTGGTCGCCGACGAACCAGACGTTGCGCTCACCGTCAGGGGTCACCACGCATTCCACCGCCGCGCGCGCCGGTCGCACCGTACTCACACTCCATGAGAGCACGCGATCGGGGTGCCGACAACAGAGGCGCCTGCGGCGCATACGGTATGCGTATGCGTGTTCTCGTCTGCGGCGGAGCCGGCTACATCGGCTCACACACCGTTATCCAGCTCCTTGCCGCCCACCACGACGTCCTGATCGTGGACAATTTCGGCAACGCCAAGCCCACGGTGATCAACCGGCTCGAGTCGATCACCGGCGAACACCTACCGGTCCACGCGTTCGACCTGCGCGACGCCGATCGGACCGAGCACCTCTTTTCGACCGAGCAGATAGATGCGGTCATCCACTTCGCGGGACACAAGGCCGTCGGCGAGAGCGTCGAGAAGCCTCTGGAGTACTACGAGAACAACCTTGGCTCCACGTTCTCGCTGATCCGCGCGATGGAACGACACGGCGTCAACAAGCTCGTGTTCTCCTCCTCAGCAACCGTGTACGGCGCGAGCGCTCAGGTGCCGATGAAGGAGGACCTACCCACCTCGGCGACCAACCCGTACGGCTGGACCAAAGTGATGATCGAGCAGATCCTTCGCGACGTCGCAGTTGCTCTACCGAGCTGGCGGATCGCGGTGCTGCGCTACTTCAACCCGGTCGGCGCCCACCCTTCCGGCACGATCGGCGAGGACCCGACCGGCATCCCGAACAACCTGCTGCCCTACATCTGTCAGGTCGCGGTGGGTCGCCTCGAGAAGTTGCGCATCTTCGGCGATGACTACGACACCTCCGACGGCACGGCCCTACGTGACTACATCCATGTGGAGGACCTCGCGGCCGGACATGTCGCCGCCCTGGCCCGGCTCACCTCGACAGACCGGGCCGTCAGCACCTGGAACCTCGGCACCGGCAAGGGCACGAGCGTCTTCGACATGCTGCATGCGTTCGAGCGTGCAGTGGGCCGGGCGCTGCCCTATGAGGTCGTCGGACGTCGTAGTGGAGACATCGCAGCCTCGTATGCCGACCCAAGTCGCGCCAATGCCGAGCTCGGCTGGAGGGCCACCCGCACCATCGATGACATGTGCGCGGACTCCTGGCGCTGGCAGTCGCAGAACCCGGACGGCTACCCGGACGCCTGAACAGGCAGGGCCACCGAATTAGGCCCGGTGACCGAGGAGTCAAGTCCGAGAACGATCGAGACGATGTTGCCCAGGGACTGCGTGCCCGGCGCCAGGTAGTGGTCATGGTCGATGACCCCGTTGGTGCCGAAGACCCTGGCGCCGAAGCCGGCAGTGACGGGCAAGGTGCCGTGCCCCGCACCCCACACCTGGAATGCCGGCACCCAGTCGATCCAGTCCTGGGCTGATTGGCCCGCCCAGACGTGCGCCGATGTGTGCAGGTCAGCAACTCGCGAGACACCCATACCCGGGCTGCCCACCACAACGAGGTCTTTCACCTGCGCGGGCAGACTGGCGGCGGCCAGGCCTGCGACCACGGAGCCGTAGCTGTGGCCGATCAGCGTGAGCCTCGCGTTCGGGCGCATGATCGCCAGGTCCTGAGTGAATCTGTCCAGGGAGGTGGCGCCGGCTCGCGCCAGCTCCTCACGCGCGGCATCGCGCCCGACACCCTGCGGCGCGTCGTACCCGAGCCAGGCGATCACGGCTACGTGCTGGCCCGGAGCCGCCGCGCGGGTGGCGTTGTACAAGGCCCGTGCCTGCACCGCCGGGGCACGGTCGCGGACATCATCCAGGCCGGTGTTGAAGTTGTGGGCCGTGGTGGAGACCCCAGGCACCAGTACGGCTATCCGATCAGCCGCCCCCAGATCTCCGAACACCTCGACGACCCGGCCACTCCCGCGGGGGTCAAATGCCAAGAAATGACGGCCACGTCCGACCCAGTGCGAATACGGCGGACCGGCGGTCCGCATGGCGCTCTGGTTCGCGTCATAGATGCGGGACAGCGCTGCTGGGTCGCCCGGCTGCGGATGCCAGACCGTCGCGGACTGGTCGGCGATCGCCTGGCCCGGAGTGAAAAGCAGCATTGCGAGCGCCACCAGGAGCACAGCGGCAACAGAGGCAGCGCTGAGCGCTCTCCAGCACCACCGCATAGACACTCCGTTCACTCACGCCTGACTACCACCCGATCAGGCGGACGTTGCATAGTACCGGACTTTTCTGAGGATCCTTCTCAGGAAGAAAACGCGAGCACGACACAAGTGCGCCAGATCACTGCATGTCGGCATGGGAAAACTGAAGCGGGGGCCATAGCATTTTGGTCGACCCCCGCATCACCAGTGGACTGAAGGAGCACCATGGGCGCCGTGGACATCGCAAGATGGCAGTTCGCTATCACGACCGTCTACCACTTCTTCTTCGTCCCGGTCACGATCGGCCTCTCGCTCATCGTTGCGTGCTTTGAGACCGCCTGGCTGCGTCATCGCAACCCCGAGATGCTGCGGCTCACCAAGTTCTTCGGCAAGCTCTTCACGATCAACTTCGCCTTGGGCCTGGTCACCGGCATCGTCCAGGAGTTCCAGTTCGGAATGAACTGGAGCGACTACTCGCGCTTCGTCGGCGACATCTTCGGCGCACCGCTGGCCATCGAGGCCCTGCTCGCGTTCTTCCTCGAGTCCACCTTCCTCGGCCTGTGGATCTTCGGGTGGGACAGGCTCCCGCCCAAGCTGCACGCGGCCTGCATGTGGCTGGTCGCCGTCGGAACCCTGTTGTCGGCGTACTTCATCCTCGCCGCCAACTCCTTTATGCAGCACCCCGTCGGCTACCGCTTCAACCCGGTGACCGGGCGCGCAGAGATGACCGACTTCGTTGCGGTGCTCACCAACAAGGTCCAGCTGGTGACATTCCCGCACACCATGACCGGCGCTTACATGGTCGGTGGAGCGTTCGTGATGGCAGTGGGTCTGTGGCATCTGCGCAAACCGGACGTCGGCAAGAACGCCAGCATGTACCGCCGCGCCACCCGGGTCGGCGCCTGGGTCACCCTCGTATCGGCTCTGGGCGTCATAGTCTCGGGAGACCTCCAGGGGAAGGTGATGACCGAGGTGCAGCCAATGAAGATGGCCGCCGCCGAGGCGCTCTACAACTCCGAAGGCAGCAACGCACCGTTCTCGCTGCTGACAATTGGTTCGATGGACGGAAGTCAGGAGAAGTTCTCCGTCAAGGTGCCGGGCCTGCTCAGCTTCCTGGCCACGGGGCACTTCGACGGCTCCGTCGAGGGCATCAACCAGATCAAGGCAGCGTACGAGAAGCAGTACGGCCAGGACCCGACAGCCCGAACGTTCAGCCAGGGCTACACCCCGACCATCCCACTCACCTACTGGTCGTTCCGGATCATGATCGGGCTCGGGATGGTGGGTGCCCTGATCGCCATCGCCGTGTTGTGGTCAACCCGCCGCGACCGGATCCCGCGCCATCGCCTCTGGTTCTGGGCGATTGTGGCCACACCGTTGCTTCCGTTGTTCGCCAACAGCTTCGGCTGGATCTTCACCGAGACCGGACGCCAGCCTTGGATCGTCTTCGGTCTCATGACAACGGCCAGCGGCGTCTCCCCGAGCGTTTCGGCCGGCGAGGTGTGGACCTCACTGATCATCTTCACCCTGCTGTATGGCGTCCTGGCCATCGTCGAGACCAAACTGCTGCTGGCCTTCATCGCGATGGGGGCTCCGGACTTCGAAGAGCCCGTTGACCCTGCCGACCGGGACGAGAACGCCCCCCTCGTGTTCGCCTACTAGCACCCGGCCCATTGACAACCGGCTTACTGACAACCGCTGCCCAAGCCATGCCGACCAAGACATAGAGGGACATCATGGAGCTCACCACCGTCTGGTTCATCCTGATCGCC
>DAITND010000129.1:0-7283 GCA_036834825.1 Dermatophilaceae bacterium
ACATCAAGGGGTTCGCGGGGGAGAAGGGCCTGGAGTACTACACCGAGATCAAGGTCGTGAACTGCGGCGCCCAGGTGCTGGTGCCCGAACTGGTCGCTCGCGCCCGTGCGGAGAAGGCCGACGCGGTCCTGGTCAGCCAGGTCGTCACTCAGAAGGACGCCCACATCCACAACACCATGACCATGTCGGCGGCGTTCCGCGAGGCCTATCCCGCCGGGAAGGTGCCGCTGCTGATCGTCGGCGGCCCCCGGTTCGAACAGGGATCGGCTGCCGCGCTCGGCGTGGACCGGATCTTCGGCAAGGGCACGACGCCAGGTGAGGTCGCGTCGTATCTCGTTCACGCCATCGGGGTCGGCGAGGTTGCGCCGTCAGGGCCCTGAGCGCACACCGGTTATGGTGAACCGCTCGACGGCGGCCACGTGGCCACCGGTCGACGCGACGATGGTGACCGGCCCTGGCTGGGTGCGCGTCAGGGGCAGTCGCACCGACCACGACGTCGGAGCAGCGGCCGGCAGACAGCAGTAACCCCCGACGACGCCGGACAGCTGCCGGGCGCTCACCCGAATGCTCTCGTCAACGCCGGCGATGTGGCCCCCGACAATGACGGTGCCTGCCACTGCGGACCCATAGCTCGGCCGCCTCAACGAGAAGGTGGCGCTGTCGTCGGTGCCAACGACTTCCCATGGCTGGCCGGTCCCGGAGCCGATGCGTACGAGATGGATCACGGCCGCGGTCCCGCTGGTCCCTTCGACCCTGTAGCCGACTGCGACGTGGGCATCTGTTGCCGTAATCGTCTTGCGAACCACACGGTCGATCTCAACGAAGCCGAGGTACTGCCGGGCAAAGGCCACGGCAACTTCACCGGCGTCCAGGCGCCACGGCTGGTGGCCTGCCTGGAGTGCTTCCCGTTGCCACTGCTCGGCCGCAGCGACCGACGCGAACGGCCACAGGGGTACGTAACCGAACGACGTCGGACCTGAGGGGGCGTTCGTAGTCGCGGTAGCCGTCCCGGTCACCGGGCTGGGCGGGGCGGAGGCCGAGCCGGGGATGGATGTCGATTGAGGGATCGAGGTTGGGGCCGAGGTTCCCCCGCCGCTACAGGCGGTAACAGCCAAGGCCAAGGCCAAGGCGGGGACGAAATTCCTGCGCACGTCTGCCCCCTTTGTCAGTTCCGATGATCCTCGTCGATGGGAGAACAGCGCAACCAACACGCTGACCAAGGGTGCAGCGATCCTGCTTTCGGGCGGCTTGCTCGAGATGTCGGTGATGTAATGGGCCTTCCCACGTCCGGGTTCACCGCCGTTCTCGTGTCACTGGACGGCACCACGAAGGAGCACCCACATGAGCAAGCACGGGCCAGCCACAGTCGGCTTGACGGTGACGCACCGCCGGTACGTTCCGTACAGCCACGCCCACTACGCAGGCAATCTCGTGGACGGCGCATACTCGCTGGCAGCCTTCGGCGACGTTGCGACCGAGATGTGCATCCGCACCGACGGCGACGAGGGCCTGTTCGCCTCCTACAGCGACGTGCAGTTTCGGGCTCCGGTCCGGGCCGGCGACTGCATCGAGATCGAGGCCACCCTGGTCAGGGTCGGTTCGCGCAGTCGCGAGATGAGCTTCGAGGTTCGGGTCATGACACGGGGGAACCCGGTTGGTGGCGAGTCTGCAGCTGATCTGCTGGACGAGCCGGTCATCGCGACAACCGCTCGTGGCGTCGTCGTCGTGCCGGCCATTACCTGATCTATTCCGGCGTTTCTTCGACGACACGCCAAAATTGGGAAAAGACTCTGTATTCGCAATGGAATTGGGCGTGCCTCTGACCTGCGCGTTTGTGCATCGCCGCAGGTGAACGCAGGGTTGACAGCAGGGGCGGAACGGGTATCTTCAGAGCGTTGGCCGCCGCTCAATCAAGAAAACAAGCGAGGTCACAGGGCATGGGCATTCTCGGGACCCATGGCGGTTGGGGACTGTAACCGTCATGAGAAACCAGATCTACGGGACTTCCTGTCAGGTGGCACATCGCAGGGCATCGGAGGCGGTTGGCGGCAGGGCCCGCGTGCTTAGTAGACAACAACCTCGGATCGGCATCCAGTCGCTTCGAAGTTGGTCCCAACGGCAACGGGCCCTGCCGCACCCGGTGCCACCCCAAATACACCGGGCAATGCGCCCAACCATTGACACACCGATGCGGCGGTGCACTGCAGTCAGGTCGTGATCTAGCCTGAACCGGTGTATCGCTACCCACTCGCCGTTGCTTCCGGCCTGGCTCTGTGGCTGGCATTTCCCTCACACGACCTCTGGATCATGGCGCCGATCGGTGTCGCTCTCCTGGCGCTCGCGACGTACCGGGCCCGGGTCTGGCACGGCGCTCTGCTCGGTCTCCTAAGTGGGCTGGCGTGCTTCCTGCCGCTACTGTCCTGGTCTGGTGTCTACGTAGGCGCGCTCCCGTGGATCGCTCTGGCTGTACTCGAGTCCCTCTATATCGCTCTACTCGGGGCGGTCTGCGCACTGCTCCAGGGTGGACCAACAATGTCCGGGGCGGGCAGGGTACGGCCGATGGTCGTGGCCTTGGCCTGGGTGGCACAAGAAGCCTTGCGGGACAACACCCCGTTTGGCGGGTTCCCCTGGGGACGCCTGGCCTTCAGCCAGGCCGACTCGCCGCTGGCTGGGTTGGCCGCCCTGGGTGGCGCTCCTGGTGTGACGTTCGGGGTGGGGCTGGTGGGCGGACTGCTGGCCGCCGGCGTTGCCCGGCTGACCAGTGGCCGCCGATCAGCCCGCCAATCCGGCATCCGGAACAACGGCACAGGGCGCAGTGTCCTTGTTGCCACGCTGAGCCTCGCCTGCGCCATATCGGTCATGCTGCTGCCCTCGCTGGTCCCCAGACCGATCGCTGGGTCGAACGGACGGTTCATGGCGGTCCAGGGCAACGTGCCCCGGCCCGGTCTGGACTTCAACGCTGAGCGTCGGGCCGTCCTGGACAACCATGCGAGGGTGACCCGGCAGGCGGCCGTATCTGTGAAGGCGGGGACCCGGCCCCAACCGGATCTCGTCGTGTGGCCGGAGAACGCCTCGGACATCGACCCACTACGCAACCCCGACGCAGCAGGTGTCATCAACGCGACCGTGGACTCCATCAACGTGCCGCTCGTCCTGGGCGCCGTACTGGACCAGCCGCGGCCCATGGTGTCCAACGCCAGTCTCCTGTACCTCCCGGGCCGGGGCCTGACCGCGCGATACGTCAAGCGACATCCGGTCCCCTTCGCCGAGTACATCCCGTATCGCTCGTTCTTCCGCCACTTCAGCGACAAGGTCGACCTGGTCTACTCGGACTTCATCGCAGGCAACAACGTCGGCGTATTCCGGGTGCCTACCCGTGAAGGCGGGACGATTGCCGCCGGCCCCATCATCTGCTTCGAGGTGGCCTACGACGGGCTGGTCAGGGACACCGTTGACCATGGCGCGAACGTCTTGCTCGTCCAGACCAACAACGCCACGTTCGGGTTCACCGACGAGTCTGTCCAGCAACTCGCTATCTCTCGGATCCGCGCCATCGAGCACGGTCGTTCCATTGTTCACGTGTCCACGGTCGGGGTCAGCGCCATGATCACCCCCGATGGAACCGCTCACCAGCGCAGCACGTTGTTCACACCGGCAGTGCTTGCCGCCAATCTTCCGTTACGCACCGATCGCACCATCGCGGACCGGGTTGGCCCTTGGCCCGAGAACCTCGCCAGCGCGGGTATCGCGACGATGTTGGCTCTGCTGGCTTTGAGGCGTCTGCGCCGCCGCCGACCAGGTCGCTGATCCGACCCCCACGAAGGAAGCCCATGACCCACCCGCAGGCCAGGCCCCCGATCGACAAGATCGTGCGGCCTCCGATCGGCAAGATCGTCGTGCTGATCCCGACCTACAACGAACGCGAGAACCTCTCGCCGATCGTGTCGCGGTTGCGCGCAGCAGTGCCCGAGGCGGACGTTCTCATTCTCGACGACAACTCCCCGGACGGTACCGGAGCCCTCGCCGATCGGCTGGCGGCCGACGACGGTCAGGTTCGCGTCCTGCACCGTCCGAACAAGGAGGGGCTCGGAATGGCCTACCTTGCCGGATTCGCGTGGGCCCTGGAGCGAGGCTATGACGTCGTGGTCGAGATGGACGCCGACGGATCCCATCAGCCTGAGCAACTGCACTCCCTGCTGGAGGCACTGGCCGACGCCGATGTCGTGCTCGGCTCTCGCTGGGTGCCGGGCGGCTCGGTGGTCAACTGGCCGTTCCATCGCAAGTTCCTCAGCGTCGGTGGCAATGTCTACGTACGCGTGTTTCTCGGTATGCCGATCGGTGACGCTACCGGGGGATACCGGGCCTACCGGGCTTCGGCGCTGCGCACCCTGGACCTGCAGAAGGGCGCTTCCCAGGGCTATTGCTTCCAGGTCGATCTTGCGTGGCGGGCGATACGTGCCGGCCTGCGGGTCGTCGAGGTGCCGATCACCTTCGTCGAACGCACGATGGGCGACTCCAAGATGAGCCAGGACATCGTTAATGAGTCGTTGCGTAATATCACGATGTGGGGCGCTCGTTATCGCCTCGGACAGGTTCAGTCACTCTTTCACAGGGAGCCACGGTGGCACCGACTCGACGTCTGACCCGTCACGGCCGTCGACGCCCGCACTGGGGGTGGTATGTCTTCGTGGCGCTGCTGGTGGTACCGGTGGCGGAGATCGCCCTGATCGTTGCAGTGGGCTCAGTGATCGGTGGTTGGCAGACTCTTGCACTGTTGCTGGCAGAGTCGGCCCTAGGTGCCTATCTGGTCAAGCACGAGGGGCGCCGCTCCTGGCAGGCCTTGCGGACTGCCTTGAACACCGGCCAGATGCCGGGGCGTGAGCTGGCCGATGCGACGCTTGTCTTGATCGGTGGCACGCTGTTGCTGACCCCGGGATTCCTGACCGACATCGTAGGATTCTTCTTCATCCTGCCGTTGACCAGACCGATCACCCGGCGGTGGCTGCAGCGCGTTGTCGAACGTCGCCTGGTGCGCAGGTCGGGCATCGTCCGCGGCGAGGTCATCTGAGCGTGGGCATGCTGGTCCGGCGCGTTGACAGCAATGACATGACCGGGGTGTCCGCAGAGTCATGCGCATGAGTATGCGGACAGCAACAAGCCCCGCGGCCCTCGCAGGGGCGGCACGGGGCTTGTCGGTCGAATAGTCCCAGGTCAGGCGGTGCGCTTGCGGCGCGGCTTCTCTCCGCGCGATGCCCGCAGCAAGGCCAGTCGTTCCTTAAGCAGCTCTTCGAGCTCGGGAATGGACCGACGCTCCAGAAGCATGTCCCAGTGGGTGCGAACGGCCTTCACGTTCCTGTATTCCGGTTCGGGCCCATCCACCAGCCGGGCCTCCACGCCGCAACGGCACTCCCACACGGACGGGACATCCGCCTCGACAGAGAACGGAAGCTCGCTGATGTGCTTCTCCGGGCATACGTACCGGACGATTTGACGTTCGCTGAGCACGACGTTCGTGTCGGTCTCCATGCTGAGTGCACTCAGATTGGTACCGCGAAGTGATCGTTCTGCCATGACGGGTGTACTCCCAACGTGCTGCCCGCGCTAGTTTGCACGGGGATTCACTGGGCACAACGCCGCAGTCAGGTTCAATGTTCCGGCTTCGGCAGATGCCGGCCGGACCCATAGTACCGCGGATGGGGCAGTCGGATGGGGGAGCGGGTCATATGACAGCGGGGACCACATTGCCGGCAGCAACGATGCCCTCACGCATCCGAACCTTGGACAGAAGAAGGCCACCGACGACGAAGAACCCGATCAGGGCGACGATCGCCCAGCGGTAAGAATGCGTGAACTGGTGTACGAGGCCGAACATCAGCGTCCCGAGCCAGCTCGTTCCCCGTTCCATGGCCTGGTACAGACTGAAGAACTCGGCTTCGCGTCCGCGGGGGATCAGCTGGCTGTATATCGCGCGGGAGAGAGCCTGACTGCCGCCCAGCACGATCCCGATCAGCACGGCGAGTCCGACGAAGATCAGGAACCCGCGCGTCGGGACAAAGAAGGCAATGGTCACCACGAGGGTCCAGAGCACGAGGCTGTTCAGCACGACCCGCCACGCTCCGAAGTGGTTGGCCAGCCGTCCGAACAACAGCGCGCCGCCAAAGGCCACGAACTGGACGAGCAGGATGATCTCGATCAGCTGGTTGTTGCTGAACTTGAGCTCCTCGGCAGCGTAGACGCTTGAGGCGCTGATCACGGTCTGGATGCCGTCGTTGAAGAACAGGTATGCCACCAGGAAGAGCAATGTCTGAGGATAGAACCGCAGCTCGCGAACAGTCCTGGCCAGCTGGTGCAGGCTGCCGCTGACAACCCCGGATTGCTGCTCGATGGTCAGCTCGGTGGCACCATGCAGATCACGCAGGCCGGCGACCGGGATGATGGTGAAGGCGGCCCACCACAGTCCCGCTGAGAGCAGGCTGATCCGCACGGCCATTCCCGCTGAGATTCCGATCTGCTTGTCGAGGGTCAACAACCCAAGGTTGAGTGCGAGCAGCAGGCCGCCGCCCAGGTAGCCCCAGGCCCAGCCTCGGCTGGAGACCCGGTCGCGTTCATCCGGCGAGGCGATTCGGCACAGTAACGAGTCATAGATGACCAGGGATGAGCCCAGGCACAGGTTGGCGAAGACGAGGAGCAGCACTCCCAGGGCCCAGTTGTCCCCGCTGACCAAGAACATCGCCGAGGCTGCTGCCGCTCCGGCCCAGGCGAAGATCGCGAACAGCCGTACCGGCCTGGGGGAGCGGTCCGCGATGGCGCCGATGAAGATGAGCAGGATCGCAGAAAGGATCGTGGAGAACGTGAGGACGTAGAAGACGAGCGACCCTGGGTCAACTGATACGCCGATCACGGCAAGGTTGGTGTGGCAGGCGACGTCGCTGGGCAACGTCGGGCAGGCCGCCTTCTTGGCGATGACGGTCAGGTACGGAGCCATGAGGACCGTGAGAGTGGTCGTGACGTATGCCGAGTTGGCCCAGTCGTACCAGTACCAGGCCCTCTGGTGGGGTGTGTCCCTGGTTCGTCTGTGTTCGACGGGGGAGTCGACGGCGCTATTCATGGGCGCTATTCATGGGCGCTATTCATGGGCGCAGCCTTGCACAGGCGTTCAGCCTGCGAACTCCCAGTGCCAGGCTTCTGGCAGCACGCCCGCGGGCTCGGCCCAGGCCGGGTGGAACCGCCCATAGCGCGAGGCATTGCGATCTAGCCACAGATATGCGGGGGCTGAGAAGTCT
>DAITND010000130.1:0-7225 GCA_036834825.1 Dermatophilaceae bacterium
CGCCGAGCTGCGCGCCCAGCTGATCGTCGATCTCGCTGCGCCTGCCTGACGACCGCCGCCGGCGAAGGCCGTCAGGCAGGCGCTCGCAGCCATCGCGCTCAGACTGCCGCCGCCGGACAGGACGAACGCGGTGGTCATCGGTCCTTCTCCCTGTCAGCTGGCTGGCTCATTGCCCGCGGGTGACCCAGAGCAGTGGGCGCGGGTTGTACTTGGTGGCGAGCCGGGCCAGGGCCAGGGCAGCCAGGAAGAGCCCGAAGTCCCGCAAGGCCACGTCGTAGAACCCTGGGATGAGCAGGAGGTTCACGATGATGCCGACGAGCCACGCGGCGACGACTGGCCCGCCGAGGCGTGGGTGGATGGCGACGACCACGCCGGCGATGGTCTCGATGACTCCGACGGCGTACATGAGCTGGTGTGGGGTGAAGGGCAGTGGGTCGGACAACACCGGGGCCAGATACTGGTCCCAGTTGACCATCAGGTGGAAGAACTTGTCGAGGCCGAACAGGATGGGCGCGACCGTGAAGGCGGTCCTCAGGATCATGAACGCCTGTTCTGCTGGGTCGGCATCCCGGATGCGGGCGGCGAGGCCCTGCTCAGCTGTGGATGCGACCGAGGGGGTACGGGTGCTGGTCATGGCGATGGTGCCTTTCTGTAGGTATGGGACGAGATTCAGTGGAAGCGGGATGGGAACTGGGCGATGATGCCGGCGCTGAGCTGGTCGGCCATCATGAGGATGTGGGCGTGGATGCCCTCATAGTCGGAGACGTTCGCGGCATACTCGCCGTGGAGCTCGTGGGCGGCCTCCGCCAGCGACTGGTCGAGGTGTTCCTTCATGTCGGCGCGCATCACGGCGTCCGGCCAGGAGCGCGGGTTCGCCGCGGCCAGGAAGTCGGCGATGTCGTTGCCGTTGGCGTACCACCGGGTGTTGGCGGCGTTGAAAGCATCGGTGTCGCCGGCCTTGGCGGCCTGCAGGAGCTCGACGGCGATGGTGATGTGGTCGTGCAGCAGGGCTGTCAGCTTGTTGCCCGCGGCGGGGCCGTAGAACGGTTTGATCGCGTCGCCGATATCGCGCTGGTTCTGCAACAACCGCCCTGAGGTTGCGTCAAAGCTGGGCGACCCGTCCGCGAAGGTCACGATCGCCAGCCTCGTCCACGTGACGTGGTCCTCCCAGAGCTTGCGCATCTGGTCGTGGAAGGCCTTGCGAGCAGCGGTCGGTGGCGCCACAGCAGTGGCGTGCGCATGGCCCCCAGCTGAGGTCTCGTCGGCATAAGCGGGTGCGAGCCGGGAGACGAGCACGAAGCCCAAGAGGGCGCTCAAATGAGCACTACCAATGGAATCGAGTGTCGCCGTTGAACTCTGGTCTGGTTCATTGTGGTTCCTTTCGTGGAATCAGCAGGGTTGCTGCAAGCGCGGCAACCACCTCCGTGGCGGAGGTGGCAAGGCCGAGGGCGTCGAGGTGTTCGGGTGCGGGATCAGCCGCGGGATTCCCGTGGTTCGGGACATCGCGTAGGTCAGGGCGGCGAGGCCCAGCAGGATCCCGGCTGTTCTTGGTGCCCAAGAGTCGTGGTGCGGCTGTCAAAGGACGAGGGCCGCCAACGCCAGGAAGCCGGCGGACAGGGCAAATGCCAGTCCGAGTGCTCGTGACTCTCTCAGGTGTTCGGGAACCAGTGCGGCGTGGACGCCCGCACTGGCTGCGCACACCAGGACGACGTAGTCGCGGATGGCGACATTGACCCGGTCCCGGGCCGGGACGAGACTTCGTGTCGTCGAAAGGGTCACGACATGTTTGCGTCACCGCAGCGGAAGTTCTTACCGGATATCGCCGAAGTCGGTAAGACCCGACCCATCCCACGACACCAACAAGGTATGACGATCAAGCACCTCGAGCCTTGCGGCCCCTGTTCCGCCGATGGTCCGCCGGTCGACGTCATCGACTGGCGACTGTGCCGGCTGCTGGAGTCCGGCTTCGCCCGCGAGCTCGCCCACGACTTGCGTCGGCGCGCGCCGTCGACATCCACGCCCTGCTCCAACTCGTCGACCACGAGTGTCCCCCCGAGCTCGCAGCCAGGATCCTGTCGCCCATCGCAAACTCGGACGCCTGACCATGGGCCGGGTCAGCGCGAACGACCGCGTCCCGCCGGGCCTCGACCTGGTCGAAGCCGAACCGGAGAACTGGGTCGAGGCCCTCAGCGCCCCCGGACCGGGCCAGGACCGCGCCATGGACCGGCTCCACCAGATGCTGCTCCGGGCCTCGCGTCACCAGGTCCGGCGGATGCGATCGACCCTCGCCGGGGTCGGCGACGAGCGCCTCGAAGAGATCGCCAACCAAGCGGCCGACGAAGCGATGATGGCGGTGCTGGCCAAGCTCTCTACCTTTGAGGGGCGGAGCCGATTCACCACCTGGGCCTACAAGTTCGCCATCCTCCAGTCCGCCACGGAAGTACGCCGATTCGCCTGGCAACACCGCGAAGTCGAGCTCGACGACAACGCTCAACTCCAAGCACACGGCCCGTCCCCGGCCAGCTATGCCGAAGCCGCGGACCTGGCTTCGGCGGTCCGCAACGCGATCGACGTGGCACCCCGCACCAGCGTCGGGTCACCATCGCCCTGCTCGTCGGCGACATCCCAATCGACGTTCTCGCCCAACGGCTCGGCACGAACCGCAACGCCCTGTACAAGACCGTCCACGACGCGCGAACCCGCTTGCGCGCCAACCTGATCGCCTCCGGCCACCTGGCCACACCACACCCACAGACAGGCACATCATGAGCCAAGCCCACACCCCACTGAGCCCCCAAGCCACACAACGGCTGACCCTGGACACCGAACCGTTCCTGTCGTGCGACGACTGCTTCGATCTGGTCGACAGCTACGTCGAAGCCCTGCTGGCCGACCCCAACCACGACCAGCCCGCGATGCGCGCCCACCTGACTGGCTGTGCAGCATGCGCCGAGGAAGCACGGTCCCTACTCGCCTTGGTCGCCAAGCAGGACGGCCTCGATCCCGCACCCGCCCTGCGGCGACTCGAAAACGACCCGACCTGAGCTGAGCCGACTTCAGCAGCGACCTGGCCAGTCTCGACTTGGCCAGCCTCACTGGCGACCCTGTCAGGAACGCCACCTTAGCCTCGATCCACGTGCGCCGTGGCAGACCAGGTGCATTCGATGGTGGTCGTCTTGCCTGCCCCGTTGGGTCCGAGGACAGAGGCCAACTGCCCGTGGCTAGTAGCCCACGTCATACCCCGCGGCGGTGGTCCTGGCGGCAGCTTGATGGATCAGATCATGCACGGCCACGCTTACGGTCACTGGCGGAGTGCGACTCGCGCTGGGTGATCGGCATGACGTCAGGTCGGGTCTGAAGTTGGGTAGGCCTTGCAGAGTTGTGAGACACAATTAGGTCGCTGGGGTCGAATTAAGTCACAATGTCCTTGTGTTAATCACCGCGTCCCCCTTTTCCGACCGTGCGACCGGGCTCCGTCCCGCATCGAACGTTGTCGATGCGCGCACCAGGGACCGGGTCCGACGGGTGATCTCCGAGGATGGTCCGCTCACCGCGACCTCCCTCGCCTACCGCTTGGGGCTGACTCCCGCCGCAGTCCGTCGACACCTCAACCTGCTCGTCGAGAGGTGCGCCATCAAGGAGCACGAGCCCACCAGCGCCGCGAGTCGCGGACGCGGACGACCCGCGCGAGCCTACGTACCCGTGAGTGCCGGCCCTTTGCTAAGCCCGTCTGATCCACAGGGACCACCCGCTCGTGGCCACCTTGCCCCCGCTGGAGCACTGATTGACGCACTGCCTGACACCGACTGATATGGAGACGAAGATGAGTGCACCCGTAACCACGACTGGTATCTCTGATGAGGTCCGTGATCTGGCGAACCAGGAGTACCGGTACGGGTTTGTCACCGACCTCGATACTGATGTCGCGCCCAAGGGGCTCAACGAGGACATCATCGCGCTGATTTCGGCCAAGAAGAATGAGCCGGATTGGCTGTTGGAGTCCCGACTTCGTGCCTACCGGCACTGGATTACTCTTGCTGAGCCCACCTGGCAGCACGTTGCCTACGCTCCGATCGACTATCAGGACATCATCTACTACGCCGCGCCCAAGCCGAAGAAGCAAGTGGCGAGCATGGACGAGGTGGACCCCGAGTTGCGGGAGATGTTCGACAAGCTTGGGATCTCTTTGGGTGAGCAGGAGCGTCTCAGCGGCGTGGCGGTGGACGCGATCGTCGATTCGGTTTCGGTTGCTACGACTTTCAAGAAGAAGCTGGCCGATGTCGGTGTCATCTTCTGTTCCTTCTCCGAGGCTGTTCAGAACCACCCGGACCTGGTGCGTCGATACCTCGGCTCGGTGGTCCCGTACAAGGACAACTTCTTCGCGTGCCTGAACGCGGCGGTGTTCACCGACGGCTCGTTCTGCTACATCCCCAAGGGCGTGCACTGCCCGATGGAGCTGTCCACCTATTTCCGGATCAACGCCGCGGACACCGGTCAGTTTGAGCGAACCCTGATCATCGCTGAGGAGGGTGCGTATGTGAGCTACCTGGAGGGTTGCACCGCACCAGTGCGTGACAAGAACCAGCTGCACGCCGCGGTGGTCGAGCTGGTGGCCCTGCAGGACGCGCAGATCAAGTACTCGACCGTGCAGAACTGGTATCCGGGTGACGCGGACGGTAATGGTGGCGTCTACAACTTCGTCACCAAGCGGGGCATGGCCGCCGGCCGGAACTCGAAGATCTCCTGGACTCAGGTCGAGACCGGCTCGGCGATCACGTGGAAGTACCCCGGCGTCATTCTCAAGGGTGACAACTCGGTAGGAGAGTTCTACTCGGTTGCTCTGACCTCTCGGCATCAGCAGGCGGATACGGGCAGCAAGATGGTGCACCTCGGTAAGAACACCAGGAGCACCATCATCTCGAAGGCGATTTCGGCTGGTCACGGCCAGAACACCTACCGCGGGCTGGTAGGGATCCGTCATTCGGCTGCGGGTGCCCGGAACTTCACCCAGTGCGACTCGCTGTTGATCGGCAAGGACTGCGGTGCGCACACCTTCCCCTACGTCGAGGTGAAGAACCCGACCGGGCAGGTTGAGCACGAGGCTTCCACCTCCAAGATCGGCGAGGAGCAACTCCTGTACTGCCGACAGCGGGGTATCCCGGAGGAGGAGGCGGTCTCGATGATCGTGAACGGCTTCTGCCGCGAGGTATTCAAGAAGCTACCGATGGAGTTTGCCGTTGAGGCGCAAAAACTGTTGACCGTGAGCCTAGAAGGAGCCGTGGGATGATGCTGAAGATTGAGGACCTGCATGCCAGTATCGAGGACAACGAGGTGCTGCGGGGGTTGAATCTCGAGCTGAACGCGGGTGAGGTCCACGCGATCATGGGGCCGAACGGGTCGGGTAAGAGCACCCTGGCCAATGTGCTGATCGGCCGCGAAGGCTATGACGTCTCCGGCAGTGTCCGCTTCCAGGGCCAGGATCTGCTGGCCCTCTCGCCCGAGGACCGCGCTGCGGCTGGTGTGTTCCTGGCCTTTCAGCATCCGGTCGAGATTCCGGGGGTCGGGAACCTGTACTTCATGCGCACGGCCCTGAACTCGCTGCGCCGCCAGCGCGGGCAGGACGAGCTGGATCCGGTGGACTTCCTCGCGCTGGCCCAAGAGCGGATGGAGCTCGTCGAGATGGACCAGTCCTTCATGAGCCGGTCGGTCAACGAGGGATTCTCGGGCGGTGAGAAGAAGCGCAACGAGATTCTGCAGATGGCGATCCTGGAGCCCAAGCTCGCGATCCTGGACGAGACCGACTCGGGTCTGGACATCGACGCCCTCCGGGTGGTCGCGAACGGCGTGAACGCCCTGCGCAGTGAGGGTCGCGGCATGCTGGTCATCACCCACCATCAGCGGCTACTGGACTACATCGTTCCCGATCGCGTCCATGTGATGGCTGCAGGCCAGATCGTCCGCTCCGGGGACAAAGACCTGGCCCTCGAGCTCGAGAAGCATGGCTACGCGGGCATGACTCAGCAACACAGCCAGGCGAGTCGGGTGCCGGTCGGGGCGACCCGGTGACCACGGCGACGGCAGCCGGGGGTGTGCTTTCCCGCTTCGACCCCCAGCTCAACGGTCGCGATCCGTTATGGCGCGCCGAGGCACGGCTGGCCGCCCTGGAGTGGGTGGGTAAGCACGGCTTCCCGACCCGCAAGGACGAGGACTGGAAGTACACCGGGCTGGAGTCGATCCTGGCGGTGTCCTTCGAGGCGGCCACGGTGGGGTCGAGCCGCTGGGTAACCGCAGACATGATCGAGGCGGCAGCTGTCGATCTCGGTGGCGCCCGGCTGGTCTTCGTCAACGGACACTTCGCCTCCGAGCTCTCACGGTTGACCGGGCTGCCCGCCGGAGCCGAGGTGACCAGCCTCGCCGCGGTGCTGGCCGCCGGACCCGAGCGCCTCGAACGCTTCTTCTCGCACGCGCCGGGACAGCATCATGCCTTCGCCGCGTTCAACGACGCGCTCACCGAGGACGGAGCCTTTGTCCACCTCACACCCAACACCTGTGTGAACGAGCCGATCCAGCTCGTGTTCTTCTCTGACACCGGCGGGTTCCCGCTCATGTCCAGCCCGCGGTCGGTGATCCTGGCCGAGCCCGGCAGCAGCGCAACGATCATCGAGACCTATGCCGGCATCGACGGTGACGTGTACTGCACCAATGCCGTCACCGAGGTCGTCCTGGCCGAAGACGCCCAGATCGAGCACTACAAGGTGCAAGACGAGCCGGTGACGGCATTCCATCTGGCGCTGCTGGACGTCCGGCAAGGACGGGGCAGCGGGTTCTCCTCGCGCTCGGTCATGCTCGGCTCCAGCATCGCCCGCCACGAGGTGCGGGTGCTGCTTGAAGATGTGGGAGCCGAGGTCAGCCTCGACGGCGTCTACCTGCCGCAAGGTGATCAACTACACGACAACACGATCTTCGTCGATCACGCCGCGGCCAACTGCACCAGTCACCAGCTCTACAAGGGTGTGCTGGACGGACGCGGGCACGGGGTGTTCAACGGGCACATCATGGTGCGTCCGGGTGCGGACGGAACCGATGCGAACCAGAAGAACAAGAACTTGATTCTCTCCGACCGCGCTGAGGCCGACACCCGGCCGCGACTGGAGATCTACACCGACGACGTGAAGTGCACGCACGGTGCCGCGGTCGGCCAGCTGGAGGAGGACGCGTTGCTCTA
>DAITND010000131.1:0-7213 GCA_036834825.1 Dermatophilaceae bacterium
GGGCCACCAGGGCTGCCCGTTCCGATCTGCTCACCGAGCACCTGAGCCTGGAGCCCGGTGGCGATGGTGCGCACCTGGGCCGCGCCGACCGAGATGTCCTTGACCTGGAGGTCCAAGCTCGCGCTCCTGGTCAGCTTGGGACCGACCCCAACCAGGGGTGCCCCGGGTGCGGGCTGGGCTCGGGGAGCGCTGTTCTTGGCTCCGGAGGCGCTGCTGGCTCCGGAGGCACCGTTGGGGCCGATGCTCTCCGGAACTGGTGCGGCGCCGCTGGCTGTTCTCACGGTGCTCGTGTTCCCTGGGCTACCACCGCTGCAACCGGCGAGCAACAGAGCGGACAGGGCGGCGAGAGCAATCAGGCTGATGGCTGGCCGCACATGGCGAGGGGACTGGCGGTAGGTGAATGCGCGTTGCATGACAGACCTCCAAGGACGAGCACATGAACGTTATGCCCATTGGAGTGGTGCACGGTCACGTTCGTTCCATGCCGGCGGTTTCGATTCGGTCACGGCAACTCGGTTACGCGGTTGGTCACAAGGCAGGCCACCAGGCTGCCAGTTTTGGGGCCAGATGCTGACCCACCTGCGACGCGGTGCGAACGCCCGGACAGGATGAGTGCATGAGCCCGAAGCCATCCGCAGGCCAGATCCGCGAGATCAACGACAGCATCCGCTATGCCATGTGGTCTGTCTTCAAGGTCACCAGTGCGTTGCCGCAGGATCGCGCGGGGGTTGTCGCCGAGGTTGAGGCACTGTTTGGCGACCTCGCCGAGCAGGGTGTTGTGGTGCGGGGGATCTACGACGTCGCCGGGCTACGCGCCGACGCGGACTTCATGATCTGGTGGCATGCCGAGGACATCCGGACGGTGCAGGCGGCCTACCACCAGTTTCGCCGTACCGAGCTCGGGGCCCACCTCGAGTCGGTGTGGTCGGTGGCCGCACTTCACCGACCGGCCGAGTTCAACAAGGGACACATCCCGGCGTTCATGGCCGACGAACACCCCAAGGACTTCATCTGCGTCTACCCGTTCGTGCGTTCCTACCAGTGGTACCTCCTGGAGGATGAGGAACGCCGCAGCCTCCTGTCCGAGCACGGGCAGATGGCTCGCGGCTACCCGGACGTGCGCGCGAACACGATTGCGTCATTCGCGCTGGGTGACTACGAATGGATCCTGGCGTTCGAGGCGGACGACCTGACCCGCATCGTCGACCTCATGCGCCACCTTCGGGGCTCCGAAACCCGCCGCCATGTCCGTGAAGAGGTGCCGTTCTACACCGGCCCTCGGGTCGAGGTCGCCGCGTTGGTTGAGTCCCTGCCCTGATCGTATGGGCCGGCTTGCCCGAACTGGGCCTTGATCAGTCGCCCGTTGCCCCGTCGATGCACTCGCGAAGCAGGTCGACGTGGCCGTTGTGCCGGGCGTACTCCTCGATCATGTGGACGTAGACCCACCGCAACGAGATCGGACCGTTTCTGCCGTCGAACGTCTCATCCAAGGACTTCGCACGGACGGCCTCGTCGGCGGCCAGGCACTCATCCTTGAACGTCGCGAAGTCCTGCTCGACAACGGCATCCGCGACGTTGTCGAAGTCACCGTCCTTGTCGTCATCGGGACAGTAGAGATCGGGCAGCGTGAGAGCGGCGGACCTGCACCGGAACCACGATCGTTCCACCTCGGCCATGTGCCGCAGCAGGCCGAGCAGCGTCAACCTCGAGGGACTCACGGACGCGGTCTTGAGCTGGTCGTCGGTCAGTCCGGTGCACTTCCACAACAGGGTTCCGCGATGGAACTCCAGCCAGTTTTGATACATGGCTCGCTCTTCGGCCACGCGGGTGGGTCGCTGCGGAACTGGCTCGCATCGGCAGTGTTGGTCGCATCCGTAGTCGTCATGGCCACAACCTACTGACGGCCGGAACCAGTCGGCCACCGATCATTCCGGGGGGTCGTCCCCGGCCTATCCCGGAACCGGCTCGAGCCGCAGGCTGATGCTGTTGATGCAGTATCGCTGGTCGGTCGGGACGTCGTAGCCCTCACCCTCGAACACGTGGCCCAGGTGCGACCCGCAGTTGGCACAACGGACTTCGACCCGTTTGGTACCCATGCTGTGATCCTCGATGTATTCGACCCGGTCCTTCGCAAGGGGGGCGTAGAAGGAGGGCCAGCCGCAGTGGCTGTCGAACTTGGTATCGCTGCGGAACAGCTCGGTGTTGCAGGCGCGGCAGGAGTACACCCCTTGGGTCTTGGTGTCGGTGTACTCACCGAGGCCTGGTCGCTCGGTGCCGGCCTGTCGCAGGACCTCGTACTCCGCCGGGGTCAGCTCCTCACGCCACTGCTCGTCGGTCTTGGACAGGGGATAGGCACGGCCGTCGTTCATCGGGGTCCTCCTACGCAGGGCTGAAAACAACTTCACGATCTACACAACAACACCCCGCTGGAAACGTTCCCAGCGGGGTGCCCACGGGACAATTCGCCGGAGCGTAGCCGGCGGCTACGCTCCCAGCATGGCAAGCAGCGCGAAAGTCCTGCAGGTCCCGGGTCCTGAAGGCGTGGTGCGTGACGTCCGGATCTCCAGCCCGGACCGGGTCATGTGGCAAGACGCAGGTATCACCAAGTGGGACCTGGCGACCTACATCGCCTCGGTCGAGGACGGGCTGATGCGCGCAGTGGGGGACCGGCCGGTGACATTGCAGCGCTTCCCAGACGGTGTGGACGGCGAGGAGTTCTTCTCCAAGAACCCTCCCCGGGGGGTGCCCGGGTGGGCTCGGTCGGTGATCTGCACCTATCCCTCGGCCCGCCAGCATCCGCAGCTGGTCATCGACGAGATCGCCACCGCGGTGTGGGCCGTGCAGATGAACACGGTGACCTTCCACCCGTGGCCGGTCCGTAGCGCCAACAACGACAACCCTGACGAGCTGCGGATCGATCTCGACCCCCAGCCCGGGACGAGCTTCGTGGACGCCGCACGGGCGGCATACGTCCTGAAGGAGCTGCTGGGGGAGATCGGCCTCACCGGCTGGGCCAAGACGTCCGGCAACCGCGGGGTGCACGTCTTCGCCCGGATCAGGCCGACACGCGAGTTCCTCGACGTGCGGCACGGGGTGATCGGGATCGCGCGCGAGCTCGAGCGACGTCTGCCGGACGAGATCACCACGGCGTGGTGGAAGGAAGAACGCGGCCAGAAAGTCTTCGTCGACTTCAACCAGGCCAACCGTGATCGCACCATCGCCTCCGCATACAGCCCACGGCCTCTGCCTGGCGCACCGGTGTCGATGCCCGTTGCCTGGGAGCGACTCGCGGATGTGGGACCGGGCGACTTCACCGTGCGGACCGTACCGGCGATTCTTACCGCCGAGGGCGACGCGTGGGCCGGGATCGATGACGCGGTCGGTGACGTATCCGCGGCGATCGCCTTGTGGGACAGAGATCTCGCGCAGCGGGGGCTGGGGGAGATGCCGTTCCCGCCCGATTTTCCCAAGATGCCGGGGGAGCCGCCCAGGGTTCAGCCCAGTCGGAAACGTCGCGATCCCAACGAAGTTCGCTGACGTTGATCTGGGCCTCCTTGACCCCTGTGCAGCATCTGAGTGTCAGTGCTCTTTACGGCCGGTTCGTAGGGTGGTGTTGTCGGACTTGGCAGATCGCGTCAAGGTCACTTCTTCAGGTCTTTCACATGAGCCAGACCGGGCCGAAAGTGGACGAGGGGTTTTCTGGATTTCGATCCCTGAGACCTCACCTGCGCGCGCCGCCCGCACGAGGCAACGCCCCCCATCTTGGAGATGGAGGGCGTTGCTGTGCTGTGTGGAGCTCAGATCCTCTGTTCGGCGCGTGACTCCTGGCGTTGCTCCTCGATCAGCTCAAGCAAGAGGTCGAGGAGCTGCTGTTTGCGGTCCTCGTTGAGCGCGTTGTAGATCGCCAGGATCTCGGCGCCGGTCAGGCCCATGCCGTCGCCTGCGTGCCCTTCTCCGCGTGTTGCTCCTCGATCAGTTGTTGGGCATAGTCGACAAGCTGCTGTGAGTAGTTGAGAAGCTGCTGCTTGCGGTTCTCGTCCAGCGATTTGTAGTAGAGCCTCAGCATCTGGATCTCTAGGTCAGTCACGGGAGGCTGTGTCTCATGGGTCATCACTGTCATGGTCGTTCTTCCTTCCGTTGGTGGTGGTCGGTCATGGCCCTCGCCCGCCGGGCCGTTGGGCTCTTGTCTAGCGTGATTCTCACCTGGGCGCCATGGGCCGGTTGGTATGTGCGGTGGTTTCCTTCCGATCTGGGCCCACCAAATGCCCAATGCCTGACGACAGCGACCAGCAGAGGTCAGAGGTCCAGCTCGTCGACGAGCGCGAGAATCTCGTGGGCAAACGTCGTGCCTCATCCGCAGTGGCCGGCCTGCCGGGTGCCTCGTTGTGGCCGATGAACACTCGCGGCTCTGGGTCGTCGACCATCCGCATCAAGTACGTGTTGAGTACTGCTGCTCGGTGCTTCCCTCACCGAATAGCTCGGTCGGCTCATTTCACAGTGGCACTCGGTGCTCGATGCCGAAACAGCACTGGTCCTCGCGCAACCTCATGTTGGGGTGTCCGTCACTGGCCTCGCACCACGGCTGACAGGTGATCGGAGGCGGTGAGGGCCAGGTGTGCACGTTAATGCGGTCCGGCGCCATCATGATGCATGCTCCCTTCGGTTGGTCATCGATCCAGGCACAGTCCAAGCTCATCCGTGTGCCG
This sequence comes from Dermatophilaceae bacterium, assembly GCA_036834825.1. Lineage (GTDB taxonomy): Bacteria > Actinomycetota > Actinomycetes > Actinomycetales > Dermatophilaceae > UBA4719. Next base: position 4,707 of record DAITND010000131.1, read on the forward strand.
GAGTCGTCCTGCTGTGTCTAGTCCCATCGCCCGTGAAACGCCATGTATGAGTCGATACGGTGTGGCGGATGTCTCAGCGCGCCAGGACGGCGTCCAGGTCGTAGGCGATGGGCCGGTCGACCTGCTCGCTCAAACAGGACTGCGGTTCGCGATCCGGGCGCCAGCGCAGGAAAGTCACCGTATGACGGAAGCGTGGGCCCTCCATCTGGTCGAACTTCACCTCGACCACCCGCTGCGGCCGCAACCTGACGAAGCTTGTGTCCTTGTTGGCGCTGAACCGGGAGCGGTCCGTTGAGCCTTTGACCGGATCCCCCTGGTCGTCGGTGACCACCAGAGGCGCGAACTCCTCAACCAGCTCCAGACGCCGGGCATCGGTGAACGCTGAGATCCCACCCACCGGGTAGAGGGTGCCATGCTCGTCATACAGACCCACCAGAACTGAGCCGACCCCACTTCCCGACTTGTGGACCCGGTAACCAATGACCACCGCCTCGGCAGTCCTGGAGTGCTTGATCTTGAACATGGCGCGCTTGCCCTGCTGGTACGGGGCGGCCAGGGCCTTGGCGACCACGCCGTCCAGGCCGGCACCTTCGAACCGCTCGAACCAGTCCCGGGCGATGACGGCATCGCTGGTAGTCCTGGTCAGGTGAATGGGAGCGTTAACCGGGAGGTTGGAGAGCACGGACTCCAGCCGCTGCCGGCGGGCGCCGAACGGCATGCCAGTCAGGTCGTCGTCGCCCAGGGCCAGAATGTCGAAGCAGATGAGCTCGGCGGGAGTCTCGGCGGCAAGGCGTCGGACCCGGGAGTCCGCTGGGTGGATGCGCTGGGACAGGCTCTCCCAATCGAGTCGCTGTGCGCCGGGCGGGCCTTTGCGGACGACGATCTCGGTGTCGATGGCGCATCGCTGCGGCAGATGTTCAAGGACCGCTCGAACCACTTCCGGGAAGTAGCGGGTCAGCGGTTTGGAGCCGCGACTGACCAGATCCACCTCGTCGCCGTCGCGCAGCACGATGCAGCGGAAGCCATCCCATTTCGGTTCATAAGCCAGGCCTCCCGCGACAGAGTCGGGGTCAGGCACCCCGACGACGGCCTTGGCGAGCATGGGCGAGACAGGGAGCGTGATGGGCAGGTCCACGGATGCATTCTGAACCTGCGACGATGCTTTGTGCCATCAAATCGTCGCGTTCCCCCAAAAAGTCTCGTCGCGGCCGGTGCGGTGAGCCTCGCCGCAGCCGCCTTGTCCGCGGCCGGAGCCGTCAGTGCTGCAACCTATTTCGCCCGCAGGGTGTTGACGCCGGATCGGCTGAGGCCGGACGACACGCAGATCCTGGCGATCGAGGACGACAGCGTGACCCTGGGGTTGACACCTGAGACAGAGCAACCCGGTCGATTCGGGTTTTGGTTCGACGGGGGTAGCGGCCACGCCAGAGTGGGCGCGGTCCTGGACCTGGATCAGAAGTCGGGCCGCGTCCGGCGGGTGCTCGAGGGCGTGGACGTCGGCGAGCTAGGCGTCGGCCCAGCTCGGTGGAACCAGTACTACTACAACGTCGGCAACCCCCAGGAGACGTTGGGACTACCGGCGCGTGACGTGCAGATCGAATCCGAACTCGGGATGCTTGCGGCCTGGGAGGTGCCAGCGGACCCGCAGATGCCGGCGACCGGCGGTGCCACGGACCGTTGGGCGATCCTTGTCCACGGCAGGGGAGCGGAGCGGGGGGAGTGCCTCCGAGCGGTGCCAGTGCTTCATGACCTCGGTTTTACCGCTCTGATACCCATGTATCGCAACGACATCGGCGCCCCACCCAGCCCGGACGGCAGATACAGCCTGGGGCTTTCGGAGTGGCGCGATTGCGAGGCCGCACTCCTGCATGCGGTCGACGCGGGCGCACAGGAGATCGTCCTGTTCGGGTGGTCCATGGGCGGTGCGATCGTCCTGCAGACCCTGGATCGTTCGTGGCTCTCGGATCGGGTGAAAGCCGTCGTTCTGGACGCTCCCGTCATCGACTGGGCCGACGTGCTGCGTCACCACGGAGCGTTGAACAAGATCCCCGGCCCGATCGGAAGTCTGAGCCGTTCACTGATCGGCCATCGGTGGGCGCGCCGTCTCGTCGGCGTGCACGAGCCCATCGACGTGGCTCTGACGAACTGGGAGACCCGGGCGGGCGAGCTGAAGCACCGCACCCTGCTCATCCATTCCCTTGACGACGAGTTCGTTCCTGTGGGGCCGTCGATCTCCTTGGCCGCCAAGCGTCCTGACCTGGTTCGCTTCGAGCCCTGGAAGCGGGCACGACACACCAAGGAATGGAATGTCGACCCGGAGCGATGGGATGCCGTCGTGCGTGGGTTCCTGAGCGAGTAACCCGAGGCCTACTGAAGGGATGACGTTACTGAAGGGATCGAGGCCGGCTGGACGGTGCGATGTTCGATGTGTTTGTCGGCTGCCTGCTCCGGTGTCAGTGGCAGGACCCGCTGGACATGGATGCCGGGCAGGTGCACCGCGTCGGCAT
>DAITND010000132.1:0-7145 GCA_036834825.1 Dermatophilaceae bacterium
TGACCTACGGAAACGCCGAACTAGGCGACTGCAGCTCAGTCCAGATAGTCGCGCAGCACCTGCGAACGTGACGGGTGACGCAACTTGCTCATCGTCTTGGACTCGATCTGACGGATCCGCTCACGCGTCACGCCATAGACCTTGCCTATCTCGTCGAGGGTCTTGGGCTGGCCATCGGCCAGCCCGAAACGCATCGAGACCACGCCGGCCTCACGCTCGGAAAGGGTATCCAGTACGGAGTGCAGTTGCTCCTGCAGCAACGTGAAGGACACAGCATCGGCAGGCACGACGGCCTCGGAGTCCTCGATGAGGTCACCGAACTCGCTGTCACCGTCCTCGCCAAGGGGCGTGTGCAGGGAGATCGGCTCACGACCATACTTCTGGACCTCCACGACCTTCTCGGGGGTCATGTCAAGCTCCTTGGCGAGCTCCTCAGGAGTCGGTTCACGTCCAAGGTCCTGCAACATCTGGCGCTGCACGCGCGCAAGCTTGTTGATGACCTCGACCATGTGCACGGGGATACGAATGGTGCGTGCCTGATCCGCCATGGCACGGGTGATCGCCTGACGAATCCACCATGTGGCGTAGGTCGAGAATTTGAAACCCTTGGTGTAGTCGAACTTCTCGACCGCACGGATCAGACCGAGATTGCCCTCCTGGATCAGGTCGAGGAAGAGCATGCCGCGGCCGGTGTAGCGCTTGGCCAGCGAGACCACGAGTCGCAGGTTGGCCTCAAGCAGGTGGTTCTTGGCATTCTTCCCGTCCTGGGAGATCCACCACAACTCGCGCTTCAACTTCATGTCGATCTTGCCGCCAGCGTTGAGCTTCTCCTCACCGAAGAGACCGGCCTCGATGCGCTTGGCAAGCTCGACTTCCTGCTCGGCGTTGAGCAGGGCAACCTTGCCGATCTGCTTGAGATAGTCCTTGACCGGGTCAGCTGTCGCGCCGGCGGTGACGACCTGCTGGGCAGGCGCATCATCTTCGTCATCGTCACGGATGACAAAACCAGCAGCTTCGCTCTCCTCCTCGCCCGCCTTGACCTTGCCCCCGTTGCTATCGGTCTTGACGTCTGTTCCTTTGACCGCGCCGACAGCCACCGGGTTGTCGGCGTCGATCTCGCCGTCCTTGCTGGCCGCCGTCCTCTTCGCGGCCGTCGTCTTCGCCGCGGCCTTCCTCGTGCGCGCCTTGGGTGCCTCTACTTCTGGCTCAGCAGCGGCAGCCGCTTTGGTTGTGCGCGAATGAACGGTCTTAGCGGTCTTGGAGGTGGATGCTTTGGCCCCATCGGGTTCCGTTGCCGGCTTGGCTGCGGCCTTCTTCGCCGCAGTCTTTTTGGCCGCGACAGTCTCGACTGTCTTGGCCACGGGCTTGGCCGCAGCCTTCGGCTTCTTCGTCGCGGTCTTCTTCCTCGCAGTGGCGGTGGCCGTGGCACGAGAAGGGGTCGCGGCGACAGCCCGGTGTGCAGTCGCGGCGTCCAGGGTCACATGGATCCCCTGATGGTCCAGCGAACGAAGCACGACCTTCATCCGCTTCGGGCTAATCTCGGCCTGCACCAACGCAACCCGCAACTGCTCGCTGTCGACCGAACCGTGGGTCTTCCCGATCCGCACAAGTTCCTGAAGGGCGGGGTGGGCGAACTCGGCTGGCACTTTGGTGGGTGGAACTACTGCAGACAGGGATGAAACGTTAGACACAGTCGACACCGACTACCTTTCGTCGCGAGGCCGTTGCAACGCGTGGACCAGTCACCGGCGCAGAAGCGTGAACGGTGACCAATGATTGGGCGGGAGGAGTTCGCGGCGACCGGGTCCGGCAGGAGGGGTTCCCGGTCGTGCTAGTGACCATTGTAAAACGTCTAATGACATGCTAGCGCGTCGGCGCCCCGATAAGGTGCTCTATTGGCCTCTATGCGGTGCTCATGTGCGCGGCCCCATCGCGGTGACAAACCCCAGTATGTGCGTTGCCAGCCCGCAGCCGCCCCACCATTGGGGCAGGCAGACGCACATGGCGAGTGAGCACAACTGATTGCATCTTGAGGAAATTGCATGTCTAGCAGGACAACGCCCGGCGAACTCAAACCCTTCCCCAAACCGGGAAGATCACGCGCAGCCAAGGCACCGCGCAGGGCGCACATCCTCATCCCACAACCAAGAAAGGGCCGCGCAAGAATCCGGACGCGGCGTCCACCTGACGCGTGACGAGACGGCCGCTACATGTCAGTCGTTGACACTGGCCTTGACGGCGAGCACCGGGCAGGAGGCGTCAAGCAGGATGCGTTGGGCATTGGACCCCAGGATCAGCTTGCCGACCGGAGTGCGTCGGCGCAGGCCGATCACGATGAAGTCCGCGTTGACTTCGCTCGCCACCTCGATCAGGTCCTGCGAGGGTTCGTTGCCGCGGACAAGTTGGCGGACCTCGTGCTCGACTCCGGCCTCGTCGAGGTGGTTCTGAACAGAGAGGAGCTCAGCCTCGAACCGGCGGGCTTCATCGGCGTCGAAGTCCTTACCCCCACGGCTGGAGTTGATCACAATCAGTTTGGTGCGCCGCAAAAGAGATTCCTCAGAGGCACGGCGCAATGCAGCGCGACCTTCCTTGGTCGGCACGTAACCCACAACAACGGACACCTAGAACCTCCTTGTTCACCACGCCGCGGCGACACTGCCACGCGTGGCAACGCTATCGGATTAACGAGCTTATGGTTCTCAGTCCTCGAGAGTCCGAGACAACGATTCACGCACGATCTGGCCGACCTGCTCAATCTCGATGAGGAAACCATCGTGACCGTGATCCGAAGTGATGACATGAGCGGGACCTGAGCAGGCTCTGGCCTGCGAGATCTCGTGGGACAACCGGGGCGGGTAGAGCCTGTCGGAGTCGATGGCCACGACAACAAGATCGGCCGTCACACGTTCCAGCGCCGCCTGCACGCCTCCACGCCCGCGACCGACATCGTGGGAGTTCATCGACTCGGTGAGGACCACGTAGGAGTTGGCGTCGAACCGGGCAGCGAGCGTCTCCGCATGATGATCGAGGTAGCTCTCCACCGCATAGCGGCCACCCCCGCCCAAAGGCTGCTCGTCGCCCTGGGCCGTACGGCCGAAGCGGGTGTTCAGCTCGGGCTCGCTGCGGTACGTCACATGCGCGATCCGGCGGGCCAGGCCAAGCCCGAGCTCGGGACCCCGCGGGCGATCGTAGTAGTCACCACCGGCAAAGTCGGGGTCCTGGCGGATAGCGAGCAGCTGGGGCTGGCACCACGCGATCTGTTCGGCAGACGCGTACGCCGAACAGCCCAGCACGATACATCGGCGAACGCGTTCGGGGTAGGTCACTGCCCACTCCAGCGCCCGCATGCCACCCATCGAGCCTCCGAGGACTGCCGCCCAGACAGAGATCCCCAGCCGGTCCGCCAGAGCGGCCTCAGCGGCAACCTGGTCACGAACGGTCACGAACGGGAACCTGCTCCCCCACGGACGCCCGTCAGGTGCCTGGGACGACGGGCCGGTGGTGCCCTGGCAACCGCCGATGACGTTGCTCGCTACGACGAACCAGTGATCAGTGTCCAGCGGGCAACCCGGACCAATCAGGCCGTCCCACCACCCTGCTGTCGGATGTCCTGCACCTGCTGGACCCGAGACATGACTATCACCGGTCAGGGCATGCTCAACCATGATCGCGTTGTCACACGCCGGGTTGAGGGTCCCCCACGTCTCATAGGCGATACGCACCTGCGGGAGGGCTCCGCCAGCTTCGAACTGAAGGCTACCGATGTCCACATGGTGCCGCGACCCTTGCGGGGACCCCTCGCGCCAGGCTCCGGTCGACCAGGAGTCTGACTCGTCGTCAGGCTTGATCTGGGTCCGGGTCGAAGGCTTGGCTGCTCGCACTCGATGTCGTTCTGAGGTAACGGTCACGATAAACTCCAGAAGGGTCTGGGCCCGCCGTGATGGTCAGGGCCCGCGCTTGCCCGCTCTTGTTCGAGCGGGCCGGGTCATCACCCGGGGCACCCCACCGCGGAGGAGGGTTGCCGCCCAGCAAGCCAGGGCTTGTCGCTGGGACTCATGACCTGGAATCGAGTATACGGAACGGGCCCCCTGATCGGGAGTCTTTGTCCATCTCGTGAACAGCCGCGAACGGCGAGCGGGCGGTCAGGCGGATGCTCGTTCGGGCCGGATAGCCAGGTCCACCATCCGCTCGAGCAGCTGAGCCAGGCGATAATGCGGGTCGATCCTGAGCGCACGATCCAGCGCGACTCGCGTCAGCGCACCATCTCCGCGCCACCAGGCGAACGATGCGAGCACAGTCAGGGCTGACACCGCCCAGGCGTCCGGCAGCGAAGCGCCAAGTTCGCACAGCCTCCGCTCGACACGCTGCCCGCCGATGACGTGCGCCATGTCCCCCACGTCCCCACCGAGCCACGTCGGCTCGGGCAGCGCCCTGCTCATCTGGACGAACAGGCTGGGGTCGATCAAGTCCTGGGGCAACGTGCCGGGGCACAGCCACGCGATCAGCCCGTCCCGCAGATCCACGTCGGTCAGCGACACCGCGAGCATGGCCAGATCCTCCGGAGGCAGAGCCAGGATCGGCTCAGCATCGTCTCTGTCGCACAGGACCAAACTCCACACGGCAAGCTCGCTCGTACGACATCCATGGAGGACCGTCTCCGGTGTGCCGATCCCGGCCGCCCCGGCGCCGGTCGCCTCCAGTCGCAGCTGTAACCACTCGTCCGCCAGACGTAGCACTGCACCACTCAGCAGCGGCCTGCTCGGCTCCAGCAGATCGGCCAGCGCCGAGCGGTCGGGCAGGGGGCAGATCTCACGACCGACGAACTCCGCGACTGCGGGAACCGCGCTCGGCGCCGGCAGCGGAAGACCCTCGGAGGGGCAACAGCTCTGCTTGCAGTCCAGGTCGAACCAGCGCCCGCCTCGCACGACCATCCGGTCAGCGACCTCGACGCCATGAGCTCGGCATGCATCCGCCATCTCGTCCAGCATCGCGCGGCTCTCACTCTCGCGTTCTTCAAAGCCGATGAGCAGCACGGCTGTGGGGCTGTCCTGTCGAAGTGGCGCAATCATCGCGGCGACGGCGTCACCAATATGCTCCGGTGGCGGGAGGTCAATGCGCTGTACCAGCCCCATTCGGGCGCTGCGGTGGCCGTGAAGGCTCACGGCCACGAGGCAGTCATGCGGGTGGAAACCCAGCTGATAGGGCAACACGGTAAGGACGTCGGCGGGTCCGCTGAGGTGGATTGTTGTGGTCATGGGTCGACTCTGGAGCCCGCCCGGCCGTGGCGACATGCCGTCGCGTCTGACTGTGGAGAGGGGACGAAAAACCTCACCCTTGTGCACCAATGCCTGCGTTCAGACCAGGACCGTGCGCTCGGTCAGGTCGAGGAGCTCAATGGACGACGTATCCACGCAAGATGCGCTCACGATCGCTTTCCCAGCGCAGGAACGACTCGGTCTCATTGATCAGCGACGCGGCGATCCAACTGATGATCATGGCGTCGCCACCTAGTCCGATGAGGGGCAGGAACACAACCGGAACCAGATCAATGGGCGAGATGAGGTACAACAGAGCTCCCGCGATGAGAAGTGGGCGCAGGCGGGACGTCCCCGCATACTCGCCCCGGATAGTTGCCCTGACCAGCCGAGGAAGTGAGGTCAGGCGAGCTCCTACGCCCGGGGTGCTCAGGCGGGTTGCCGTGCGGAAAGCGTTGGCCAGTGAAAGAAATGCTCCCCAACGAACCGACTTGGCGGCAGCCATGCCTACTCCCTTCTCAAAGTCCTTGGGTCCCTCAGGAATCCGATCCCGGTTTCCAAGGGAACTCGAGACGCGCGTGGTCGGCGATCCGCTTGAGTAGGTAGCTGTCCAGACCGGCGCCCACGAGCCCTCCAGCCACGGGCACGACCCGCCCGAAACGCGAAAACGACTTCTTGCCGACCCGGGCGAGCAGGCGGAACATGACGCCTTTTCGGACCGCCATCAGCACCGGGCCGGGCAGCCGTTGGGCAACCAGGTTGACCAGCTTCCCGGCGCCGGCCTCACTTGCCTTCGCAAGCAGGTCGTCAGCGTCGGCCCCGACCAGAGCGAGCAGGATCGCTGAGCGCACCTCGGGCTGGCCGATGTCATGACCACGGCTCGAGGCGATGACGGCGACCAACCGCGTCGCGACCAAGTAGAAGCCCAGGATGTTGGCGGGCAAGGCGATCGGAATGGCGACGAAGCCACCCAGTCCAGTAACGAATCCATTCGCGGCCGCGAGCCTCAGGTGTGACCGGACCATCGCATCGATCGCCGGCTCAACCTCGCGGTGCTCGGCGAGCGCAAAGTCAGCCACGCTTTGTGCCGATCTGAACGGACCTCTGCCGTCGATTCCGACGTCCATCAGTCGCTCGATCATGGGTGTGGCTGGGCCGGCCATCGGACCGTCGTTCGTCCCAAGAATCTCCATGAGCGTCCTCCTGTTGGCTGTCGGACTTGCCTGCCAACATTGGATCATGCTTCTGGCCGATGTCGCACGCACCTCGAAACAGTTGTCCGGAACCAGTTCGCGCCTTGCCAAAGTGTCGCTCATCGCCGACCTGCTGCGACAGGGCGTTATGCAGGTTGTCGACGGCACGTCCACTGCCGACGAAGTGGGTTTGGCCACATGCTATCTCTCCGGCTCGCTGCGTCAGCGCCGCACCGGCATCGAGCTGTCATCGTGGTCCGAGTCGTCTTCCGAGTTCCCGCCAGCACCCGACGGGAGCGTCGTGGATGCTGGACATGTGACGGTGTCGGAGTTCGACGCCGTGATGCAGCAGGCCAGCGAGCTGGCCGGCGCCGGCTCCTCGCGCGTGCGCGCCGACTTGTTTCTGGGCCTGGTCAAGAGACTGAACGCGCAGGAACGACTTCTTGTCCTGGGTCTCCTGCGGGGTGGACTGCGCCAGGGAGCGCTGGAGTCGGTGGTTATGACGGCAGTTGCCGAAGCCGGTGGTGTCGCTCTTGAGGATGTACGCCGCGCCGTGGCCGCCCGGGGCGACCTTCCTGTTGTCGCCCAGAGCCTTCTGCTGGACGGTCCGGCGGCGCTCAACCTCTTCCACCTGACGGTTGGCCAGGGCGTCAGCCCGATGCTGGCCAGCTCAGCCAAGAGCGTGGCCGAAGCCCTG
>DAITND010000133.1:0-7127 GCA_036834825.1 Dermatophilaceae bacterium
CTAGGTGAGGTGTCCTGATCAATAAAACCGATAAAATTGAGATAGTCCGATTATTCCTTGACATATAGAGCATCTGGTAGAAGTCTGCCGGCTAACCAATCAGCTCGCGCATCAGTCGAGCGGTGGACGCAGCGACAGAGATGAGATGGCACCGGCGTGAGGCTCGCAACGATCCGTACCAGTCAGGGACCCAGGCTCCATGTGCGAGGCACGTCCGGCTATGTCGACGTAGCCGCCGAATCCGGGCGGCCTGATCTCGCCTCGCTGTCAGCTCTCCTAGCCGGTGGCCCGGCAGCTTTCGACATCGCCGTTGGCCTGTCCGCGCGTGAGGGACGAGAGTACGCAGACTCGGACCTGGATCCGGCGGTCCCGGCCCCGAATAGGGTTCTGTGCGTTGGCGTCAACTACTCAGCGCACGCGCTCGAAGGTGGCCGGGACGCGAACCCGAGCTGGCCGGAGTCGTTCATGCGCAGCGCCTCCAGCGTCCTGGCCCCCTACGCCGACCTGGTTCGACCCTCGTTGAGCACAGGGTTCGACTACGAAGGCGAGCTGGCGGTCGTCATCGGCGCTGGAGGGCGGTACATCTCTCGTGAAGACGCCCTGTCGGCCGTGGCCGGCTTCACCGTGCTCAACGACGCGTCGGCCCGCGAATGGCAGCGGGCGGCTACCCAGTGGACGCCAGGCAAGAACTTCGACGCGACTATGCCGATTGGCCCCGAGCTCGTAACACCCGATGAGGTCTCTGTCGAGGACCTCGCCATCACGACCACGCTCAACGGGGCCGTCATGCAGTCAGCTCGCACTTCGCAGATGATCGTGGATGTCGCTAGCTGTATTGAGTTCTTCTCCTCCTTCACCACGCTGCTGCCCGGTGACGTCATCGCGACCGGGACCCCCGGCGGCGTCGGGTTCGCCCGCACACCACCGGTTTGGCTCACCCCGGGCGACGTCATCCAGGTCACCGTGGAGGGCATCGGCACGATCCGCAACACCGTCGTCGAAGACAAGCCGGCCCCTGCCGGATGGCGCTGGAGACCAGCCGCCTCGGCCACGGGCTCGCTGTGAGCTCCCCGATGCGCCTGGAACGCCGCACGACCTCAGGTTTCTCATCGACGTCACACTCAACGGAGGATCCGACATGAACGCTCAAGAGGGGCCGGCGGCTGCCATGGGCCCAGGCGCGACCAGGCGAGTCATGGCGACCCTGCCGACCAGGCGAGGGGTGAGGCTGCTGGCCGCGTGTGCGGTGGTCAGCCTTGCCACTGCCGCTTGCTCGTCGGGTTCAACCGGCAGCGGCGCGTCCTCGAGCGGGGGCACGATCACCATCGCGGACGTCGCACCCTTCACTGGCGCCGATGCGGCGCTGGGTCCGATCTACCTCGCTTCCTGTCTGGGGGCAGCTCAGGCCATCAAGAACGCCGGTGGCGTCATGGGAAAGACGGTCAACTGCAGCTCTGTTGACACCCGTGGTGACCCTGCTGACGCAGTTCCGGCTGTTCGCAAGATGTTCGCCACGACACCCGACCTCGCCCTGGTCATCGGGCTGACCTCGGACGAAGCAGCGTCGGTGGTACCGGTCGTCAACAGCAATAAGATGGTGATGTTCGGGATGACCGGCCAGTCGGAATTCGACAGCACGCACTTCGACTACTTCTACCGTCTCGTGGCCCCCGACCTGGCCGAGTCCTATGCCATGGTCGCGATTGCCAAGAAGAAGGGTTACCAGCGGGTTGCTCTGGCGTTCGGCAACGACATCGGTTCGCAGACGTTCGTCCAGCCCGCGGTCTCAGCGCTGGGGAAGGCCGGAATCCAGATCGCGGACAACGAGACCCTCGACCTGAAGGCCAGCACGTTCCGGACGGAGGCGAGCAAGATCGTGGCCGCCCACCCGGATGCCATCTTCACCGAGGCCCTCGGCCCGGCGGCGGCGAGCTTCCTGTCGGAGGTCAAGCAGCTCAATGGGGGCAAGTCCATCCCCATCGTCGCGACCGCGGCGTGCATAGACCCATCCTGGTTCAAGGCGGTCTCGGCCGCGATCGGCGCTAAGGACCTGGCCGCAAACTTCCTGGCCGACAACACGGTAATCGACACGACCGGGCCGGCGTACCAGACGTTCAAGGCGAGCCTGCTGTCGCAGAAGTCCAAGGTCGGCAACACCGGCAACTTCGCCACCTACCTGACAGCACCAGGCGCCGTCCACCTGTACGACGGGATCAACCTGGCGGCCTTGGCCATGCTCACGGCCAAGAGCACAGATCCCAAGGTCTACCGGCCCTTCGTGGAGAAGATCGGCAACGGGACGCCCGGAGCGGTCGAGGTGCACTCCTTCGCCGAAGGCGCCGCCGCGATCAAGACAGGCAAAACAGTTCACTACACAGGTCCTGGCGGTCCGACGAACTTCGACAGCTTCCACGACTCCACCGGCCTGTTCGAGATCGATGGCTACGACGCGGCCGGCAACGTGACGGTGGTGGGCAAGCTCACTCCCGCAGAGATCAGGGCGTTCGCGTGAGCCTGCTGCTCTCATCGATCTCCTTCGGGCTCATCACGGCGGCGGTCCTCTCGATCGCCGCCGTGGGGTTCACCCTGCAGTTCGCGGTCACCGACGTCCTCAACCTCGCTTTCGGCGCCGTGATGATCGTGAGCGCATATGTGGCATACGCCATCAACTCACTGGGCGTCAGCGTCTGGGTGGGCGTCGTTGCGGCCGCCATGACCGGCGCCGTCGTGTCGCTCGCGCTCAACCGTGGCGTCTACACGCCCTTCAAACGCCGAGGGATCTCCCCCATCGCCATGGTGATTGTCGCTTTGGGCATGACCCTGATCCTCGAGTTCGGTCTGCAGGCGATCGTGGGCGCCGACAGTGTCTCCTACCGGCTCAACCAGGGGCCGAACATCGGTCTCGGCAGCTTTCGGTTCTCGCTCGTGCAGCTCGTGATCCTGAGCCTGGCTTTGGTGATCATGACGGCGGTGCACGCCTTGCTGCGCTACAGCCGGCTGGGCAAAGCGATGAGGGCGACCGCGGCGAACCCATCCCTGGCACGCAACTCGGGCATCCGAACCGACCAGGTTGTGACAGTGACCTGGGCGATTTCCGGGGCGCTGTGTGGCATCGCTGGTTCAATCTTCGCCATTGATGCCGGTAGCTTCGGGGCCACCAGCACTGACCTGTTCCTGGTGCTCATCCTCGCCGCTGTCTTTCTGGGCGGCCCGGGCCAGGCGTACGGCGCCATGCTCGGCGCGGCGATCATCGGGCTCAGCACCGAGGTCGGTGCGGCGTACATCACCCCTGCCTACAAGGACGTCATTGCCTTCGTCCTGCTACTTGGGATGCTCGCGCTGCGTCCGACCGGCCTCCTCGGCAACCGAACCTAACCCGGGACTGACATCGTGGGACACAACGCTGCGATCTTCTACATCATCACGCTGCTCGTCTACGGAGGCGTCGACGCACTGGCCTGCCTCGGGCTGAGCATTCAGTTCGGGGTGGCCGGAGTCACGAACTTCGGGTTCATCATCTTCCAGGCGGCGGGGGCTTATGCGGCCGGCGTGCTCTCGATGCCAGGCGATTCTGCCAACGGCGGGTTCCAGAGCTACATCGCAGGTTTGGACCTCCCGTTCCCGCTGCCGTGGATCGGTGCGGCAGTCGTCGGCGGGCTGTTGGCACTGCCGTTCACGCTTCTGGTGGGCAAGCGTCTGCGAGGGGACTTCGCCGCCGTCGGTCTGTTGGTGGCTGCCGTCATGGCGAACCTGCTGGTGACGAACTACCGTCCCCTGTTCAACGGCAGCGCCGGTCTGTCGCTGGTGCCGGCGCCGTTGCAGGACAGCTTCGACCCGCAGTCCACCGGATACCAGTGGGGATATTGCGGGGCCGTCATCCTGCTGGCGGCTCTGGTCTACTACCTTCTTCACCGGCTAACCGAGTCGCCATACGGGCGAACGCTTCGGGCGATGCGCGACAACGACGTCGTCGCCGACTCGCTCGGCAAGAACGTCCTCTCGCTGCGCCTGTCCATGCTCGTCCTTGGCGGAGCTATCGCCGGTCTGAGCGGTGGCATCCTCGTCGGTTTCATCAACCTCTGGGCACCGTCCGGGTGGGGTTATGCCGAGACGGTGGTGCTGTTTGCCGCGGTCATCATCGGCGGTGCCGGCAATCACAAGGGTGCGATTCTCGGGGCGATCCTGGTGCCACTCGGTTTCCTGGAGGCCAGCCGGTTTATCCCACCGTTCGGCTCACCAGGGCTGATCCCTGCGCTGCAGTGGGTCGCCATCGGCTTGTTGATCATCGGCTTCATCTGGTTCCGGCCCCAAGGAATCCTGCCGGAGAAGCGGCGGGTGAACATCGGCTTCGTTCTCCCGCCGGCCACAGCGGGCAGAGAGGCTGCCGGGGTCATCGACGAAGGTAGCGACGCTGTGCCGACGTTGCCGGGTGCCGCCGGCCCCGCAACCAAGACTGAGGGGCCCGGGCGTCCGGTGCTTCGCCTCGACCCGCGTCTCTCCACGCTTTCACCACAACACCGGGACGGCGAGGTGACAGTGCTCGAAGCCGTCGAGCTGACCCGCCACTTCAACGGCGTCCCTGCTGTCGCGGGGGTGAGCTTCCCCCTGGTCAATGGGCGTCTCACCGGCTTGATCGGTCCCAACGGCGCGGGAAAGTCCACCACCCTGGCCATGTTGGCCGGGACCCTTCCGGTGAGCTCGGGCAGCATCCGTTACCTCGGTCAGGACATCACCGCGATGCCGGCGTACAAGCGAGCACGTCGTGGCCTGGTCCGTACCTTCCAGCTGGCCAGTGAGTTCAAGAGGCTCACGGTCCTGGAGAATCTCCTGAGCGCCGTCCCGTCCCAGCCGGGCGACTCGATGCGTGGTGCACTGCTGGGACGACGCTACTGGAGCGCAGGAGAGGAACAGGCGATAGCAGAAGCGACCACCATGCTGGAGCGGTTCGATCTGACGAAGTACGCCAACCACTACGCAGGCGACCTCAGCGGCGGACAACGGCGTCTGGTCGAGATCATGCGCGCCCTCATGGCCGCCCCGACCGTACTCCTGCTTGACGAGCCCATGGCCGGTGTTCACCCGCACCTGGCTCGCGAGATCGGCCACCAGCTCGTTGCTCTGTGCGAGGAAGGGATGACGATCCTGATGGTTGAGCACGAGCTGTCGATCATGGATGAGTTTTGTGACCCGGTCGTCGTGATGGCCGAGGGCGCCGTGCTGGCCCAAGGCACGATGGGCGAGCTGCGCAACCGTTCTGAGGTTGTGGAGGCCTACCTTGTCGGCTGATCTGAGCAACAAGATGTCGACCGGCCACAAGCGGGCCGGGGCAACGTTGTGCACCGTCGGCCTCACCGCCGGCTATGGCGGCCGCCCGGTCGTCCACGGCGTCTCCATCAACGTCGAGCCGGGACGGGTCGTGTCCATTGTCGGGCCCAACGGCAGCGGCAAGTCGACGATGCTCAAAAGCATCGTCGGGGTCGTGAAGGTTCTGTCCGGCTCGGTGATCCTGGATGACGTCGACATCACCAACCAGGCCCCTGAGGACACCGCCCGTGTCGGCGTCGGCTACGTGCCGCAGGTCGACGACGTCTTCGGCCCGCTGTCGGTCAAGGAGAACCTGGAGATGGGGGGCTACCTCCTACCCTCCGGTGAAGTGCCGGGCCGTATCGACAAGGTGCTGACGTACTTCCCGCGACTGGCCACCATGCTGACTCGCAGAGCCGCCCAGCTCAGCGGCGGCGAGCGCAAGATGCTGGCGATGGGGCGCGTCCTGATGCTCCAGCCCGCCCTGTACGTACTCGACGAGCCAACTGCGAACCTAGCCCCAGCCATCGCTATGGAACTGCTCCATGAGCATGTCCGACAGCTCGCCGTCGACGGGGCCTCGGTCCTCATCGTCGAACAGCGGGCGAAGGCAGTCCTGGGGATCTCCGACCACACCTACGTCCTGGCCGGCGGCCGGCTGCGCATGCAGGGCAGCCCCACGGAGCTGGCGTCCAGTCCCGACTTCGTCGACTCCTTCCTCGGTGGTGGCCATGGCAACGCCAAGTTCGGCTCCCCGTGACCCCCAGAAGGGTCTCCGTGGCCACGCTCGGTGGAACGATCACCATGACATCCCCCAGCCCCGGCGCGAGTGTCGTGCCCACCCGGTCAGCACAGGAGCTCTTGGCGGCAACACCCGAACTTGCCGGACTCGCCGACCTCACAGTTGAAACGCTCTTCACAAAGCCAGGAGCTTCCCTCAGGTTCGGCGAGCTGCTCGGCGTGCTGGACTGGGGTGAGCAGCGCGTCCGTCAGGGGGCTGATGGCATCGTTGTTGTGCAGGGCACCGACACGCTCGAGGAGTCGGCCTACCTGCTCGACCTGCTCTGGCCTCACGAGGAACCGCTCGTGCTGACCGGTGCGATGCGCACCCCGGACCAGGCGTCACCAGATGGCCCGGCGAACTTGACGGCGGCCATCGTGGTGGCCTGTGCTCAAGCGTCGCGTGGGCTCGGAGCCGTCGTCGTCATCAACGACGAGATACACGCCGCGCGCCGCGTTCGCAAGCAAGACTCCATCGCGTTGGGCGCGTTCTCCTCCGGTCTCTTCGGACCGCTCGGCCGCTTCCACGAGAACCACGTCACCATCGCCAACCACATCCAGCGGGCCCCGATCCTGGGGCCGCTCACCCGCACGGACGTCTGCGTCACTCTCCTGGAGGCGACCCTCGGAGACCAAGGCGACGTCATCCGCATGCTGACCCAGTCATCCACGGTTGATGGTCTGGTGATCGCCGGGTTCGGCGCCGGGCACGTGTCGGAGTCCGCGGCCGAAGCCGTCACCGCGGCGGCAGCAGTGATGCCGGTCGTTCTGTGCAGTCGTACCGCAGACGGTCCGGTTCTGGAGGCCACCTACGGCTTCCCAGGCTCTGAAAGCGACCTCATCGATCGCGGAGCCATCCCGGCAGGTTGGCTTGAGGCACGCAAGTCGCGGATTCTTCTGTCGCTGCTGCTTGCCACCGGACAGCGTGGCGACGAGATCTGCAAGGCTTTCAATGTCCACGGGGCTGCTCCATGACTATCGGACAGACACTCGCAGCACCATCCGCCTCGTGCGGACGGGGTGTTTACACCACAGTTACATAA
>DAITND010000134.1:0-7083 GCA_036834825.1 Dermatophilaceae bacterium
AGGCGAAGGTCGCGGCGTGCTCTCGATGACCGGGTCCACCGTCCCGGTTCGGGATGGGTCATCGGCGTTTGGATTAGTGGCATGGAGGGCATGACCGCGCGCTTCAGGCAGACTGCCGCGCACGAGCGTTGATGCTGGCGGAGGCTCGGAGCGCGTTCTAGCCCCCGCGGGATGGTATCCGGACTCGTCCGGTGTGCTGCGGTCGTGGGACGGGCACGCTTGGGACATGGCCTCCAGGGGGTCTGGGCAGGAACGGACCTGGGCCTGCTTGGTCACCTCACCTTCTTCGTGATGCCTTTGGTTCCCGCGATCGTGCTGAGGGGGACCGTCGGGCGTGCAGGCCGGTTTACCCGTCATCACACGACGGAGGCGCTCAACGCTCAGATCTGGTTTGTCGTGATCTGGAACGCGCTACTGCTTCCGCTTATCCTGACCAGCAGGGACGGCGGGGATACTCCGGCGTGGGCCTTACTCGGACTACTGGCCGTAGCGGACCGTCCGAGCATTCGGGCCACCGGGCACGTGCACCAACATCACAAACCTGGTCTGCCGCTCGACCAGGGTGGCGACGGCTGCGGCCCGGTTGCCGTCAGCGGAGCCCGGTGCTCGATCGGCGATGCAAGCGGCCATGTTAGTATTAGTACGTATACCAGTTGGAAGAGAATCGCCGCGCCTTTGCATCTCGCAAACGTAGTGAATAGGCGCTAATCGATGCCGTGTGGCGAAAAGGGCGGGCAATGACTCAAACGGTTAGCAGAGCGATCTATATACTTGAGTTCTGCAGCATCCAGCCTCGCGAAATTAAGGACATTGCGTCGTCCCTTGGCGTGCACCGCACCACAGCCCTCCGTCTCGTGAAAACTCTCGCCGCTGGCGGATTCGTCCGCCGAGACGAGCGAGGACGTTATGGAGTGGGATTCCGGCTGGCCGGTCTCGCCGAATCGGCGCTGTCCCAATTCGACTTACGCACAGTCGTGCACCCCCACATTGTGGATCTGAGCGAACGACTTGGCCATACGATTCAGTTTGCGGTCCCGCTGGTGGACCGCATCATGTATGTGGACAAGATCGAACCAATGCAGGCCATCAGCCTCAATACCCTTATCGGCGGATTCGTCGTTATTCACACAGCTGGCGTGAGCAAAGCGATCCTTGCCAACCTCGACCCAAAACAGCGCGATGCCATCATCGCAAATGCGACCTTCGCGCGATTCACCCCCACGACGATCACTTCGAAAGAAGCATTCCTCGATCGCCTCGATGATGTCAGAATGCAAGGCTGGGCAACCGATGATGGCGAGTACGAGATCGTCTCTAATTGCGTTGCGGCTCCGGTGTGGGACCATGCGAATCGGGTCGCAGGTGCGATCTCGATAACAGCCTTTCGTGAGAAGACCGATCTCGCCGCTCTCCGTCAGCTTATTCCCGACCTCCTGAAGACGACTACCGGGATTTCAAATGAGCTCGGGTGGAGGGCCGCGCCGGAGAGCATAAATCCAGTGAGAATAGAGTTGTCATCGCCTCCCGGGCGGCCAACTCATTGAAACGCGCCACCAAGCTTCGTGCTCAGACCTGGTGATCTGCATGCCGTGGACCCCAATGCACATTGGGGCTCAGGCCCGTTTCGGACTTGCTGTGGTCGCCGCGACTCGCGCCTATGCGACCCTAACCACCACCGAGGAGTCGTAGAGGTAGATCGTCTGGCCGCCGTAGCCCAGGGCTCCGGACATGTTGTTTACAGCGTCGCCGCTCTCAGCCGGTTGGCCTGCATGTTTGTCGCTGACGCGCCTCCTTGACAAGCCCCGCGTGTACACCTAATATCTGATGATGCACATATTGCACATCGTGAGCAAAGAATGCTCCGAAGGTGGGTATAGCGGCACGAGTACATAGAGCACACCGTTGCATATGTTGCACATGAGCGATGTTGAATGTCATGGTCGGATGGCGCAGGAACTCCTCGCGCGGGTTCGACACAGCAGAGGAGTTCGGATGCTCGAAAGCTCGGTTTCCCGTCGAACGCTGTTGCGCTACGCCGCCACCGCGGCTGTGGTGGCTCCGATGACCCCGGTTCTGGCCGCGTGCGGAAACACCGGTTCGACTGCCGCCGTTGGGGGCAAGACCGTGACGTTGCGCGTCTCGTCTTCCCAGCCTGGCGGCGCGGCGAAGAACGCACATACGGCGATGTTCAACAAGCTCAAGGAGCTCACGGAGGCCAAGACTGAAGGGCGGGTGAAGCTCCAGTACTTCCCTGACAGTCAGCTCGGCGAGGAGGCGCAGGTCGCGAAGCAGATGTCGCTGGGGACTGTCGACATGGCCATCATCTCGCCGTCGGTCTTCTCCACGACGGTGCCGGAGCTCGGAATGCTCGACCTCGGTTATCTTTTCGACGACTATGACCAGGTCGCCGCCGCACTCGACGGACAAGCTGGGTCGAGCATACGCCAGCTGTTCACCGACGGCACCAAGTCCGAGATCCTGGCCTTCGGCTACAACTTCGGATTCCGCAGCGTTTGCACGATTAAGCCGATCTTCAAGCCGGCCGACCTGCATGGGGTGAGCTTGCGGGTGCTGCCGGCCCCGGGCTTCGTTGCCACCCTCACGGCGATGGGTGCCACTCCCGTCCCTCTGCCCTCCGGCGAGATTTACACGGCCCTGCAGACAGGGGTCATCGAGGGACTGGAGCACGACCCGGTGTCGATCCTGCAGATCAAGGCCTATGAGAAGGCAAAGCAATATGCGCTGACCAAACATATCTTCAACCTTCTCAACCCCGTCATCTCCCAGGCCTCGCTCAGGAAGCTGTCGGCCGCTGACCAGCAGGCGCTGAGAGCAGCAGCGACCGAGGCTGCGACGGCGCAGCGGCAGCAGGCAGCGGCTGCCGAACAAGCGGCGCTCAGCGAGCTGAGATCAAAGGGCGTGACGATACACGAGGTGGACCGACAGCCGTTCCGCGCGCTGGTGAGTCCACTTTGGGGACAGTTCTCGACGAAGTACCCGAAGGCGAAACCCGCACTCGACGCGATCCAGGCAACCCACAAGCCGCAGTAGGCAACCATGCTCCCTTCCACCATCTCGCCGGTCGATGTCCCGCAGGGGCAAGGTTCCAAGGGTCTAAATGTCATCGACCGGATAGCGAAGGTGCTCGAGCATGCAGTAGCGGCGACCACCGGTCTCATCCTCGTGGCGGGCATCGGCGTCGTGTTCGTGTCCGTCATCTTCCGATACTTCTTGCACAGCCCCATCCAATGGTCCTATGAGGCCGCCACCTCCGGGTTGGTGGCAGTGACCTTCCTCGGCGGTGCCCTCGCGCTGGCTCGAGACGAGCACATGGGCGTGACCGTACTGTTGCGCCGGCTTCCAGCAGCACGGCGTCGCGTCGCGGAAGCTGCATCAGCGGCCATCGTGTTGGTGGACGCCGTGGCCATGACCATCTCCGCTCGGCTGGTTCTGACGAGTGTGTCCGGCCAGTCGACTCCCAGTGGTCACCTGCCCGCAGGAATCTTCTACCTGCCGTTCCTCATCAGTGGTGCGGTGATGATCTGCTTTGCGGTCGTCAAGCTGACACACTTCCCGCTGCGGACGGTCCTGGTTGCGGTGGGGGCACTGATCGCTGTCGTCGTCGTCTGGATGGCCTGGGCTCGTGTGGCGCCAGCGACGCAGCCAAGCCCAGTAGGGCTGCTGGTTCTCGGCATCGCCGTCTGCCTCGTCATCGGGGTGCCGGTGGCGTTCGCGCTGATCACCGGTGCCTTGCTCTACTTCGGCAACGGCGGAACCGTTCCGCTCAGCCTTCTCGCTCAACAGATGGAGTCCGGAGTCGAGAACTTCGTCCTGCTGGCGATCCCCTTCTTTATCCTCGCCGGGCTCGTGATGGAGCTCAACGGGATGTCCCGTCGACTCATCGCCCTGCTCGACGCGCTCCTTGGACGGGTGCGAGGAGGGCTCCCCTTGGTGACTATCGCCGGCATGGCTCTGTTCTCTGGCATGTCGGGGTCCAAGACCGCCGACGTTGCCGCCGTCGGCTCGGTGATGGTGCCAGCTCAGCGACAAGCCGGCAACGACGACGCCGAGGCGGTCGCCCTGCTGGCGGCTACCGCCGTCATGGGTGAGACCATCCCGCCCTGCGTCAACATGATCATCCTTGGCTTCGTCGCCAACATATCTATCGGCGGGCTCTTCCTCGCAGGAATTCTTCCTGCCATCTTCATGGGGATCTCCCTGTCAGTGTTGGCGGTTCTCGCGGCTCCGAGAATCTCGAAGAAGGGCCGCAAGAAGCAGGCCTCTGCAACACCCCGGGGCAGCGATCCAGAAGGCCTCGTCATGGCAGCGGTCGCCATGCACCGGCCGAACACTCCCCCGGAGTGGCTACGGCTGCTGGGCGGATCAGGGGCCGCTCTGCTGATGATCGCCTTGATCCTGGGTGGCATCCTGCTCGGCTTCGCTACCCCCACCGAGGTCTCAGCGTTCGCCGTTGTCTATGCGCTGCTCATCGGCGTGATCTTCTTCCGTGAAATGACTGTCAAGTCCGTGATCTCATTCTTCGTGCGTTCTGCTGCCCTGTCGGGGATGGTGCTTTTCATCGTGGCTTCAGCCCAGATTGTGGGTTACGTGCTGACCATCGAGCAGGTTCCCCACAACCTTGCGCTCGCAATGACCGCCCTGGCGCAGGGCACGGGGACCTGGGCCTTCATCCTGCTCTCCATAGTGATGCTCATCGTCTTCGGCTCCGTGCTGGAGGGAGCCCCAGCACTGGTCATCTTCGGTCCGCTACTCATCCCAGTAGCGGTATCCCTGGGCATCAATGAACTCCAGTTCGGCATCGTCCTCATCATCGCGATGGGTATCGGACTCTTCTCCCCACCCATCGGCGTCGGACTCTACACAGCCTGCGCTGTGGGTCAGGTACCCATGGAACGAGTGGCACGGCCCATGCTCAAGTACATCGCTCTTCTCATCGCGACGCTCCTAGCTGTCGCGTTCATCCCAGCCTTCACCACCGCCCTATCCTGAGGAGAAAACGGCATGACTCTCGACCTTTCTGGCAAGACCGCACTCGTTACTGGTGGTGGGGTGGGCATCGGAAGCGCGATCGCGCTATCACTGGCGCAAGCAGGTGCACGGGTAGCCGTCACCTACCTCACCCACCCTCCGGCGAAGGACCTGCTCGCAGAAGTCGAAGCCGCTGGGAAGCCGCTGATCGCTGAGAAGATGGACGCGACGGACGAGAACCAGGTTAACCAAGTGATCGGCCGGATCGCCCAAGAGTTCGGATCGGTAGACATCCTGGTCAACAACGCCGGCGGCATGCTGGCCCGCACTGACATCGCAGACATGCAGGCCTCGTTCTGGCACCAGGTGCTCGACGTCAATCTGACCAGCGCATTCTTCTGCACCCGCGCGGTCCTACACTCTATGGGTAATGACTGGGGCCGCATTATCAACATCGCCTCGCTTGCGGGACACAACGGCGGCGCCAACGGGGCGACCGCCTACGCAACGGCCAAGGCCGGTATGTTCGGGCTTACCCGCGGTCTTGCCAAGGAACTGGCTCCCCGGGGGATCACCGTCAACGCCATAGCTCCCGGTCTCATCCTCGACACACCTTTCCATGAGCAGTTCACCCCGCCGGCCGCCCAGGTGGAGGCCATCGAGCGGATCGCGCTGAAGCGGGCAGGCTACCCCCCGGACGTCGCAGGATCCGTCGTGTGGCTCGCCTCAGACCAGGCTTCCTTCATCACCGGATCGATCATCGACATCAACGGTGGTCAGTACTTCCGCTGATCCTTGGTCACAGGCCGGGACGCAACACCCATCCCAGCATCCCCAAGGAGCCCGCATGCTGCGCTACCGCCTGACCCACCCGCAGATCCTCGCCGCCCTCGCCGCGGCGGGGCACGGCTCGCAAGTGCTGATCGCGGATGGTCACTACCCGGTCAGCACTGCCGCCGGCCATCAGGCGACCCGAGTCTTCCTCAACCTGGAGTCGGGAAGGCCAACCGTCCCTGAGGTTCTGGCAGTACTGATTGACGCGATCCCTCTGGAGGCTGCCACAACGATGCAGCCACCGCCCGCCGAGGGGCCTCAAGAGATCCTGTCCGAGCTCGACCAGCTCCTGCCGCCCGACGTGAAGGTCACCCACCTAGACCGATTCGCCTTCTATGAGGCGGCGCGCTCACCCAATCTGGCTTTGGTCATCGCAACCGGAGAGCGTCGTAGGTTCGGCAACATCCTCTTGCGGCTGGGCGTACTGCGCTGACGCCACCGAGAGGGCACTAATTCGATCGCAGTATCGCCCACCGCAAAGGGGCTCTGAGCAGCGGAAACGCGGCTCGGGGACCGCTTCCTTACTCAGGAAGTGCGAAGTCCTCGGAGGCGGACTTGGGACCGGCTTGTGCTCAGCACTGGTCGTCCGGTGGCTGCTTCCCGTTCATTGCCGGGGAAGCGGTCAGTGGGCTCACGTTTCTGGCCGTGCGCAGCGCGCGCAGTTGGCTGTCTGCAACGAGTCCCGCTTGGTCGAAGGCAAACGGTTTGGGTAGTAGTGGGCTCGGCAGAATCGTCCCGCTGACCGAACGACAAACGACGCAAATCGACTTGTCCGGGTGGCGTGGCCGATCACCTTCTGCTGTGTCGTATGCCGATCGTTTTACGGCGACAGTCAAGGGCGCGGAGGGGTGACGTCGTGCGGGTGGTCGTTCGGACTACGGGATGCACCGGCCCCTGCGGGGTCAGCCGCTTGGGTGCGTGGTCAGGGAGAAATCGACGGCCGCTTCGACGTGCAAGCGGGTGGTGGGGAAGACAGGAACGGGGCTGTCCGTAGCGGAGATCAACAGCTCGATCTCGGTACATCCAAGGACAATGCCTTCGGCGCCGGCCTCTGCCAAACCAGTGATGATGTTGCGATAGATCTGCCGGGACTCATCCCGCACCTCTCCGAGGCACAGCTCGTCGTAGATGATGCGGTGCACCTCGGCCCGGTCGGCCGCGGGTGGGGTGAGCACGGTGAGCCCGCGGCTGGCGAGCCGGTCTCGGTAGAATTCCTGTTCCATGGTGAACGCGATGCCGAGCAGCCCCACGGTGCTCAGC
>DAITND010000135.1:0-7078 GCA_036834825.1 Dermatophilaceae bacterium
GAGTTCACCGATGCGCTCACCACCGCGGGGTCGCCGAGATCGAGATCCATTTTACCCACCCGGTGCACACATACGCTCAGCCCGCGATTATTCACGCCGGCCGCTGAACAGACCGCAGTGAGAAGTCCTACTGGGTCTGCGGCAGGCGATTCTTCAGCTCTTCGCGGACGTAACGCATCACCAGCAAAGGAATGAAGGAGCGGACCTGGGCGCCGTCGAACCGGGCGGCCACCTGTCCCAGGCACTCGTCGACGACACGCGGGTCGAGCTGGCCGTCGAACTCCTCGTGCACGAAGTCCGCGACGGCGTGTAGTTCTGTGTCGATTTCGGGGTGACCTGGGCCAGGGCTAACCGGCAGCACATCGGTCATACCTCAAAGGTGCCACTGCAGAGTCCGACCGCGCAAGATCGTGTCGCTGAACGTTCCGGGTTCTCCTCGAACAGGTCGGCGGCGGGCGCTCAGCTCGCCATCACCGAGTGTTCACTCGCAGGCCAACGACGTGACACCAAGGGCTCACCTACCGGCGACGGTGACGCTGCTGTACTGCCAATATGAAGGTCGCAGTGGTTTCCGAGTCCTTCCTTCCGCACATCAACGGCGTGACCGGTTCAGTGCTCCAGGTGCTGAAGCATCTGAACAGGACCGGTCATGAGGCCCTGGTCATTGCCCCGGGAGACCCACCCCGAACGTGTGAGGGCTTCGAGGTGGTGGCGCTGCCGTCGGTCGGCTTCCCCGGCTACCCGCAGGTCCGCGTTCCGATGGTCGTCGCGCACAGGCTCGTGCGGGAGTTCGAGCGGTTCGCCCCCGACGTCATCCACCTCGCCTCTCCGTTCGTCCTGGGTGGGCCGGTGATGCGCGCGGCGGCTTCCCTCAACATCCCCGTGGTCGCCGTCTACCAGACCGATGTCGCCGGGTTCGCCCTGCGCTACGGGCTCACCGCAGTCTCGAATGTCGCGTGGCGCCGGATCCGCTCGATCCATGATCGAGCCCACATCACCCTGGCACCGTCGCCCACCGCCGCCCACGATCTGGAGCAACACGGCATCCCTCGGGTGCAGGTCTGGCCGCGGGGCGTTGACACTGCGGCGTTCTCTCCGGCACACCGCGACGGCGACTTCCGGGCTCGACTAGCCCCCTCGGGGGAGGTACTGGTTGGCTTCGTCGGCCGTCTCGCGGCCGAGAAGCAGGTCGAGGACCTGGCCGTGCTGAACGACCTGCACGGCATCCGGCTCGTCGTCATCGGTGACGGGCCGGAACGAGAACGGCTGGCACGTCGTCTGCCCGGTGCCCACTTCACGGGGGAGCTCTCCGGCACAGGCCTGTCGCGGGCGCTCGCGAGCCTGGATATCGTTGTCCACCCCGGCCCCTACGAGACGTTCTGCCAGGTCGCGCAGGAGGCGATGGCCAGTGGTCTGCCGGTTGTGGCAGTCGGAGCAGGAGGGCTGCTCGACCTTGTGGACAGCAGTCGGACGGGGTGGCTGTACCCGCCAGGTGACCTGCGGACCCTACGGGCCCAAGTCGCCGACCTGGTTGGCGACGAGTGGAAGCGGCGAGCGATGGGTACGGCAGCCCACGACAAGGTGCGGGCGCGCACCTGGCCGGTCGTGTGCGACCGTCTCTTGGGCCACTATGACGAGGCCGCCAGCAGTGTGGTTGTTGGCGGGCACTGAGTGCGTGTCGTTCATGTCGCGAACGCCTACACCCCGCTCAGCGGGGGGATCCGCACCACCGTCCACGCCCTAGGGCAGGGGTACCGGGCCGCAGGTCACGATTTCGTGCTCGTGGTCCCAGGCCCACGAACAAGCGATGAGAACCTGCCGTGGGGTCGCCGCGTCACCCTGGCGGGGCCTATGGTCCCCGGGTCAGGCGGATACCGCGTCCTGGCGGATCTGCGGAGGGTGCGTGCCGTGCTGGACGCGCTCGAGCCGGACCGTCTCGAGATATCCGACCGTCTGACTCTGCGCGGGCTCGGCCTGTGGGCCAGCGCCGCCGGGGTGCCGTCGACGGTCATCGCGCACGAGCGGGTGGACGGTGTCTTGCGGGCCTTTGTGCCGCTCGGCGCACGAGGCGCACAACTGGCGGCCGACCGGCACAACGCAACGACGGCACAACGCTTCGACCGCGTCGTGACCACCACCCGCTTCGCCGCGCAAGAGTTCGCGCGCATCGGCATACCCACTGACCACGTGCCCCTGGGGGTGGACCTGGAACGCTTCCGGCCGGCGCCCCGCCCTCAGACAGGCCCTCTGGCAGGCACTCAGAAAGACGGCGTTCCTTTGCTCGTGTTGTGCAGTCGGTTGTCGAGAGAGAAGAGGCCCGACCTCGCCGTTGAGGCCTTGCGAGTGCTTCACCGGGTCGGCTGCCCGGCTCGGCTCGTGGTGGCTGGGTCCGGCCCGCTCACTGCGTCGCTTCGGCGGCGGGCCCGAGGACTGCCTGTGGAGATGGTCGGGCATCTGGCGGACCGCTCGTCGGTCGCCGGCTTGCTCAGTTCGGCGGACGTCGTCCTTGCCCCAGGGCCGGTCGAGACGTTTGGGCTTGCAGCGCTGGAAGCCCTGGCGTGCGGCACGCCCGTCGTGGCGGCGAGCACGTCTGCGGTGGCCGAACTCGTGGGAGGCGGAGCCGGTCGTAGCGCACGACCCGAGCCTCCCGCGCTCGCCGCGGCTGTCAAGGCACTGCTCGCCGTGCCCGAAGGGCAGCGTAGGCAGGCGGCGCGGGCGCGGGCGGAGTCGTTTCCCTGGTCACGGACCACCAACACGATGCTTGCTTTGCACGGCCTCACAGAGCCCGAAACGGTCGGATCACGACGGGACGAGGCGAGCGGTGGGAGCCTGATCGATCGTTGAGCCGCAGGCGGCGGGGATGGATGGGCAGCAGGTGAAGGCTGAGTGAACGTTCTTGCATGACAAGCGATTTGGCCGTGGCGACGTCGTCGAGTAGGTCATTGTTGACACATGAGGTATGGCGATGGATCCGGACCGCTGGCGATCGCTCACCGAGGTGGCGCGGCGCTCGCGCAGGAGAACTCACTTGCCGCGTTCGGCCTCGCGTCTGGGCTGGGCCTGCGTTATCTCGAGACCGACGTCCGGGTGACCAGTGACGGCCACCTGGTGTGCTTCCACGATGAGACTCTCGAGCGAGTCACCTCGGCCACAGGTCCGGTTCAGTCGAAGTCATTGCGCGAGCTACGCTCCCTGCGGATCAACGACCTTGAGCCGATTCCGACCTTCGACGAGGCGCTCGACGCCTTCCCTGACCAATGTTTCACGGTCGACCCCAAGGATCTGGCTGGTCTTGATGCGTTGGTGAAATCCCTGCGGCGCAAGGGAGTCGCCGAACGCGTGTGTATCGCGGGTGCCTGGGACGGGTGGCTTGCCCAGGTCAGCAGGGAGGTTCCCGAGGTCACGACGGCGCTGGGCTGGCGATCGCTGACTGCTCTGCTGATGTGCGCTTGGGCAGGGGTTCGGCCGCCGAGGGTTCTGGCCACCGCACCCTTCGCGCACGTCCCGGTCAAGCTCGGCCGCGTTCCGATCTTCGTCGAGAGGCTCGTCGCGATGTCGCACGATATTGGCGTGCGGGTTGTGACGTGGACGGTCAACGAGCCCGTCGCGATGGTGCGCCTACTCGATGCGGGGGTGGATGCGATCATCACCGACCGCCCCGACGTCCTGCGCGAAGTCCTCGTCTCGCGCGACCAGTGGGAGCCGATGGCCTCCCGCCATGAGGGGTCACCGAGTACCGGTTCAGATGAGCCGGAACCAGCTCAGTCAAGCAGGAACCAGCCTCGCACCTGGGCTTCGTGGTCTATGTAGCGTTCGCCGGAAACGTCCACGACAACCTTCTCGATGGAACCGCCGGTGAAGCGGAACGGTGCCTTGAAGGCAGGGGTCACGGGCGACGCGTCGTTGCGGCCCACGCAGATGCCATCCCCAACCGTGCAGAACAACCCCGGCTGGGTGACGATCTCGCCGGCACCCACCTGCTGGTCGTCCATGTAGAGGGTCAGGGTGCCAGCGGCTCCGGGCGTGGCCGGAGCGGCGTTTCGGACGGCGGCCGTGAACTCAGCAGTGAGTATTTGTTTCCCGAGAACGATGTCCCGGTCGGGGTCCACGGCCTGCAACTGGGTTCCCACCCAGTTGAAGACGTAGTGCAGCCGGCGATCCTTGACGTAGAGGGGTGCCCGCAGGCGCCCCCGCCGTGGGCGTCGATGACGCCCTCCGCATCAGTCGAATCCACCGTAAGCCCCCGGAGATCGTGGAGGGCCGGTTGCAGATCATGACACCCGACTGCTCGGGGACCGAGGCACAATCGGGGTAGATGTAGCGCTCCCGTGGAGGCGTCCCGTGCGCGCGTTCGGCGAGAGTCTCATCGAGGACGGTCCGGTCGTCCAGGGGTAGTCCGTTGTAGAGGCCCGCGTTGTAGAACCAGACTCTTGAGCGTCTCCAGGCGGACCGGCTCCTGCTCGGCCAGGTTCTTCGACTGCGCACGGTCGTGCTCGAGGTCGTAGAGCTCCCACACATCCTGGTCGAACTCTCCTCAGCCGCTCGGTGGCGGGTGCACGCTGCAGGCCAGCCAGCCCTTGTGGTAGATCGAGTGCTGCCCCAGCATCGCGTAGAACTGAGTCCGCTTGCCTGGCGCCCGGATCGGTCAGCGACGCCGCGAAGCTCTCACCCTCGATCGGTGGGCGAATACCTCGGCCATCCGCATGAACAGCCGGTTCTCGTCGCCGCTGAGGGACTCCCCCGGACGGACCGTGCCCAGCAACGGCCACGGCTGCCCGTCCGGGCTCGTCGTGGCGGGCTCACCCTGCGGGTTGATCGGCGACAGCTAGCGGGACCTTCCTGGCTAGCGAGTTCATGCGCTGGCTCGGATGACCACTGTTTGGGCCGCACAGCCCCTCACGAAACTCCTGGTCGTACTTCCTTCGTTTCTCCGACATGACTACTCCTCATAGCGCATGTCTCCACGGTTTTGGGGGAGGTTCATCATGTGCGCACGACGAGATTGAAGAGAATGACCAGAGTCCGACCCAGTGGGTAGGCCCCCTGAGGTCGTGTGACTTTCCGCGGCATGTGCCCTGCTGATGTGTTGACCTTGGTGGGCCGCTCGTATGTCAATCAGGTGCCCAGATCGTCGTGGACGCCCTGGCCAGCATGAACCCTTTGGGCCTATCCATTGCCTCGTCAGTTGAACCAGTGGGCAAATGCAGCCTCCTTTGAGTGCCAGACCTTGAAGCAACCACTTTGGCCAAGCCTGGCTCTCGCTAGTCCTGGTGTAGTAGTCCTTTCGGACAGCATCTTCTGTTCGTTTGGCCGACCGTGCAGCGGGGCGCCCTCCAAAGGCCTAGGTAGTTGGCAAACTAGTGGCCAGCACCTGGTAACTGCAGGGCTGACGGATCAATGGGAGCCATCATGAACCTGAAGTCGGCGTTCTTGTGTTCCACTCGGTTCGGGGCGGCTACTGTGGCGGCCGCTGCGGTGGCTATGTGCGTTCCGGCTAGCTCGGCCCAAGTGGTCGTTGGGGAAGGTGCCTCGGCGGGGTCTGCCGCAATGGTTGTTACGACGACCGGCGGCTTCAGTGGTGCTAGGTGGGGTGACCCCACGGCTGACCGCGCGTCGAAGGACGCGTATGGAAACTACCAGGCTGCCCAGGATCCGGGTTCGCTATACACGGTGGAGAAGGCGATCGGTGCGCGCGGATTGTGGACCAAGCAAGACTCGACCGGGCAAGCACTGACCGGAGCGGGCGTCAGCGTCGCGGTACTGGACTCCGGGGTCGCCCCGGTGCCCGGCCTGGACGGCGCCGGCAAGGTGACCTACGGCCCGGACCTGTCGATCGAGGGTAACGGGGTGCTGACCCAGCAGGACACGTTCGGTCACGGCACCTTCATGGCCGGCATCATCGCCGGCAGGGGAACAACCACTTCTTCGTCGGATCTGTCCAAAGCGCCGGCCCGCGTGCAGCTGGGCGTGGCGCCGGATGCGGGACTGCTGGCTATGAAGCTGGCGACCACGGACGGCAGCGTCGACGTGAGCCAGGTCATCGCCGCGCTGGACTGGGTCACCCAACATCCGGTACTGCCCGGCGGCTCGCGGGTGCGGGTGATCAACCTGTCCTACGGCACGGACTCGGCCCAGGCCTACCTGGCTGACCCGCTCGCAGCCGCTGCAGAGAACGCCTGGCAGCACGGTATCGTCGTGGTCACGTCGGCGGGCAACAACGGATCGCAAGACGGGCGGGTGACCGACCCCGCGACCGATCCCCACCTCATCGCCGTCGGCGCCACCGACGCCAACAACAAACTCGATGGCTGGGCCAACAATCACACCACGGTCGCCTCCTACTCCCAGGTGGGTTCGACTGAGCGTCATGTGGATCTCGTCGCACCGGGCACGTCGCTGGTATCTGCCAGGGCCCCCGGGTCCTTCGTGGACGTCAACAATCCTTCAGGTCTGGTTACCGGCGACGTCAGCGGGAAGCTGTTCCGCGGCAGCGGAACCAGCCAAGCGGCCGCAGTGGTCTCCGGCTCGGTCGCGCTACTGCTGCAGGCTTACCCGACCCTGACCCCCGACCAGGTCAAGTTCGCCCTGACGTCCTCGGCGGATCCGGTCAAGAACGCAAACCCGACCGCTGTCGGGGCCGGGACGCTCGACCTGAGTGGGGCGCTGGACACAGCCAGTCACTTGACCCGGAGTGGCAAGGCCGCAGCGAACCTGCGGGCAGCCGCCGTCCAGGACTTCCCCAGCTCGACCGGGCAGGGATCGATCGACGCCGCCCGCGGCGGATCCGTCCTGGTCGACGCCGACGGCAACGACCTCTCCGGTGAAATCGATGTGCAGGGCAACGCCTGGAACCCCGCCGCCTGGTGGCAAGCCACCTCCACCGTGTCGGCCTGGTCTGGCGGTCAATGGCTCGGCGCCACCTGGACCGGCGACGACTGGGCGCCTGCCGCCGACGGCCTCAGCTCCTCGCGCTGGTCCTCCTCGCGCTGGTCCTCCTCGCGCTGGAGCAACGCTAACTGGGATTCCTCGCGTTGGTCCTCCTCGCGCTGGTCTGCTTCGGACTGGTCCTAGCAGATGC
>DAITND010000136.1:0-6981 GCA_036834825.1 Dermatophilaceae bacterium
ACCTTGTCGGGGTTGGCCCCTTCCTTGTCCACCTTGTTGACCGCGACCACAATCGGCACACCTGCGGCCTGGGCATGGTTGAGTGCCTCAATCGTCTGCGGCATGACGCCGTCATCGGCTGCGACCACGAGGATCGCGATGTCGGTGACCCTGGCACCACGGGCACGCATCGCCGTGAAGGCTTCGTGTCCGGGGGTGTCAATGAACGTGATGGCGCGCTCAACGCCTTCGTGCTCCGAGCGAACCTGGTAGGCACCGATGTGCTGGGTGATGCCACCGGCTTCATGCTGTGCGACCTTCACGGAGCGGATCGCGTCCAGCAGCCGGGTCTTTCCGTGGTCGACGTGACCCATGACGGTCACGACCGGCGGACGAGGCTTGAGATCTTCGTCGCCCTCTTCAGCCAGCTCGGCATCAAGGTCGATGTGGAACTGTCCGAGCAGCTCGCGCTCCTCGTCCTCCGGAGAGACAACCTCGATGTCGTAGCCGAGCTCGGTTCCGAGCGCGCGGAACGTCTCTTCGTCCAGGGACTGCGTGGCCGTGGCCATCTCGCCCAGGTGGATGAGCACCGTGACCAGGCTCGCCGGGTTGGCGTTGATCTTGTCGGCGAAGTCCGTCAGCGAGGCCCCACGACGCACCCGGATGACCGTCTTGCCGTCGCCGCGAGGAACAGTGACACCGCCCAGTGACGGGGCCTGCATCTGCTCGAACTCCTGACGCTTGGCGCGCTTGGACTTGCGTCCGCGAACCGGACGCCCGCCACCACGGCCGAAAGCACCCTGGGTGCCGCCACGGCCACCGGGTCCACCCGGACGACCGCCGCCACCACCGCCTGGGCGACCGGCGAAACCGCCACCACCGCCGGGGCGACCGGCGAAACCGCCACCGGCACCCGCGCCGGGACGACCGGGAGCGCCACCGCGAGCGGCACGATCACCGGGGCGAGCGACCCCTGCGCGATCGGGCATCATGCCCGGGTTCGGGCGCGGGGCACCAGGGCGGGGACCGCCGGCACCGGCAGGAGCCGGACGGCCACCCTGTGGGCGGGGCATTCCCTGGCTGGGAGCGAAGGGGTTGTTGCCTGGACGTGCAGCCGACGGTGCTTCGCGGCCCTCCCGAGGCTCGCGGCTTTCGCGGCCACTTCGAGGCATGCCCTGGCTCGGCGCAAAGGGGTTGTTCCCGGGGCGCGGGGCGCCGGGACGGGGCGCGGGGCGCGGGGTATCAGCGCCACCTTCACGTGCCGCAGGAGCCTCGGAGGCAGGTGTTTTGGGACCGGGCGTCTTTGCCGCAGGCGCCTTTGCAGCAGGCGCCCTCGGGGAAGGCGTCCTCGGGGAAGGCGCCACCGGACGAGAGGGAGCCCGAGGCACACCGGCCGTGGCCGCGGCGGGTGCCGCGGCTGCAGGGGTGATGGGGGCCTCAGGAGCGGCAGCCGCAGGAGCCACCACGGGGGCGGGCGCCGCGGGGGCAACCGTGGCAGCGGGCGCCGGGGCGCCGGGCTTTGCTGCCGGCTTCTTGGCGGCGGGTGTCGCCGCACCTTCCTTGACGGCCGCAGCCGTACCACCGGCGGCAAGCTCCGCGGGGAACGACTCGCGAACCTTGCGGACCACAGGGGGCTCGATGGTCGACGAAGCCGACCTGACGAACTCGCCCTGTTCTTTCAAATGACTGAGCAAAGTCTTGCTCTCGACTCCGAGCTCTTTTGCGAGCTCGTAGACCCGGACCTTAGCCACGTTTCTCCTTGTCTGTGGCCCGGATTTCGAGATGAAGCGCGGGCCGTCGTTAGTGCTGGATGTTGCTCATCGCTGAGTACTCATCGGGTGCTCATCGGGTGCTCATCAGCGTCATACCCGCTTTCGGTTTCAGGAACCTGCTGAACTGCCTGCTCCGGGGTGGAGCTGACAGCGTTGACCACGGACTGTTCGTAGGCGTCAATGTATGCGCCCACGGCCGCCACCTCGAGAAAAGCCTTGACTCGCAAAGCCCGCCCGAACGCTTTTCGCCGCACTGCGAGATCCAGGCACTCCGGTGTCGGGTGTAGCCAAGCGCCACGCCCTGGCAGCCGGAGCCGCGGATCCACCACGACTCTGGCCAGTTGCTCGCCAGCGTCGTTGCGCTCCGCAACAACTCGCAGCAGTGCTGATCGAACATCACGACGACGACAACCCACACACGTTCGTGCCATGCGTTGGGTTGGCCGCGCACTGATCCGTCGCAACCGATCGATAGTCACTACTCTAGCGCCTGGCGCTCCCGGCCTGCGCCAGCCTCCGCCCCACGGGCCCTCTCATCGTGAGCAGGCGCGGTGTCAGAATGGATGTCGATGCGCCAGCCGGTGAGCTTGGCGGCGAGTCGGGCGTTCTGGCCTTCTTTGCCAATCGCCAAGGACAGCTGGTAGTCAGGCACGACCACCCGGGCAGAACGCCGTTCCGCATCAACGATCTCAACCGAGTTGACCCGCGATGGCGAGAGCGCCGACGCGACAAACGTGCGAGGGTCCTGCGAGAAGTCCACGATGTCGATCTTCTCGCCGTGCAACTCGGTCATTATTGCCCGGATCCGCGCCCCCATCGGGCCGATGCAGGCGCCCTTGGCGTTGACCCCGGGGGTCTTGGTATGTACGGCGACCTTGGTCCGGTGCCCTGCCTCGCGGGCGAGTGCACCGATCTCGACAGTGCCGTCGGCAACTTCGGGCACCTCGAGCTCGAACAGCTTGCGCACCAGATTGGGGTGGGTCCGCGACAGGCTGATCTGGGGTCCTCGCTGACCGCGCTTGACGCTGACCACGTAACAACGCAGACGCGCGCCGTGGACGTACTTCTCCCCCGGGACCTGCTCAGCCAAGGGCAGCGACCCCTCGATGTCCCCGAAGTCAACCATCACGTAGCGCGGATCGCTGCTCTGCTGGATGACGCCCGTGATGATGTCACCCTCGCGGCCATGGAAGTCGCCCATGATCGCCTCGTCCTCGATGTCGCGCAGTCGCTGCACGATGACCTGGCGAGCCGTCGAAGCCGCGATCCGCCCGAAACCAGCTGGAGTGTCGTCGAACTCGGGGCCGGGCTCAGAACGCTCCCCGGTCTCAGGGTCCAGGACGCCGTCCTCGCGGGCCCACACAGTCACGTGACCGGTCTTGCGCTCCAGCTCCACCCGGGCGATGCGCTGGGCGCCGTCGCTGCGGTGATAGGCCACGAGCATCGCCTGCTCGATGGCCGGGATGATGACGTCCAGGGAGATGTCCCGTTCGCGCTCAAGGCCACGTAGCGCGGTCAGATCGATATCCATCAGCTCTCCTCCTCTGGGGTGACACGGGCAAACTCGACCTGCACCTGGGCGCGAGCGATGTCGGCATACGGGATGCGTTGTTCGGTCTCTGGTTCGTTCTTCGTCGCGGCCACCAGCACCGTCGCGCCGGTGGGGCCGGCAGCAACCAGGCGGCCGGTGAGGACACCGTCATCGGAGTCCTGGATACGCCGGATCTCCACGAGCCGGGACACGTTTCGGCGGAAGTGACGGGGCTCGGTGAGCGGGCGGTCGACACCTGCCGATCCGACTTCCAGGACGTACGGCGCTTCGCCCAGCGCATCGGAGGCGTCCAGGCCGGCGCTGATGACGCGGGTGGCCTCCGCGACCTCGTCCAGTGAGAGGGGATCGACCACGCTGGACTCATCGCCAGACTCCAGAGCGGCCAGATCACGATCGAGCCAGATCCGGACCAGCCGGCGTTTGCCGGCAGGGGTCACCGCCACGTCCTCAACCATGAGTCCGAGTTCGCGCAAGGGACCAGGGACCTGCACGGTGCCCCGGAGGTCGCGCAGAACGTAGCCAATTTGCTCCTGAATGCTCAACCGACGCCTCCGCTCCCTTTTCTCGAATGACGCCCACGCCGCGTGCTTGCTCCTGCGGTGGTCGTCGACGGCAGTCTATCGGGCGCAGCACGGCCCTTGTAGCCAAAGCAAGGGGCCATGCCATCATCGAGTCCATGCCGCGAACCACCCAGTGCCGTCCCGCTGGCCTGGCAGCCGGCCCTCTGACCAACAGATGAGCCCCCTTGTCCCTGGCTCGTTCTCGGCACTGATGACCGGCCGCGAACCCCAGCCGTACCTCAGTGGTGACTCTTGGCTGGCGCGCATACCCCGGCTTGTGCAGGAGTCGCTGGCGCAGTGGGATCTGACCCTGGACGGCGACCCGATGCATGGTGCGGTGGCACTGGTGCTGCCGGTCCGACGTCGCGACGACTCCGCCGCGGTCCTGAAACTGACCTGGCCCCACCCGGACGCCCGGCATGAGCATCTGGCCCTGCAGCACTGGGGTGGCCGTGGTGCTGTGCGGCTGCTGGCAGCCAACCCGGCCAGCTGGAGCATGCTCCTGGAGCGCCTCGACAGCGGCCGCGATCTGCACGACGTCCCGATCGATGAGGCCTGCACCGTGATCGGGACCCTCCTGCAACAGCTGGATCATGAGGCACTGCCTCAGCTTCCGCATCTTTCGGCGCAGGCAGCAGACATGGAACGAAAGTTCGCGTCCGCGCCGCCAGCCATGCCACGCCGGTTCGTCGAGCAGGCCCGCGCACTGCTGTCGGATCTGGTGGCCGACGCAGCCATCGACTCACGCCTGGTCAACACCGACCTGCACTACCAGAACATCCTGGCGGCGCAGCGTCAGCCGTGGCTGGCGATCGACCCCAAGCCTCTGGCAGCTGATCCGGCCTTCGCCGTCACGCCCGCCCTGTGGAACCGGTGGGTGGAGGCGATCGCCAGCGGCAACCTGGGCGCCCACCTGCGCCGTCGCCTGTCGGTCATCTGTGCCAGCGCCGGTCTGGACGAGGAACGAGCCCGGGCCTGGTCGATCGTGCGAGAGGTTCAGAACGGTCTGTGGGCGATCGATGAGGATGACGGCGACGAGCTCACGAAAGCCATCGCGATCATCAAGGCGATGCAGCCGGGGTGACCTGTGCTGGTCGCGAAGGCGTGGACCAGCCGACAGGGCTTTCATCAATGGGACGATAATGGGGTCATGATCTTCCCCATGGCGACGCGGCTTAAGAACGTCCCCGATTGGCTCAGCAGCAATGGCCTGGAGATCGTACTGATCATCCTCGGCGTCATTCTGCTGACCAGATTCGCCACGTGGTTCAAGGCGATAGTCACCCAGCGCATCGACGCCAGCGACCTCGAGTCGGACGCTCTGGTTCGTTCGGAGGCGGCCAAACACCGACACGCCCTGGCCGACGTGCTCAAGTGGACAGCCCTGGTCATCGTGTACTGCGTGAGCGCGCTGCAGATCGCCACACGCTTGGGGATGTCGACGTCGAGTCTGGTCGCGCCGGCGGCCGTGGTGGGCGTGGCGCTCGGTTTCGGGGCGCAGCGCCTGGTCCAGGACCTGCTCGCAGGCTTCTTCATCATCGCCGAGCGCCAGTACGGCTTTGGTGACCTCATCACCATCGCCGGACCTGGCATCCCCGAAGGCGTGATCGGCACCGTCGAGGACGTGACGCTGCGGGTCACCAAGGTCCGCACCCCCAACGGCGAGGTGATCTTCACCTCGAACGGCCAGATCACCCAGCTCACCAACCTGTCACGGGACTGGGCCCGGGTCGTGATCGATGTGCCCGTCCCGCTCAGCGTGGACATCGGGCACATCAGCGAGATCCTGCGCGAGGTCGGCCGCGCGGCGTACGCCGACGACGAGCTCCAGCCCCAGCTCCTTGACGCCCCCGCGGTGATGGGCGTCCAGAGCATCGAGGTCGACCAGATCCGTGTGCGCATCGTGGCCCGTACGTTGCCGGGCAGGCAGTTCCTCGTCGGGCTCACGCTGCGCGGGCGGATCGCGGCCGCGTTACGCCGCGAGGGCATCCACGTGCCCATCGAGCTGGACACGGTCGAGGCGACGGGAGCGACCCCGTGAATCTGCGTCCCCGGCGGTCAACTGTCGTGCTCATGACGCTCTTTGTCTTGACTCTGGTGACCTACTTCATGCTTCCACCTCCGCCAACATCAGCGATCACGCCCACCACGCCGACGCCAACCATCAAAAGCACGCCGGCGCCCAGACTCCCAGCCCCGCTGCACCCGGCCACGCAGAATCCCCGTCCGCAGGCGACCACTGCCCACACCAACCCCCTCTTGGCGACGCCTCCCCCCTGGCCGACCGTTGCGCCGACGCCATCGCAGACCGCCGCCCCCACCCTTTCGCCGACCGTTGCGCCCACTACCCAAGCCCCGGCGCCGACGACAAGCAGTCCTACGCCCCCGCCGACGGCTACAACCCCGCCAACGGCGGCGCCCTGATCCATTCCGGGTGCAGGGCCTACCGTGGGAGGCTCGGAACATGCCCGGCACACCCCACCAAACGCGCTCTCGATCCACCGCTCAGCCGATCCATGATCGGCTGAGCGGTGGCGATCCGCGAACGCTGCGCAACGTCGACGAGGTAGTCGAAATCGCCCTGGCAGAACCCGAGCGTCTCGACGAGCTGATCCGGTGCGTTCTCGAAAGCGATGACGAGATCGTACGGATGCGCGCCGGCGACGCTCTCGAGAAGGTATGCCGCCCCCAGCCGCCGCTCCTGCAGCCCCACGTCTGGCTGTTGCTGGGTGCCATGTCGAGGATCCACCAGCACTCCGTGCAATGGCACGTGGCCCAGATGCTCGGCCACGTCCGGCTCACGCCCGCACAGCGCCGCCGAGCCGCAGGACTCATGAACAAAAACCTTGACGAGTCCGCCGACTGGATCGTGCTCAACTACAGCCTCGCGGTCCTGGCCAGACAGGACCCCGCCATCCTCGACGACCTCCATCGCCAGCTGCGACGTCATGGCCAGCTGCGACGTCATGGCCAGAGCGACTACAAGTCGCTCGCCCACCGGGCCCGCGAGCTTTCTATCGAGTTCGGTCTCGGCCCAGCGGTACCCACGGCCGGCACAGAAGGCGAACACCTTGAAGGGCTATAGGTATTGCCTCGAGGTGGTGATCGGCCCGAGCTG
>DAITND010000137.1:0-6891 GCA_036834825.1 Dermatophilaceae bacterium
GCGACAGCCTCGACATCGTCCTGGAGCTGAAGTCCCTGGCTGATGTCGCACTGATCGGCTACCCGTCGGCCGGCAAGTCCAGCATCGTCTCTGTCCTGAGCGCTGCGCGGCCAAAGATCGCCGACTACCCCTTCACGACCTTGGCCCCGAATCTCGGTGTGGTGGTCGCCGGGGACCAGCGTTTCACCGTGGCCGACGTGCCAGGTCTGATCCCGGGCGCGAGTGAGGGCAAGGGCCTGGGCCTTGAGTTCCTTCGGCACGTGGAACGTTGTTCGGTCCTCGTGCACGTCATCGACTGCGCCACCCTTGAGCCGGATCGCGACCCCTTGAGCGACCTCGACGTCATCGAGCAGGAACTTTCGCAGTATGTCGCCGACGAGTCGCTGGGTGGGCGTCCCCTGTCCGAGCGCACGCGCATCGTCGTGTTGAACAAGTCCGACGTGACCGAGGCCCGCGAGCTCGCCGAGATGGTCAAGCCCGACCTAGAGGCTCGGGGGGTTGAGGTCTTCATCGTCTCCGCCGTTGCGCGCACCGGGCTCAAGGAGCTGACGTACGCGATGGCGCGTCACGTCCTGCAAGCACGCGCAGCACTGGCTGCCATCGAGATTCCGCGCACCGTCCTGCGCCCCAAAGCCGTTGACGACAGCGGCTTCGTCGTCAAGCGCGAGAACACCCCCGACGGCGAGATCTTCAGGGTGATCGGCGAGCGGACCAGGCGTTGGATTGACCAGACGGACTTCTCCAACGACGAGGCCGTCGGGTACCTCGCGGACCGGCTGGCCCGGGCGGGCGTCGAGCAGGCCCTGTTCAAAGCGGGCGCCGTGGCCGGCGCCACAGTGGTCATCGGTGCGGCCGACAACTCCGTGGTCTTCGACTGGGAGCCCACCATGGCCGCCGGTGCCGAGCTGCTCACCGGCCCTCGGGGAAGCGACGTGCGCCTGGACAACCTGCACCGACCTACCCGCGAGGAGAAACGGTCCGACTATGCGGAGCGCCGGGCGGCAAAGACCGCAGCCCGCGACCTGCTCCAGGCTGAGCGCAAGGCTGGGCACTGGGCCACCGCGGCCACCACTGCCGAGGGCGATACCCAAGCCGGCGCCCACGCCGACGATGAGATGGATCAGGACGACTGACCAAGTTTCAATAGACTCGGCGGGTGCCCACGCCCGCTCACGCTGATCTTCGAACCGCCCGGCGCCTTGTCGTCAAGGTGGGTTCCAGCTCGCTGACCTCAGCCGGTGGCGAACTCGATGCCGCCCGGCTCGGCGCGCTCGTGGACGTGATCGCGGCCCGCCGGAACCTCGGCACTCAGATCGTCCTGGTCTCCTCGGGCGCCATCGCGGCCGGCCTCGCGCCGCTGGGTCTGCCCCGTCGCCCACGTGACCTTGCTACCCAACAGGCGGCAGCCAGCGTTGGTCAGGGGGCTCTCGTTGCGGCGTACAGCCTCGCGTTCGGGGTGCACGACCTCACCGTGGGGCAGGTCCTGCTGACGGCCGACGACGTCACACGCCGTTCGCACTATGCCAACGCCCGACGGACCTTCAACCGGCTGCTCGACCTTGGCGTCGTCCCGGTTGTCAACGAGAACGACACCGTTGGCACCCATGAGATCCGGGTCGGAGACAACGACCGCCTTGCGGCGCTGGTCGCCCATATCGTCCACGCGGATGGGCTGGTCCTCCTCTCAGACGTCGATGCGCTGTATGACGGGCCCCCTTCTCGGGCGGGCACATCGCGAATT
Organism: Dermatophilaceae bacterium; assembly: GCA_036834825.1. Classification (GTDB taxonomy): domain Bacteria; phylum Actinomycetota; class Actinomycetes; order Actinomycetales; family Dermatophilaceae; genus UBA4719. The sequence goes on from DAITND010000137.1 coordinate 1,742, forward strand.
CCATTGGTGCGCGGGCCTGTTGACCTCAAGAACATCAAGATCCGTGGCTCCGGTTCTGGCGCAGGCATCGGCACCGGGGGAATGACGACCAAGATCGAAGCTGCGGCCATCGCCACCGCGGGTGGCATCGCCACCATGCTGACCTCGACGGCGCAGGCCGGGCAGGCCATGGCCGGCCAGGACGTCGGCACGATGTTCGTGCCAACCGGCTCCCGAAGAGCCAGCCGACTACTCTGGCTCGCGCACGCCACGACTGCGCGCGGCCGGTTGATACTGGACGATGGAGCGGTGGCAGCCGTCGTCGAGCGGCGAAAGTCGTTGCTGCCGGCCGGCATCATGCGGGTGGAGGGCCACTTCGTCGACGGGGACCCCGTCGACCTGTGCGACCCCGCCGGTCGCGGCGTCGCCCGGGGCCTGGTCAACTACGACTCCGCCGAGCTCCCAGGGCTGCTGGGTCGCAGCACGCACGACCTGGCACGCGAGCTCGGACCAACCTACGAGCGTGAAGTCGTGCATCGCGACGACCTTGTGCTGCTCTGATGGCGGCTTAGGCTGGTCCCATGGCTGAGTCGATTGATCCCGAGATCACCGAGCACGTCGCTGACCTGGCCGGTGCGGCCCGCCAGGCCTCGCGACGGCTTGCCCTGTTGTCGCGGGCCGACAAGGATGCCGCCCTGCGGGCGATGGCTGATGCCCTCGACTCAGCTTCGGGCGAGATCGTCGCGGCCAACGAGAAGGACGTCGCGCGAGGACAGGCGCAGGGGCTGGCGGAGGGACTGCTCGACCGGCTGGCGCTGGACCAGGCTCGGGTCAAGGCCGTTGCCCAGGCCCTGCGGGACATCGCCGGGCTGCCGGACCCGGTCGGCGAGGTGGTGCGCGGGTCGACGTTGGCCAACGGTCTGCAGATCCGGCAGGTGCGCGTGCCGATGGGCGTCGTCGCCATGATCTACGAGGCCCGTCCGAACGTCACCGTTGACGCTGCAGGACTGGCGCTCAAGAGCGGGAATGCGGTCGTGCTCCGGGGAGGCTCGGCAGCCAGTGAGAGCAATCGTGCCCTGGTGGCGGTGCTGCGCGCGGCCCTGCAGGCTCAGGGGTTGCCGCCCGGCGCGATCTGTCTGCTTGACGAGGGCGGGCGCGACGCGGTCCGGGCGCTGATGACGGCACGCGGTCTGGTCGACGTTCTCATCCCCCGGGGCGGTGCAGACCTGATCCAGACGGTCGTCCGTGAGTCGACCGTTCCTGTCATCGAGACGGGTGTAGGCAACTGCCACGTGTACGTCGATGCTGGCGCCGATCTCGACAAGGCGCTCGCCATCGCGGTCAACTCCAAGACACATCGGGTCGGCGTCTGCAACGCAGCCGAGTCGCTGCTTGTCCACCGCGCTATCGCCTCGAGGTTCATGCCGATGGTCTTGGCCCAGCTGGGGTCGGCCGGGGTCACCGTCCACGGTGACGCCGAGATGGAAGTGATGGCAAAAGAGGCCGGGGCGGCATACAGCCTGGCCACGGACGAGGACTTCGCCCGGGAGTACCTCTCACTGGATATCAGTGCGCGGATCGTGGACTCGCTCGATGAGGCGTTGGCCCACGTCCAGCGTTACGGCACCGGCCACACCGAGGCCATCGTCACCGAGGATCGCGGCGCCGCCCGCCGGTGGACCGCCGAAGTTGACGCGGCGGCTGTGATGGTCAACGCCTCGACGCGGTTCACCGACGGCGGGGAGTTCGGGTTCGGCGCCGAGATTGGCATCTCCACCCAGAAGCTGCACGCCCGCGGCCCGATGGGTCTGTCTGAGCTGACCACGACCAAATGGGTTGTCGAGGGCGATGGTCAGATCCGTCAATGATCCAGATTCGCCAACGGGCGAGATCGGTTGCTGATCAAGATCTGTGACGGATGCAGATCCCGGACAGAACGTTGGGCTTGGTCACCGGCTAGGCTGTGCTCATGTCGTTCATGCCAACAGTCGTCGCGCTGGCCACCGCAGGGACCGTGAAGCTGCGCGAGCTGCCGATGTCCCCATATGCCTATTGGGCAATTTCCTTTGCATCCTTCCTGGTGCTCCTGGGGCTGCTGTGGTCCTTCCGCAACACTGCGGCCAAGTACGACACGCCCGTCCGGGTACAACATGGTGACTCGCACGGGTCAACCGATCCCGGAGCGCACCACTGACCAGGCGAATAGGTGTCATGGGTGGGACCTTCGATCCCATCCATCACGGTCACCTTGTGGCTGCCTCTGAGGTCCAGGCGCTCTTCGACCTTGATGAGGTCCTGTTCGTGCCGACTGGGCAGCCGTGGCAGAAGGACGCAGCCATGGTGTCCCCAGCCGAGCACCGGTACCTGATGACGGTGATTGCCACAGCCTCAAACCCGGGCTTCAACGTCAGCCGCGTCGACCTCGACCGCGCCGGCCCGACCCACACCATCGACACCCTGCGGGACCTGCGTGCACAGATCCCTGACTCGGAGCTGTTCTTCATCACCGGTGCCGATGCGTTGGCCCAGATCCTGTCGTGGAAGGACATCGATGAGCTCTGGGACCTTGCCCACTTCATCGGAGTGACCCGGCCAGGCCATGTCCTGAGCGACTATGGGCTACCCGAGGACAGGGTGACCCTGCAGGTGGTCCCGGCCCTGGCCATCAGCTCCAGCGACTGCCGAGCCCGCGTCTTCGCCGGTGAACCGGTCTGGTATCTCGTGCCCGACGGGGTCGTGCAGTACATCGCCAAGCACAGGCTGTATCGGCCAGATCCGGCCGTAGAGCCTGCTCGCACCCACTGACTCATGTCTCATTGAGCAGCGCAGTCCCGCTAGCAGCGGTATCACATTGAACAGCACTATCACCAGGAGGACCGCGTGGCCGCCACGCAACGTGCCATTGATCTCGCCAAGGCTGTCGCCGCAGCTGCCGAGGACAAGCTGGCCAGCAAGATCGTCGCCATCGACGTCAGTGAACAGCTCGCGCTCACTGACATCTTCGTTCTGGCGTCGGCTCCCAACGACCGCCAGGTCAGTGCGATCGTCGACGGTGTCGAGGACAAGCTTCGCGAGCTCGGCGTCAAGCCGATACGCCGCGAGGGCGAGCGCGACGGCCGATGGGTCCTGATCGACTTCTCGGACATCGTCGTGCACGTCCAGCACGAGGAGGAGCGGGCCTATTACCAGCTTGAACGCCTCTGGAAGGACTGCCCCACCATCGACCTCGCCCTCTGATATGGCGGCCAGGGATGGTGGCCGGACGCTGATCGTCTGGCGTCACGGTGAGACCGACCACAACGCGAGCGGCATCTGGCAAGGCCAGCTCGACACCCCGTTGTCCGACAAGGGCCGGGAGCAAGCACTGAAGGCTGCAGCCGCGCTCGAGTCATACAGCCCGTCAGTGATCCTCAGCAGCGACCTCCAGCGCGCTGCTGATACCGCACGCTCGCTGGCTTCACGGGTGGGTCTGCAGGTGCGCTTCGACGAGCGGCTGCGCGAGATCCACGCAGGCATGTGGCAGGGGATGACTGCTGGCGACGTGGCTGAGCAGTTCCCCGTGGAGCAGGCGGCGCTCATGGCAGGTGAAGACATCCAGCGCGGAGGGCACGGGGAGAGTATGGGGCAGGTCGCCGGGCGCACCCGGGCAGCGGTCGACGAGCTGCTGGCGGATCTGGGGCCGGGGGACTGTGCCGTCATCGCCACCCATGGTGTGGCCGGTCGTACCGTCGTGGCGGGGCTGGTCGGACTGGACCAGCACACGGCCTGGCAGTCCTTCGCCGGACTGCACAACTGCCATTGGGCCGAGGTGCACGAATATGCCAGAGCGTGGCGGATCGTGGCATGGAACGTCGGGGCAAACCCTGTATGAGTACCCCGATTTGGTGAATGGCGGGGGGTGCCCGATAAACTCACCCGGTCCCCTCCACGGGGGCGCCACACGAGCGATCGTGCGGGGCTGTGGCGCAGCTGGTAGCGCACCTGCATGGCATGCAGGGGGTCAGGGGTTCGAGTCCCCTCAGCTCCACCCAAGACGACGGCTTGCGAGCAGTAAGCCGTCGCCTGTCATGTCCGGGGTCTGGCCTGCGCTGAACTCGGTCCCCTCAGTCCTCAGGCGCCATCGGTCGTCTTGCCCGTGCTCTGCACGGCGTCGTCGCAACTTCTATGCCGCAACGGGCGTGCGTCCTTGTTCGGCGAGCGATCGGAGTGCGGGACCGTTTGGTCTTCACCGGCGGCGGGCCTCGCTTCCGCGTCTTATGCGGTCGGCGATGCTGGCAACCTCGTCCAACTCACCTGTCGCGACTTCGATGACGAGTTCGTAGGCCTGGTCGTTCGACAAGGTCAGTCTGTGTCCGTTGACGCCGAGGAAGGCGATGGTGGCTGCCAAAGCCAATCGCTTATTCCCGTCGATCAGCGCGTGGTTGCGCAACAGCGAATGCAATAGGGCGGCGGCTTTCTCCTCTACGCTCTCGTACGCGTCTGTTCCGAACACTGTGGCCCGAGGTCGTGCCGTTGCCGACTCGAGTAGACCGTGGTCCCGGACGGTGACATCACCGTCAAGGACTCTGCCGGCGATATAGATCAGCTCGGGAACAGTCAGGTAGATCACTGACCAAGCCGCTCCAGAGCCTCGGCGTAACGCGGTAGCTCCTCGTCGAGAACCCGGTCGAGCAGATCAGCTTTGCTGTGGTTCTCGATGTACTCGCGCACAGCCTGCCTGGCGACGTCCTGCATCGAGCGAGCCTCGCGCTTAGCGCGGGCACGGAGAGCGGCCGCTTCGGCTTCGGACAGACGAAGGGTCATGGGCATGTTCCCATGGTATCAAAGGTGACACCAAACGCCGGCGCCGTGGTGCAGTCCCTGGAGGTCGAGGGTGACTCTGTCGGGGTGTCGGCCACCACGGTGGCTCGGCGGCTGTCGGTGATCTCGGGCTTCTTCGCGTTCCTGCAGGTCCGCGGTGACGTAGCCACAATTCGTAAGGGGGTCCTTCGGAGCAGTCGGCGGCCACTGCCCGGGCAAGATGACAAGTCGGTGTCCTGGCGGGCTGCGCGACCTATCTGCATCTCAGCGTGCTCAAAGCCTCCATCCACGGGCCCGTGTTGGGCCGCCTCCATGTTCGACTGACAGTGCCCACCAATCTCTGCATTTGCATGAACTGATGCGTGAGTGGA
>DAITND010000138.1:0-6853 GCA_036834825.1 Dermatophilaceae bacterium
GGTGAGTTGGAGGAGTTCGGCGAGGACGGCAGCGGGGACCTCAGCGGCGAGTTGGGCCAGCGCCACCCCTGCTTGCCGCTCCATCCGAACACCCTCCGCCGCCGGCATCAGATGCCTCACCGCGGCGCTTAACGCAACGGAACCGGATGCCACATTCTGGCATCAGATGCAACCAACCTGCGTCACCGCAGGTCAGACGGCGTGTCGATGACGACTACGTCGTCGAGCGGTCCCACCCGAAAGCCAAAGCCCAACAGCCACAACGGTTTCGCGATCCGTCGAATACTTCCCCAAGTTGCATCAAATGCAACTCTGCGAACTTCTGCCAGGGTCGCGGCCGTGTGCCTGAGGTCGTGGATACGCAGAGTGCCCAGACCCAGGTCCGCCTTGGCCTGTGTGAAGACGCGGCTGCGGAAGTTGGTGTTGCGCAGCACTCCGCCGCCGGGGGCGGTGAAGAGAAGCTGATCGGGGTAACGGCCAGCCATCAGTTCGGTGAGGGGTCGGTCAGGAATGCCGGGAAGGGGACGACGCGGCGCTTGTGCGTTTTGGGGGTTCCGAAGATGACCTCGCCACGGACCTCCGAGGTGGCCTCGTCGATGGACAGCCGGCGCCGTTGGAGATCGACCCGTCCGACGCGCAGTGCCGCCGCCTCGCCCCAACGGTGTAGGCAAGGACACGAACCAGGGTGTCGTAGGGCGCGCAGGCCACGGCAAGCTGGTCCACCTGTTCATGGGTCAGGAAGACCATGTGGGCCGGGCTCACCCGCGGCAGGCGGACGCCCTTGGCCGGATTCCGGGCAAGCCGGTCGTCGTGAACCGCGTGGTCGAGTAGCAAGGAGAAGACGCGGTGCGCCTGCCTCACCGAGGCGGCGGACAGGTGGCTAGCCGACAGTTCCTGGACCCATACGCCGACTCCCGCGAACGTCACCTTCGACAGGGGCACCTTCTCCCAGGTCGGCAGGACCTGCTTGTGCAGAATGAGCTCGTACCGGGCGAAGGTCGAAGGCTTTAGCTGCACCTGGCCTGCTGGCGTCGCCCTACACCTGCCAGCCACTGAGCTGCCCAGTCCCCGACGCGCACCTTGCCGTCAGCAGGGTCAAGCCACTCACCGCGTGAGATCGACACCTCCATGACGGCCAGCCACCGATCGGCGTCAACCTTGCGGTCGAAGGGCCGGGCGTGCTCGCGGTGTGAGGGGTCCCGGTAGCGGGCTCGCCATTTCCCGTTGGGGCGCTTGTGCACGTTGCCAGCCAAGGCTCAGCTCGCCTCACGGACGCACTGCTCGACCAGCCAGAGCCGCACCACGTCAGGGTCGTAGCGCAGGTGACGCCCTACCCGAAAGGCACCCGGACCCTTGGCGAAATACCGCCACTGGTGCAGCGTGGACACCGGAATGCCCAGGAACTGCGACGTCTCTTCCGCGGTCCACAGCCGTGCGCAGGTCGGTGCGACCAGCATCAGATTTTCCGTTTGATCTGTTGGCTTCATCATTCTTTCCTGTTCCTAAGCCGCATTGTCTGTGGGCGGACGGGTTGCCGAATGGTTGTCCACAGGCGATCTCGTTCTGCCGGTTATCCGTTTGGCTTTGTCGTACTGGGCACGCCAGGCGTGGCGTTGGACGATCTGGGCGAAGACCGCGGCGTTATAGCTGGACTCCCCCGGCGGCAACACACTCCAGACGAAGCGTGGTTCACCGTCAGGCGCCAGGACGTCGGCGGCGCACCGATCTGTCTCGGCAACCTGCACGCCGGCTTCTTCCAGGACCTGACGGACCACGGCGGCCCGGTCGGCGCGGTGCACGTCCAACGTCTTGCCGGTCCACTTCCTGCTGACCAGGACCCTTCGCCCGCCCAGCCCGAGGTGCTCACTATCGTGAGCCTTGGACGGGCATGACCCGGCGCGCAGCCCAGGACCGGCGTCCTTGGGCTGGATCCCGAACCGCAGCCAGTTCCCCATCCCGGTGTGCACGGCAACCAGCGGACCTCCGCCGCCAGCCGGTCTTGATGCTTCGCCGCTGCGCTGCCGGACTCCTGGCCGTCGCCCATAGGGGCGGCCATCGACTTCGCCAGGTACTTCGTCAGGTACCCGATGGTGCGATCCGCGTCCGCAGACCCGGCCAGGATCCCCTTGACGTCCACCTGGGCCCCCAGGCGCATCACATGCGCCGGACGGGCGTCGGTGTCCTGGTCGAGCTCGGCCAGTGCCTGTTCCCAGGTCTTCAGCTCCTGGTGGGTGTCGGGGTCGCAGTAGATACCATCCAGGAACACCGGGGACCGGTGCACGTAGAGCGGCACGTCGAAAGAGGGCCACCACAGCTGGAAGTACGTCCCACGTGTCACCTGGCGAATGACCCTCCGCTCAATAGCCCCACGCATCGCCACATGCACATGCGGTGCCAGCCGTCGCTGCGGCTCAATCGCAGCGAAGTACTGCACCTTGAAACCTGCGCCGCGGCGAAGGTTCTGCACCCACCGGTCCACGAGCTTGGAGAAGTGCATCGCATCCAAGGCGGCCCGCCGGTAGTCATACCTGCCAGGGTCGACCGGCACCCCCTCGCCGCGGACTACCCGCCCGTAGGAGGGCAGCGTCAACGTGATGAACATCGAAGGCCGGTACACCTTCCCGTCCCTCGCGGTGAAGCTTCGGCCAACGGTGCGCGTCTCCACCGGACGCACAGGCAGATCAGCCACGTCACCGCGTCGCCGGGTCGAACGCACCACCCGATCCGACCGGTCACCGTCGTCGGTGATCTCGTCATCGGGCTCCTCGGAGTCGTCGCCGATCGTGGGCTCAAGGCCCTCGTCGGGCAGCTCGTCGGCCGCGTGCCACCCCTCGGCGCACTGATGCATCCGCAAGACCCGGGCCCGCTTCGCACAGACTGGGCACCGGGACTCCCTCGTCGACCCGCAAGGCAGGACCACCGTGGATGCCTCACCACTGACCCGGTCCACCAGCCGCCGAGCCAACGGCCGCACACACACGCCCTGCTCAACCGCCAGCTCCGCGACCATGGTCTTGTCCCACTCCATCGGGCCCCGGACCCGCCGGTCGGGATGCGAATCCTGAGCCACTCCAACGTCGCTGGCTACCTCACCCATCGAAACCACCCGTCTGAAACTGTCGGTACGTGGTCTTCACCGTAGGGGTATTTCAGGCGTTTCAGCCACGATCCTGATGGCCGCTGGACACGCCGCAAATCTTGCGGCGCCAGACCGAGTGTCCGGTAGCGTCCGCAGTTGTCCTTGGGTGTCCTGAAGTGGTCTCAGCTATCGGAACCCGCTGGCGAGATCAATCCAAAAGAAATCTTGACCGCAAATTCTCCGGCGGGGCAGACGATCGCCCCTCAAGCCTGAGAACGTCCGACCCTGCCGCATTTGGCGCGCTCATTGAACGTCCTCATAGCCGCCGAGGGTTGCGCTGAATCGAAGACGTGCGCACCTGTCGCATACGGATCGCCGGAGCGGTGGTTTGACTTTCGTATGACATTGTCACACACTTGTCAGGTGACGGCGGACTGGAATGAACGCGGCGAATACATGCTGGCCAGACACGGCATCCACCCGGCCTGGGCCAACGAGGCGCTAGACGATCCGGACCGCTTGGCCATCACGCCAGACCCAGCGAGCAAGTCGGGTCGGGCAGTGCGGACGATCGGTTGGTCATACACGGCAAACCGGATCATCACCGTGATCACGCTTGTCGACAACGGCCGGCTCCATGGCGTGAACGGATGGGTAGCAAACAGCGGTGACCAGAGGCTCTGCCGGCAGGAGGACCGAGATGAGTGACCTAGAGAAGCTGCTTCGTGAAGAGGCGGAGCACGCGGAAGAGAACAAGGATGCGACGCCGAGCAGCGAGACGAGAATCGGGCGGCCTGGTCGTGACCGCGCCAAGGTCTTGTCCGTCCGACTGAACGCCAAGGAGTACGAGCAGCTCGCTGCCCAAGCCGAGCTGGCCGGTATAGGCCCGTCGACTCTGGCCCGCTCGATCATCCTCAATATGCTCAACCCGAGCGAAGGCCATGCGCCGATCGACGAATGGGTGACATCGGTATCTGAACGACTCTCAATGCTCGAGGCAAAGATCGGGGCCGAGCGCTAAAGTCCCAACCAGTCAGTCCGCGCTGATCACTCGGCCTTCGGCCAATCCGCAGGCGGCTGAAGCAGGATTCGCTTGAACGCCGCCGGATGCTGCCGGATTGACCTCTAATAGATCAAGGCGCGCCTTCGGCGCGCTGAACGCTCTGCGGGCGGCGCTGCGCGCCGTCCTCGACCGACGTGGGTCCAGCAACAAGGTCTGACGTCGATCAGGTGACACACGAGCAATTGGCGGACGCAGATTCAGGCACCTCAAGACCGCTAGCTTCGCTCGATGTCAGAGCGGCTGCCGCCCCCCTCTGCTTCGCTCCGGGAGTTGCCACTGAATTCCCAGGGCAGTGAGCGGACACGTCAGAGCGTTTCGGGTAAGGACCTCCCCCCGGCTCCCCTCGAACTAAGAGCCATGTCATCCTTTCGGCATGTCAGGTGATGAAAACGAGCTGCCAGGCAGCGCTTTCACTTCGACCGAACGCGGCAAAGCCCGACGTTTCCTCTTGGGAATCTCAACCCTCTTCTTGACCGTGACCCTAGGCAGCCTAAGCAATCGGGTCCCTGTAGCCGGACCTCTTCGCCTGCCCCTTGACACCCTCGTCCTCGCACTCGTAATCGGGAGCGTAATCCTGCTGCGATCGCGGCCTCAAGGATCGGAGCGGGCGCTCATCCCGCGTAATCTCCGCGGTATCGCGCGCATCGCGAGCCTCCCGGAACTCGCAACGACCATCATGGTTTACACCTGCGTTATCGCGGGGCTCACGGTTCCTTTCGTGGGGCTCATCGTCACCATCGCCACCAACTGATCAACCCGGCACTTCGTTTCAATAGATTGCTTGCGCCGTGCCCTCGGCGTGCCCGAACTGCCGGCGACTCACGGCCAATCGCGGGCTCAAGCGGTTGTCCGCACCTCGCTCGATCATGCGGTCCGCCACGGTGGATTAACCGTATCGAGTTGGTTCACAAGCTGCTGCCACCACGCTGCGCTGGCCGTCGCAACTCTTCGCAACAGTCCGCAAATAGTCCGCACTTGGATTCAAAACAGCCCCCAACGACACAAGTTGTTGAGAGCGAATCACGCTGTAAATCAAGGGAATTCGAGATTCACCGCACCGCTCGATGGCTCTTCTAATCCGTAGGTCGTCGGTTCGAGCCCGACGGGGCCCACCACGCGTTTGTGCTGGTCAGAGGCTTAGGATCTGCTTTCATGCCCTCCCGAACCGTCCCTGAGACGGGCCATGTGGCACATTTTGTGCCACATGGTGAGGGGACAGGCAGTCTGTGGATTTTGAAGCCGTAGGTCGTCGGTTCGAGCCCGACGGCGCCCAGCGGTGTTTGGGCAGGTCAGCGGCTTGGGTCCGCCCTCTTGATCTCCCGGAACCGCCCCTATGCAGTGGTCCTGTGGCACATTTGTGGCACATCGTGACGGATCTACGGCATGTGCCACGTGCTCCAACTCAATTCCGCTGGAGCCGGACGGGGTAGTCGTCACCGTCACTGCGACCGGGGGCGACACCTGAGAACTCGGACGCGGGACCAGAGCATGACCAACGTCCTCAACGCCGAGAAGAGGACGTCTGCCGCCCTAGATAAGGATGCGAGACTGCATGGTCGTGCTTCCGCTGACTCCGTGCCATCACCGACCCGACTGACGTCTGTCTCTCCAGTCGGGGCTGCAGACAAGCCAGGACAATACAGGTCAGTAGGGCGAAGCAAGCGTGTCGTATAGCGCCCCGGTCCCGGGATCTTCATCGGACAGGGCATACGAGACACACCGCTCTCGCGCAAAGTCCGATGGGGCGTTCCCACGTAGAAGGTTCCGCAATCGGGACAGTGGATACTCGACGAAACATGACCGGATCTGCTTGATATGTGCGGATGTCGGCGATGCCGCAATACAGCGGGTTGAGCGGGTGGCCGTCGCCCATATGATGGCCACTTTGGGGTGAGATGGTGATGGTGACAGAGTTCGTGGAGCCACAAAGCGATCAGGTGTCCCGGCGCACTGTGCTGTGGGGCGTGCTGAACGTTGCGGTGATCATGCTCGGCCTCATGGCGGTCTTGTGGGGTGCAGGGCTGGCCGCCCTGTCGACGAACTACTTGCCGCTTGTCAACCCGAGTGTGGGTGGCCATGGCGTGACTACCCTGGCACAGCCGATCGACACGACGTGGGTGGTGACGGTCGTACTGGCAGCGCTCGGCATGGTCGCCTGCGCGGGCCTGCCCTCCATGCGGGATGCCGCTCGGGGCCTGAATGGTGCGATCGGACAGGGGCTGGGGGGCATGATCGCGGCCGGAAGCTCTCTGCTAATACTCGTGCTGATCTTGGGTGCCAGCTTCACAGGTGCCGAGGACGGCTGTTTCTACGAGTCGTGCTGGCCGATGCGTGAAGAGGGCGCTGCGCTGGCTTTTCCCTCGGTGGTTGCGGGCCTGTTGATGGTCGTGGCGGCGCTGCTGGTGCGCCGTGTTCGCTGGTGGGTTCGCGCGGTGGTGCCTGCGGTGGTGTGGGTTGCGGCTCTGGTCGTCCAGCAGGCGGTCTATTCCCCGTGGCTGCTACCCATATTCGAGCGTCCACCGTCATGAACCCCGACCGTGACCGACCAAAGATGTGCGGCCAGGCTCGCCTAGTCCATGGCGGCGAACGCACTGTCATACCGCATTTCGCGCGGTGTCACGCAGGACCGCGCGGTAGGCCAGGTGTTCCTCAACAGGATCCGCTACTGCGACACGGCCCGACAGAGTCGCAGGGGTCGGTTCGGCAACTCG
>DAITND010000139.1:0-6758 GCA_036834825.1 Dermatophilaceae bacterium
CAAGATGTCCGGCGAGCTCGCCATCATCCTGGAGTCCGTCGCGCGCGTCAGTGAGTTGGCCACCGATGACGTCCCGCCGACGTCGCACCCGCTGCCGCTGACCAACGTGACGCGGCCCGACGTGGTGCGTCCGAGCCTGAGCGCCGAAGAGGTGCTGGCCGCTGCGCCCGCCTCCGAACAGCAGCGTTTCTCCGTCCCGCGGATCCTGGACGAGGACTGACCCCCTCACCTGCCGCCGTCCGTCGAGTACCTCCGAGCAAAGGTTCACCTGTGACTTCTGACATCATCCGCGCCAGTGCCGCTGAGCTCGCGGACCGCCTGTCCCGCAAGGAGATCAGCGCGGTGGAGGCCACCCAGGCCCACCTGGATCGCATCGAGGCCGTGGATGGTTCGGTCATGGCCTTCCTGCACATTGACGCAGAGGGCGCGCTGGCGACCGCCCGCACCATCGACAAGCGCCGGATGGGCGGCGAGGAGCTCCACATCCTGGCCGGGGTGCCGATCGCAGTGAAGGACATCGCGACCACCAAGGGGCTGCCGACCACGGCCGGGTCACGGATCCTGCAGGGTTGGATCCCGCCGTATGACGCCACGATCGTCACCAAGCTCAAGGCCGTCGGCATGCCGATCCTGGGCAAGACCAACATGGACGAGTTCGCCATGGGTTCCTCGACCGAGCACTCGGCATACGGCCCGACTCACAACCCGTGGGACCTCGATCGCATCCCGGGCGGGTCCGGCGGCGGGTCCTCTGCTGCCGTCGCCTCCTATCAGGCGCCGCTGGCGATCGGTACCGACACCGGGGGTTCGATCCGTCAGCCGGCCGCCGTGACCGGCACGGTCGGGTGCAAACCGACCTACGGCGGCGTCTCGCGCTACGGCCTGATCGCCCTGGCCAGCAGCCTTGACCAGGCGGGCCCGGTGTCGCGCACCGTGCTCGATGCCGCGTTGCTGCACTCGGTCATCGGCGGCTATGACCCGATGGACTCCACGTCCATCGACGCGCCGGTGCCCCCGGTCCTGCAGGCCGCTCGCCGCGCCGACGTCAAGGGCATGCGGATAGGGGTGGTCAAGCAGCTCGGTGGCGAGGGCTACCAGCCAGGGGTTCGCGCCCGCTTCGAGGAGTCGGTGCAGCTGCTCGTTGACGAGGGTGCCGAGGTCGTCGAGGTGTCGTGCCCGAGCTTCGACTATGCGTTGGCGGCCTACTACCTGATCCTGCCGAGTGAGGCGTCCTCCAACCTGGCCAAGTTCGACGCGATGCGCTACGGCCGCCGCGTCCTGCCCGAGGGGGTGGACGACCCCAGCGCCGAGCAGGTCATGGCGGCCTCTCGCGACGCGGGTTTCGGCGACGAGGTCAAACGCCGCATCATCTTGGGCACCTATGCGTTGTCCAGTGGCTACTACGACGCCTACTACGGCTCGGCACAGAAGGTTCGCACCCTTATCTCACGCGACTTCGCCGCGGCGTTCGAGAAGGCCGACGTCCTGGTGTCGCCGACCACGCCGACGACCGCGTTCAAGATCGGCGAGAAGATCAACGACCCGCTCGCCATGTACCTCAGCGACATTGCGACGATCCCGGCCAACCTGTCCGGTATTCCGGGGATCTCCCTGCCGAGCGGTCTGGCCGACGAGGACGGGCTGCCGACCGGCATCCAGATCCTTGCTCCGGCCACCAAGGACGAGCGGCTGTATGGCGTCGGTGCGGCGCTGGAGGCCGCACTCGTGCGGCGCTGGGGCGGGCCGTTGCTCGCCAAAGCACCAGAGCTGGCGACCGGCGCTGCCGGGCGCACGAGCACTGCTACCGGTCAGGAGGTCCGCGCATGAGCACCGACACCAGGGCCGCAGAGCCTGTCGTCGACTATGACGAGGTCCTGCGCAAGTACGACCCGGTGATGGGCCTGGAGGTACACGTCGAGCTCAACACCGCGACCAAGATGTTCTGTGGCTGCGCGACCGGCTTTGGAGCAGAACCCAACACTCAGGTCTGCCCTGTGTGCCTGGGACTGCCCGGGGCGCTGCCGGTCGTGAACGGGGCCGCGGTCGAGTCGGCCATCCGGATCGGTCTGGCGCTCAACTGCGAGATCGCGTCGTGGTGCCGGTTCGCCCGCAAGAACTACTTCTACCCGGACATGCCCAAGAACTTCCAGACCTCCCAGTACGACGAGCCGATTGACTTCAACGGGTACCTCGATGTCGACCTGGCGGATGGATCGACGTTCCGGGTCGAGATCGAGCGTGCCCACATGGAGGAGGACACCGGCAAGTCGCTGCACATCGGCGGCGCCACCGGTCGCATCCATGGCGCGGACCACAGCCTCGTCGACTACAACCGGGCCGGCATCCCGCTGGTGGAGATCGTGACCCGACCCATTGTGGGCGCTGGGGCTCGGGCACCCGAGGTGGCCAAGGCCTACGTCGCGGCGCTGCGCGACCTGCTCAAGGCTCTCAAGGTCAGCGACGTCCGAATGGAACAGGGCTCGCTGCGTTGTGACGTCAACCTGTCGCTGCGTCCTAAGGCTGAGAATGGCGTTGCCCAGAATGACGTGCCGCTGGGCACCCGGACCGAGACCAAGAACGTCAACTCGCTGCGCTCGGTCGAGCGGGCGGTTCGCTTTGAGATGACCCGGCACGCCGCGGTGCTTGACAGTGGCGCCTCCATCCTTCAGGAGACCAGGCACTGGCACGAGGACACCGGGGTCACCACGTCCGGCCGGGTGAAGTCCGACGCCGACGACTACCGCTATTTCCCCGAGCCTGACCTGGTTCCGGTTGCTCCGACTCGTGAGCGCGTCGAGGAACTGCGCGCCACGATGCCCGAGCCGCCGGCTGAGCGCCGTCGCAGGCTCCAGAACGACTGGGGATACAGCGACATGGAGATGCGCGACGTCATGAACGCTGGTGCGGTTCTGTTGATCGAGGAGTCCGTGGCCGCCGGTGCGACGCCTGCGGGTGCGCGCAAGTGGTGGATGGGCGAGCTGGCCCGCCGTGCCAGTGCGCAGGGCCGTGATCTGGCGGACTTCGGGGTGACTGCCGCTCACGTTGCCGAGCTGGACGCCTTGGTGGCCTCGGGCCGGCTCAACGACTCCATGGCCCGTCAGGTGCTTGACGCCGTCCTGGCCGGCGAAGGCTCCCCGGTCGAGGTTGCCGATGCCCGTGGCCTGCAGCTGGTCAACGACGACGGGGCGCTGTCGGCTGCCGTCGACGCGGTGATCGCGGCCAACCCGGGTGTTGCCGACAAGGTGCGAGAGGGCAAGGTGGCGGCCGCCGGCGCCCTGATCGGACAGGTCATGAAGGAGATGAAGGGTCAGGCTGATGCAGCCAAGGCCCGCGAGCTCATCCTCGAAAAGCTGGGCGCCACCTGAGGGTTAATCCACCGGGGCGAGGCGCCGGGTTGAGAGGCGGCGCCTAACCGTGCTCGCAGGCTCCCCGCGGGCCGCGAAACGCTTGACCCGTGGCGACGGGTGGCACCTCGCGATCTGGCTCGACCAGGTGGCCCGTCTGCTGATTGCCCATCCTCACCGGCTACCGTCTGGGCATGCCTGTGATCTCACTGCCGGACCGTGAATGGATTGACCTCGTCGGACCCATGGCGGGCGTCGAGATGGTGGCCTGGGACTTGATGGGGGAGCCACCGCGGCGCGACGAGATCTCCTTCGTGGTGCCGCCCTACATGAGGTCCAGCCCGTGGCAGCGGCTCGCCTTGTTGCCCGCGCTGCGCGTGGTTCAGCTGCTGACCGCCGGTTACGAGACGGTGCTCCCCGCAGTACCGGTGGGGGTCAAGCTTGCCAACGCGGCCGGGGTTCACGACGCGTCAACGGCGGAGCTGGCGGTCACGCTGACTTTGAGTTCGCTACGCGGCATACCCGCTTTTGTTGCGGCACAGGAGCGTTCGCAGTGGCTACCAGGCCAGATCCGCCCTGCCCTGGCGGACAAGAAGGTACTCATTCTCGGGTATGGCGGGATCGGTATGGCGATCGCGCGTCGCCTGGGCGGGTTTGAGGTGAAGCTGACAGCGGTGGCTTCGCGCGCGCGGGGCGGCGATGAGCTGGTGGCCTTCGTGCACGGGGTGGACGAGCTCCCTGCCCTGCTCCCCGAGCACGACGTGGTCATCGTGATCGTGCCGCTGTCCGAGGCGACGAGCCGTCTGGTCGATCGGGACTTCCTGGCTTCGATGCGACAGGGGGCCCTGCTGGTCAACGTCTCGCGCGGCAAGGTCGTCAATACCGAAGCGCTCGTGGAAGCCGCTGGGTCCGGCAGGATCACGGCTGCCCTCGATGTCACCGACCCTGAGCCGCTGCCGGCCGACCATCCGCTCTGGCACACGCCGGGCGTCCTCATCTCACCGCACGTCGGAGGGGTGACCTCGGCCTTCCAGCCTCGGGCAGTCGGCCTGCTCAGGGATCAGATCGCGGCGTTCGTGGGGCAGCGTCCGTTGCGCAACGTGGTGAACCCAGACTGAGCCGGACTGGGCCCGACTGGGTCATTGCGTCTGTCGGTGGTCCGTTACAGGATCGAGCCATGGCCCGCCGAGCGCGACAATACGAAATGCCAACGCGCGGCCGCGTCCCAAACCCCCGATCAGCCTGGACCTGCCCTGTGCGAACGCCCCGCGCTTCATCTGTCCGCCTCCCCGGTACGGCATAGAAGTGCCATCCACCACCACTGGTGCCATTCACCACGGCTGTCCGCCCAGATCAAGAAGCGGGGCTAGGGACGAATGTCCCGATACTCCGCGGGCGTGCCACCGAGGTGCCGTGGTGGGTTACGCGCACCGTCATCTACAGAGTCGCGACCCCGGACGCTTCAGAACCCGCTATCACTTAACCCCAGATCCAGGACGGTGGGCGCCACGCGGGCTTGCAGTGGGAGCAGTCGGCACGTTCCTCGGTCTGGTTCTCATGGTCGTGCAGCTGGTCAGTGCGGGCGGCGCGTTCCCCTGGCAGAGGTTACCGAACCCGCTTAGCGCACTTCACCACGTGCTGCCGATGGGCTACGCCGTCGATGGCATGCGCAGACTCATGTACGGCGGGTCCATCGCCCCGGTGGGCGGTGACCTTGCGGTGCGCATGGCCCACCTGATGATCGCCCTGGCACCTCGACCTTCGCAGCCCGGCGTGCGCGGGTGTGGGCCCCTGCACGGGTCAACCCGGGCTTGTGCTCTGGGAGGGTGAGCGCAATCCGACATTGGCTGATTCGTCACCCACAATGACTCGCCGGATCCCGGTGTCGGGAGGATCCTCAAGTGATGACAACGACGCCCACGAGCGAACGCACTCTGACCCTTGTCCGGCACGCCAAGGCCGAGAAGGTTGGGGGCAAGCCCGATCATGATCGTGAGCTTGCACCTCGCGGTCGCAAGGATGCTGCGGCCATCGGGGTGTGGTTGAGCGACCCTTCGCACGCCGTGGTGCATGAGCTCGCTCTTTGTTCGACCTCCGAACGCACTCGCCAGACACTCGAAGGCATCTGGGCGGGCGGGGCGAACGCCAAGGACACGCGCTTCGACCGGCGAATCTACGACGCCAGCGCGGCCAGCCTGCTCGAGGTACTGCGCGAGGTCCCGGACTCGGTCAACGCCGTTCTGATGATCGGGCATGCACCTGGAATCCCCGTACTGGCGACGTCGCTGGCGCACAACGACTCCGGGTCCACTGACGTGATGGAGCGCTTGTCGCTGGGGTTCCCCACCTCTGGCCTGGCCGTCCTGGGGTTCGACGGTCGCTGGGCGGCGCTGGCGCCCGAGACGGCATACCTGCGCGACTTCGTCGTCCCGCGCGGTTGAAGGCCGAGGTGGATCTCTGGCTGCTGATATCGAGGCGTGCTTTGACACCGTCGACCATGCGGCACTGATGGACCGGGTGCGCCGACGGGCAATGGCATGCGGGTGCTGTTGCTGGTCAAGGCGTTCCTGAAAGCTGGGATCCTCAGCGAACTCGGCCAGAATCGGGAGACGAATACCGGCACGCCGCAAGGTGGGATCCGGTCCACGCTGTTGGCCGACATTGACAGGTAGGTGCTCGATGAGCACCTACCTGGGTCGTGGCAGGCAAACGGTCCATGGCCCCCTGCAGCAGTCGCGCCCGACGCCGACGCAAGGACCTGCCGAACTGGCGCCCACCCGCAGGAAGACCCTGGCGAGCCTCCGCCCAGCGCTAATCCGTTTAAATGGATAGGCCAGAGTCCGCATATGCCGCGCACGGGGTTATGCCGCGTCAGATTGGGTTGGTACTGGTGGGGACGGCGGCGAGGCCTTCGGGGTCGGCATAATCCGGGCTCCGCAGGTTTGGTGATCGGCGGTCTCCTAGGAGTGGGCAACGAGCCCAAACCTGAGCAGGAGATCATGAAGGTGAACGAGCGTGATGAGGTCAGTGCCGTGGCGGGCGACCTCGTCGGCGAACGGGGCTTGGCCGACGAATCGGTCCTACCTGCTTCCTGCTCGGGTGTTCCTGACGCAGCTGCCGGGCCCGCTGGGGTGGCGTTGGCGGGTTTGTCGGCGGGGCAGGTCACCGGGTTAATGCTCAGGTACTGAAGGGGTCGCACCACCTGGTCGGCCAAGGCGATGGCTACCGGGCTGCGGTCGCTGCTGGGGTTCCTGTGTGCAGTCGGGCTGGTAGCTTCCGGTGACAGCCAGCAGGCCCGAGGACACCAGCACCAGCGCGCCAATGAGCTGCAGCTGGTCGCGGCCATCTGCAGCTCGTAGGCAGGCACCGGTGAATACGCCGAGCACATCAACGGGTCCTTCGAACACCTGCCTC
>DAITND010000140.1:0-6739 GCA_036834825.1 Dermatophilaceae bacterium
GTCGGCACCCGCCAGGACCTGGCAGAGGCTCTTGAGTTCTATGCCCGCGGCCAGATCCACCCCACGGTCGCCACCCGGGACCTCAGCGAGATCAATGCGGTCTTCGACGAGATGAAGCACGGCAAGATCGACGGCCGGGTCGTCATCAAGTACTGATCTGCCGATTAAGTTTGACCCGTTTGTCGTCAGATTTGGGCGACCCGGGTTCTACTTGAGGGCATGGCCCCCGAGAGTGTGCGCGCGCAGGTGGCCGAGTCATGGTTTCGTTCGGCTGCCGCGGGCGTGCATGCTGACACGGTCGATGCTCCGATCACGCTGCCCGGTGACGCCCTGCGCGACTACCGAGAGGCCCACCCGCTGGCGCAGGTATTTCCTCTGCTGGATGACGTCCTAGGCCAGGCGGCCCGTGACTGCGACTCGATCATGGCAGTCTCCGACGCCGGCGGGCAGCTGCTCTGGATCTGTGGCTCACCGGGGTTGTTACGCCGGGCCGAGTCGATCGGTTTCGTCGAAGGCAGTAACTGGGACGAGCGGCTGGCCGGCACCAACGCACCGGGCATGGCGTTGGCCCTGGACGAGTCCGTGAGAGTCACCGGGGCTGAACACTTTCGGCGCTCCATGAAGCGCTGGAGCTGTGCGGCCACGCCCATTCATGACCCCACCACGTCGGCTTTACTGGGTGTCCTGGATATCACCGGTGTTGAGGATGTCGTCCTGCCACAGACCATGGCGATGGTGCGAGCGGCGGCACGGATGGCTGAGGCCGAGCTTGCGCGGGAGTTGCGTTCTCACGGGGAAAGGGAGCAGCGCTATGGTGGCGGACTATTCGTGGTCCTGGAGTCCCTGGGGCGAAGCGACTCTCTGCTGACCATCGACAACGGACACGGGAAGCGGCAGTCGATCCGGCTGAGCCCCCGTCACAGCGAGATCCTTCTGCTCCTTGCCTCGGCTGCGCGTGGTCTGTCGGGGGACGAGCTGGCCGTCCTGCTCTACGAAGAGGACGGCAGTGCCTCGACGTTGCGGGCCGAGCTCAACCGGCTGCGTCACCTCCTCGGGGAGGAGCTGCTTGCCTCGCGGCCATACCGGCTGGTGGCTGAGCTGACCGCCGACTGGCTGGCCGTCGAGGCCCATCTCGCCGTCGGCAACGTGGCGTCCGCGATGCGGGCGTATCGCGGACCCCTGCTGCCGGGCTCGACTGCCCCCGGCGTGGTGAGGCTTCGCGAGAGCATCGAGGCGTCACTGCGGCAGGCGGTGCTGGGCAGCCGCGAGCCAGACCTGATGTCCACCTGGACACGCTCGGCCTGGGGCGCTGATGACTACGTCATGTGGCAGACCCAGCTCAGTGCCCTGGGTGCTGGTTCCCCGCTGCGGCCACTGGCGGCCGGACAGCTTGCCCGACTCGACCGAGAGCTGGGCCAGACGGGTCCGCCGGGCAAGCTAGGCCATGCGGCGGTGCCTGCGAGACCTGGAGACCGCAGAACCGCAAGATGAATCTGAAAGCAGGACCGGCGCAGAGGACGAAGATGCCGCCGATGTCTGCCAGATCACGATTGATGTCCGAAGAGGTGGCGTCCCGGTCCGAGCGTTTACCCAGCCCCATTCACTGGAGCGAAGGGCGCCGAACACCGTGCCCTGACCCAGCAACGACATTGCCGACCCGAGAGGTCGAGCCGGACCTTTGCCGGAGGGGCTAAAGGAGGATCCGCACCGGTTCCTCCAGGAGCGAAACAAACGCGGACATCCACTGTGCGGCCGTTGCTCCGTCGATCGGCCGATGGTCGACCGAGAGTGTGAAGTTCATGACCGTACCCACCCTCAGCCTCCCCTTGGCGACGACGGGTTTCTCCAGCGCAGCGCCAACGGCCAGGATGGCCGACTGTGGCGGGTTGATGATCGCAGCAAAGTCCTCGGTGCCGAACATGCCGAGGTTCGTGATGGTCAGTGTCCCGCCCTCGAGCTCCTCCTGCTGCAGGTTCCCTGACCTGGCACGGCCGACCAGGTCGCTGGAGGCCGCGGCAACCGCCGACAGCGTCATCTGGTCAACCCCGCGTAGTACCGGGGTGACCAGGCCCCGGTCGGTGGCCACAGCCACGGAGATGTCGACAGCGGAGAACGAGCGCACCGCGTCGGGCATCCAGATCACGTTCATTGCCGGCACCAGGACATGGGCGCGAGCTGCGGCTGTCACCATCAGGTCATTGACCGAGACAACGACTGCGCCTGAGTCATTGAGGCGTGCCCGGAGCTTGAGCAGCTTGTCGACGGTGGCGGTACCACGTAGGAAGAAATGAGGCGCGTCTCGGGTGCTCTGGCTCAGCCGAGCAGCGATGGCGCGGCGCATCCGCGAGTGCGGTATGTCGTCGTATGTCGCGGGGCCCGTTGGAGTGGTCCCAGGAGTGGTCCCAGGCGTGGCCAAGGCTGCTCGCTCAACGTCTCGTCGCACGATCCGACCGCCAGGACCGCTTCCGCTGATGTCCGCGATGGACAGACCCGCGTCCCTGGCCAGACGTCGGGCCAAGGGGCTGCTGAAAACGCGCCCACCCTTAGCCACATCTGCCACACCTGCCGAGATCGGCGGGGGGGCCTCTGACCCAACCCCGAGCTCGGCCAGCAGGGCGCGCAGGTCATCGACGTGTTCGCCAGGCTCTCCGAGCAGGGCGATTGGTGCTCCGACCTCGACCACTGCGCCGGCCGGCACCAGCGTCTTGAGGATCACGCCGTCGGCGTCGGCGGGTACGTCGACGACAGCTTTCTCGGTTTCGACCGTGGCGATGGCATCTTTGGACCTGTACGGCATGTTCTCCGGTATCGGCCACTCGGACAGGACTGCCTCCACCGTATTGGCTGCCACCTCGGGCATACGCAGCAATCGGGCCATGTCAGGACTCCGTGATCTCGGCGAGCCTGGCTGCGACTTCCTCAGTCTTGGCGATCGCCGCCCGTTCCAGGACCTTGCTGATGCTCGGCGAGGCCTCGCCGCCGGTCACTCGTTGCACGGGCTGGTCAAGCCAGTCGAAGAACCGCCGCTGGATCTCGTCGGCGAGCCAGCCGCCATAGGACGTCCCGAGGGCACCCTGCTCGGCGATCAGCACGTTGTTGGTCTTCTTGATGCTCTCGCCGATCGTGTCCCAGTCGATGCTTGCGCGGTCGAGCCACCGCAGGTCGATCACTTCGGCGTCGACGTTACCGACCTGCGTGACGGCCGCGAGCACGTGGTGAACCATCGAGAGGTAGGAGATCACGGTGATCTGTGATCCCTTGCGCCGCACGGCGGCCTTGCCCACGGGCAGGCAGTAGTCGAGGTCGTCGACCGGCCCCTGGCCCGTTGACGTGTACAGGTCGACGTGCTCGAGGACGACGACGGGGTCCTTGCACCGCAGGGCGGCGTTCATGAGGCCGACATAGTCGAACGGCGTCGATGGAGCGACGATCCGCCAACCCGGGGCCGTTGCGAAGATGCCGGCTGGGTCCATTGAATGCTGCGACCCGTAGCCGGTGCCGGTGGCGACCTTGCTGCGCAGCACGAAAGGCACCTCGCCATCGCCGCCGAACATGTGCCGGGCCTTGCCGATCTGGTTGAACAGCTGGTCGGCGGCCACCCACATGAAGTCGGCGTACATGAACTCCACGACCGGTTTGAACCGGCCGTCGAGCGCGATTCCGCCTCCCAGACCTGCGAAGGCATTCTCGCTGATGGGTGTGCCCAGGACCCGGTCGGGATAGGCCTCCTTCAAACCTCTGGTGGCGCCGTTCGTCCCGCCGTTGAGGCGGTGCACGTCCTCACCCATCACCACGACGGTCTCGTCGGTCTGCATCCGTCGGGCCATCACGGCAGCCACCGCGTCGATGAACTTCTGCTCCGTGATCTCGCCCGTGTACGAGTCGGTGTCAGCTACGTGAGCGTCGTCGAACTCGCTCAGGTCACCTCGGACCCCGACGTCGACGAAGGCCGCGTCTGGCCACTCCGCGGGCTTTATCCGGCGCTGGCCCGGTTTGCCACCGGGCAGCGGCTCGAACAGAACCTCACCTGTCTCGGCCATGACCTGTTTTGCGCGGTTGACGGTCTCGTCGATGGAGGACTGGCTCAGAATGCCGCGGCGCACCAGGTGACCGGCGACCTGCGCGATCGGGTCGCGCGCTCGCCATTGCGCCTCCTCCTCCTTGGAGCGGTATCCGAAGGCGCTCCCCGGGAAGGGGCCGTTCTGGTGGAAAAAGCGGTAGGTGTCTGCCTCGATCATGGTTGGCCCGTTGCCGGCACGCATGTGGGTCAGCGCCTCCTGCATGGCCAGGTGGACGGCCAGCGGATCCATGCCGTCAACCTTCCAGCTCGGGATGGCGAACCCGAGGCCGCGGGCCGACAGCCGCGGCTCTCCCGTCGCCTCGGTGACCTTGGTCGAGACGGCGTAGAGGTTGTTCTCGATGAAGAAGCAGATCGGCAGCTTCCAGGCGGAGGCGAGGTTGAACGTCTCCAGCGTCGATCCGATGTTGACCGCACCGTCACCGAAGTAGGTCACCGACACGGCGTCCGTGCCGGCCTGCCGGTTCGCCCACGCAAACCCTGCGGCCTGCGGCACGCCACCCCCGACGATGGCGTTCGTGCCCATCGCGCCCGCTTCCTTCCACTGCAGGTGCATGGACCCGCCGCGCCCGTGGCTGTATCCCCGGGACAGGCCACAGATCTCGGCGAGGGTACGGAGCAGGACGGTGCGAACCTCGCCGGTGAGCTCCTGGGTGAGGTTGAGGTCCTTAGGTGCGACGTGTGAGAGCGCCTTGGCCAGGAACTGGTGGTGACCTCGGTGCGAGCCGTTGACGGAGTCCTCGCTGGTCAGCGCCAGGATGGAGCCGACAGCGCCGCCCTCCTGCCCGATGCTTGAGTGCGCAGGTCCGTGGACCAGACCCGCGCCGGCGAGCTCGAGGACATACTCCTCGAACGTGCGAATCAGCACGAGCTGGTTGAGCATCGTCTTCAGCAGCGCCGGGTCCGCGGCGTCCCAGTCGTCGGTGGTGGCGACGAGCTCGACCCACGCAGACGCGGCGGTGAGTTGTTTGTGCTGGGCCATGACACACTCCACAATTCGGTCGGGTGTAGCCAAGCGTGCCACAGAATAGGATCCAATCGCTAGTCTTTGATGGGTCTGAGTTTCCGATTTACGCTACTGCGCGCCTTTGGCTATGATGTATTGGATCCATTCTCTCGATAGGAGCGTCGCAGATGGGACTACCAGGGTTGCGCCGGCTCGACCACATCGGAATTACCGTGCCTGATCTCCAGGAGGCCACCACGTTCCTCGTCGACGTGCTCGGCTGCGAGTACCTCTACTCGCTGGGCCCCTTCCAGGATGACGGTGACTGGATGAGCGAACATCTGGGCGTCCACCCCCGCGCGACGGTTCCGGAGAATCGCTTCTTCCGCTGCGGCGGGCAGACGATCTTCGAGGTGTTCCTTTACACGGCCCCTGACCAGCGCACGTCCGTCCCGAAGAACAGCGACGTCGGCGGGCACCACATCGCCCTGTACGTCGAGGACCTCGATGCCGCCGTGGAGTACCTCAGGAGCCGCGGGGTCACCGTGCTGGGCGAGCCGACCGAGAGCAAGGGACACAACCTCGGCCAGCGGTGGGTGTACTTCCTGGCCCCTTGGGGGCTGCAACTCGAGCTGGTGTCCTACCCGAACGGAAAGGCTTTCGACCGGCTGCAGACCAGCGCGAGACTGTCATGACCTCCGTGGCTTCCAAGACGTCTGCGGCAGCGACAGGTCCGGCCAGCCAACGGGTCGCCGATCACCTGCGCGAGGCGATCCTCGACGGGGACATCGGGCCTGGGCAGCGCGTCCGGCAGGCGGTGGTCGCCGAGCAGTTCGGTGCCAGCAGACTGCCCGTGCGCGAGGCACTGCGAATGCTGGAGGCCGAAGGACTCATCGAACACGAGGCGAACAAGGGCGCGCGCGTTCCCCTACTGGACAGCCCTGAGGTCGACATCATCTACCAGATGCGCGAACGTCTCGAGCCGCTCGCCCTGAGCCAGAGCATCCCGCACCTCACCGCCGGCGACATGCGCGCCCTGGAGCAGATCCAGGACGAGATCGAGACCAACTCCGACGTCCGCGGCTTCCTTCAGCTGGACAGGCAGTTCCATCTGCTCACCTACAGTGGTTGTCACTTCGACCAGCTGACCTCGATGGTCACCCGGCTGTGGAACTCCACCCAGCACTACCGCCGGGCTTTCGTCTCGAGCAGCGGACCGGGCCGGATGTGGGTGATCAACTCTGAGCACCGTCTGCTGCTCGACGCGATCGAGCGCCACGACACCACTGATGCCGAGCGCTACCTCAGCGGGCACATTCGGCGAACTCGTGTCGAGCTTGCCAAGCACCCTGAGGTCTTCGGCGACTCACCGTCGTGACCCAGAGTCACCACTGCACGGCGATGTACTTCGACTCGAGGTAGTCGAGCATACCGTCGTGACCACCCTCGCGGCCGATCCCGCTCTGTTTGGAGCCGCCGAAGGGCGCTGCCGGATCGCTGACCAGGCCCCGGTTCAGACCAACCATGCCGAATTCCAGCGCCTCGGCGACGCGCAGACCACGTGCCAAGTCGCCGGTGTAGACGTAGCCCACGAGCCCATGCTCGGTGCCGTTGGCGAAGGCGACGGCCTGCGCCTCGTCCTCGAAGGTCACGATCGGGGCAACCGGGCCAAAGAGCTCTTCGCCCAAGATGGCCGCATCCGGGTGGACG
This sequence comes from Dermatophilaceae bacterium, assembly GCA_036834825.1. Lineage (GTDB taxonomy): Bacteria > Actinomycetota > Actinomycetes > Actinomycetales > Dermatophilaceae > UBA4719. Next base: position 6,735 of record DAITND010000140.1, read on the forward strand.
TTCAC
>DAITND010000141.1:0-6721 GCA_036834825.1 Dermatophilaceae bacterium
CGATCTGTTCCTCGACGCCGGGGCGTGCGACATCCTCCACCAGCTCGTACCCGGCATAGATCCCATACGTTGGCACCAGGGTTGCCGCCAGTGCTGCGCGAACCTTCCATGCCGTTGGCCCGCCGTACTGCAGGTAGGGCGGCAGGATGTCGTGCGTCGTGGGCCAGAACGAGGGACGCATGTAGGTTGCCGCCTCGCCGGCGAGCTCGGTGACGTACTCCTGCAGCTCCCACTTCTGGATGCGCCAGGTGTAGTAGGTGTAGGACTGCTGGAAACCGATCTTGCCCAGCGCGTGCATCATCGCCGGCCTCGTGAACGCCTCGGCCAGCCAGATGATGTCCGGCGCCACCGCTGCCACATCGGCAATCAGCCACTGCCAGAACTGCAGGGGCTTGGTGTGCGGGTTGTCGACCCGAAAGATCGTGACGCCGTGGTCGATCCAGACCTGGACCACGCGCCGGACCTCGGCATAGATGCCGGCCGGGTCGTTGTCGAAGTTGAGGGGGTAGACGTCCTCGTACTTCTTCGGCGGGTTCTCCGCACAGGCGATGGTCCCGTCGGCACGCAAGGTGAACCATTCGGGGTGGGCGCTGACCCAGGGATGGTCCGGTGCACAGTTCAGGGCAAGGTCGAGCGCGACCTCCAGACCGAGCCGATCTGCCTCCTCGACAAAGGAGTCGAAGTCGGCGAAGGTCCCCAGCTCGGGCGCGATGGCATCGTGGCCACCGTCGGGCGAACCGATCGCATAAGGCGAGCCGGGGTCGCGCGGTCCGGCCTTGGGGGTGTTGTTGGGGCCCTTGCGGTTGATCTTGCCTATCGGGTGGACCGGGGTCAGATAGACGACGTCGAAACCCATGTCCGCGATGGCGCTCAGACGCCGTGCCGCGCTCACCAGGGTCCCTGAGGTCCACAGCCCGGTGAGGGGGTCCTGGGTCGCTCCCTCCGAGCGCGGGAAGATCTCGTACCACGCGCCATACAGGGCGCGTTCGCGTTCCACCAGCCAGCTGTATTCCGCAGTGGGACTGACCAGGTCGCGCAACGGGCGGCGATCCATCTCGGCGCGCACCTCGGGGGCAACGGCCGCCTGCAGACGCGCCTGCGCGGGGCGGGTCTGGTCCCGCAGTGCCGCCATCGCGTTCCTGATCGGTTTGGCCTGGGCGGGCGTACGTGTGACTTGTGCCAGCGCCCGGTCCAGCACGAGGGCACCCTGCTCGAGCATCAGCTCGGTGTCCACGCCGGCGGCGACCTTGAGGGTGGCGTCGTGCTCCCAGGTGCGGTACGGGTTTGCCCAGCCCTCCACCCGGTAGGACCACTGGCCGGTTGCGTTCGCCCTTATCGTGGCCGACCAGTGGTCAAGTCCGGGGGAGACCAGTGCCATCGGCACGTGCTGCTCGCTGCCGTCCGGCTCGGTCAGGACCACCGTCGCGTCCACGGCGTCATGGCCTTCGCGAAAGACAGTGGCGGTGACCTCGAACGGCTCGTTCAGCACAGACTTGGCAGGGAACGCTCCGTGCTCGATGCAGGGGGTGACCCCCAGGACCGGAATACGCCCGATGGTGCCCGGGGCTGCAGGGTGAGGGGCAGGCTTGGGGGCCGGCTTGGGGGAACCGTGCAGTTGGCTCGCTGTCATCAGCCCGAGGCTACCCGGTGTCCTTCCCGAGACCTCGAGATGGTGGCCTTCGCCCGCTTTGTGGGGACCCGGACGTCCGCCCTGCAAAATGTTGACAGGAACTGCAAGAACTTCCAAATCATCTCACGAACGTCGCCTATGCTTCTCGATCGTGAAGGCTATTCGTCGCTTCAGCGTCCGCACCGTCCTGCCCGAGCCGATCAGTGCGCTGGGAGAGCTCGCCAGCAACCTGCGCTGGTGCTGGCACCCCGCCACGCGGGACCTGTTCTCCGAGATCGACCCCAAGCGCTGGGCCAAGGTTCGCAAGGAACCCGCCAAGATGCTCTCGGCGCTGTCGGCGGACGAGCTTGTGAGCCTTGCCGCCGACGAGGCCTTCGTGCAGAGAGTCCACGGCGCGGCCGAAGATCTCGCGGCCTACCTGAGCCAGCCCCGCTGGTACCAGAGCTGGGCTGCTGAGGTGCAGGGTGGCGCTCCCGCCTCGATCGCCTACTTCAGCCCCGAGTACGGCATCACCGGAGCTCTCCCGCAGTACTCCGGTGGTCTGGGCATCCTGGCCGGGGACCACCTCAAGTCCGCCTCGGATCTGGGTGTGCCCATGGTCGGGGTCGGCCTGTTCTACAAGACCGGCTACTTCAAGCAGTCGCTGAACCGCGACGGCTGGCAGCAGGAGACCTACCCCGTGCTCGACCCGGACGACCTGCCTCTGGCGCTGTTGCGGGAAGCCGATGGGAAGCCCTGCATCATCACGATCGACCTTCCCGGCGGCAGGGTGCTTCATGCCCACGTGTGGAAGGCCCAGGTCGGCCGGGTTCCCCTGCTGCTGCTCGACTCTGATGTCCAGGACAACGATGAGGCGGCCCGCGGGATCACGGACCGGCTCTATGGCGGCACCGGCGAGCTGCGCCTTCAGCAGGAGCTGCTGCTCGGTGTCGGTGGCGTCCGGGCGCTGCGTCTGTGGTCACGCCTGAGCGGCGCACCGGCTCCAGACGTCTTCCACACCAATGAGGGTCACGCCGGCTTCCTTGGCGTGGAGCGGATGCGCGAGATGACCCACCAGGGCGCCATGACCTTCGGCGAGGCCCTCGAGGCGGTCCGGGCGGGCACCGTCTTCACTACGCACACCCCGGTACCTGCCGGGATCGACCGTTTCGGTGTCGACCAGATCGAGCTGTACTTCGGCGGCGACAACGCGATCCCCGGCCTGCCCATCCAAAGCCTGCTGGCCCTGGGTGCCGAGGACTTTCCCGGTGGCCAGGGCGGTGTGTTCAACATGGCGGTCATGGGACTGCGCCTGGCACAGCGCGCCAACGGGGTCTCCAGGCTGCACGGGGTGGTCAGCCGTCAGATGTTTGATGGTCTCTGGCCTGGGTTCGACGACGTCGAGGTACCGATCACGAGTATCACCAACGGTGTTCACGCCCCGACATGGGTCGACCGCAGGGTCTTCGAGCTCGCGCTCAAGCACCTGGGGACCACCGATGTCGCCGAGCACGATGCGTGGGCGGGCATCGCCGACATCCCCGGTGACGAGATCTGGGCTGTCAAGCGGAACATGCGCGAGCAGCTGGTCGGGGAGGCTCGTCGGCGGATGAAGTCGAGCTGGCTGAAGCGTGGCGCCAGCCCGGCCGAGCTCGGCTGGATCCAGGACATCCTGGACCCGGATGTGCTCACCATCGGTTTCGCCCGTCGGGTCCCGACGTACAAACGACTCACACTGATGCTGCGGGACCCGGTACGCCTGAAAAAGATCCTGCTGGATCCCAAGCGTCCCGTTCAGCTCGTCATCGCGGGCAAGAGCCACCCGAACGACGAGACCGGCAAGAGGCTCATCCAGCAGCTCGTGAGGTTCGCGGACGACCCGCAGGTTCGCCACCGCATCGTGTTCCTGCCGAACTACGACATCGCCATGGCGCAGTACCTCTACCCGGGCTGTGACGTCTGGCTGAACAATCCCCTGCGCCCGCTTGAGGCTTGCGGGACCTCCGGCATGAAGGCTGCGCTCAACGGCGGGCTCAACCTCTCGATACTGGACGGGTGGTGGGATGAGTGGTTCGACGGCGAGAACGGCTGGGCCATCCCGACCGCCGATGGTGTCGAGGATCCGGACCGGCGCGACGACCTCGAGGCGGCCGCACTCTATGACCTCATCGAGGGCTCGGTGGCTCCCCGCTTCTACAACCTCGACCAGGACGGGCTGCCTCAGCGCTGGTTGTCGATGATCAGGCATACCCTGTCCACGCTGGGCCCGAAGGTGTTGGCGTCCCGGCAGGTTCGGGACTACACGACCCACCTCTACGGCCCCGCCGCTCGTGCGGGCTGGGCCCTGGGTGGACCCACCTGGGAGGGTGCGCGGGATCTGTCGGCCTACAAGGCCAAGGTCCGGGCCGCCTGGCCGGGGGTGCGGGTTGATCACGTGGAGTCCTCAGGGGTCTCGGACTCCCCGCAGGTCGGCGACATCTTTCACGTGCGCGCCTTCGTGTCCCTGGGTGAGCTGGGCCCTCGCGAGGTCGAGGTGCAGGTGGTCCACGGTCGTGCCTCGGAGTCAGATGAGCTGCGTGACATCGAGACGGCGCCGTTGACCTTCGCTGAGTCGTACGAGGACGGCCAGCACTGCTTCGCGGGTGACCTCGTGCCGACCCGGACCGGCGCCTTCGGCTACACCGTCCGGATCCTGCCCACGCATTCCGCCATGGCCAACGCGGCTGAGCTGGGTCTGGTCGCCAACGCCTGACTGGCAGGTCAGGGCACCAGCGCGTAGACCCGAACCGATGATGCGGTGAGGGTGAGGGGTCCATCGTCAGGGTCCACGGTCGGAGTCAGTGTGCTCTGATCGCCCCCAGAAGGCGGCGGCAGCGCCCACGTGCTGTCCCAGACCAACCGGTATGTCGCGGCCTCGCCCTGTGCCGGCAGGGTCACCTCGGCGTCGAGGGCGCCGCCATGGAAGAGGATCAGCAGCGACTGCCCGCCGACGTGAGTGCTGTCCAGGAACATCGTCAACGTCCGGGTGTGCGGGTCGTCCCACGTTCGGTGACGCATCGGGCGACCGTCCGCTGCGAACCACTGGGGCTCGGCCACTGGCTCCTGGCGCGCCCGGCGTTCGGTGAAGATGGACCGTCGCCAAAGAACGGGATTGCCGGCTCTGAGCCCGGTCAGGAAGCGTGTCGTGGCCAGCAGCTCGTGTTGCCAGGGCTCCAGATCCCAGTCGAACCACGACACCTCGTTGTCCTGGCAGTAGCTGTTGTTGTTGCCACCCTGAGAACGTCCCAGCTCGTCGCCGGCGTTGATCATCGGCACACCGCTGGCGAACAGCTCGGTGGCCAGCAGGTTGCGGATCGCTCGCCGCCGCGCCGTCAGCATCGATGAGTTGGCGCCGGGCCCCTCAACCCCGTGATTCCACGACCGGTTGTCGTCATGGCCGTCACGGTTGCCCTCACCGTTGGAGAGGTTGTGCTTGTCTTCATAGGCGGTCGTGTCGGCCAGGGTGAAGCCGTCGTGGGCAGCCACGTAGTTGATCGACGCCATCGGGCCCCGATCGCGGGCGCCGAACAGGTCCCGTGAGCCGCTGAGTCGCGTCGCCAGCTCACGGACTCCATGACCCGGTTCCTGGCGGGCCGAGCGCGCGACGTCGGACAGCCAGAACGTGCGCACCCCATCACGGAAATGATCGTTCCACTCGGCGAAGGGCGGCGGGAACTGGCCGGTTCGCCAACCATCGACCCCGAGGTCCCACGGCTCGGCGATCAGCTTGACCGCTGAGAGCACCGGGTCTGTGCGCAGTTTGGCCAGGAACGGGTGGTTCGGGTGGAACCCTTCGTCACGGCCACGTCCGAGCGTTACCGCCAGGTCGAAACGGAAGCCGTCGACATGGCACTGCTCAACCCAGTACCGCAGGGAGTCCAGAACCATCCGGGCCACCACCGGTTGGCGTATGTCCAGGGTGTTGCCACATCCCGTGACGTCCTGATCACGGCCCCGCTCGTCCAGTCGGTAGTAGGTGCGGTTGTCCAGGCCTCGCCACGACAACGTCGCCCCGTCCCGGGCCTGCTCGCAGGTGTGGTTATAGACGACGTCGAGGATGACCTCCAGACCGGCGCCATGGAGCAGCTTGACCATGCCCTTGAACTCGTTGAGCTGGTCCTGGGGATCGCGGGACGCGGCATAGGCCCCGTGAGGCGCGAAGAACCCCAGAGGGTTGTAGCCCCAGTGGTTGACCAGTCCTCGGCCCACCAGCGCGGGCTCGTGGCTGAAGGCATGGACCGGCAACAGCTCCACCGACGTCACTCCCAGTGACTGCAGGTGCTCGATGGTGGCGGGGTGGGCCATCCCGGCATACGTCCCGCGCAACGGCTCCGGGACCTGCGGGTGGAGTCTGGTGAGGTTTCGGACGTGGGCCTCGTAGATGACCGTCTGAGCCCAGGGAACATGCGGCGAGTGCTCATGCCCCCAGTCGAAACGGTCATCCACGACGATGGCCCTCGGAACGTATGCCGCGCTGTTGCGTTCGTCCCTGGCATCTGCGTCGCCGAGCAGGCGGTCATCCACAACATGGCCGAACACCTCTGGGCGCCAGGCCACCTCGCCCTCGATCGCCCGGGCGTAGGGATCCAGCAGCAGCTTGTCGGCGTTGTAGCGCAGGCCCGCGTCGGGCTGCCACGGGCCGTGCGCCCGCACCCCGTACCGCGCCCCGGCACCGAGCCCGGGCACCGAACCGAACCATGTTCCATGGGCCCGGTTCCCCAGGGCGACTCTGCGCTCGCTGTCCCCGGTCGTGTCGCCGGGCTCGAACAGACAGATGTCGACCCCGTCCGCGCGGCCTGCGTAGACGGCGAAGTCCACGCCGTCGCGGGTGAGGGTGGCACCGAACGCGGGAGGCAGATCACGAGAGGGGCCCATGGCACCAAGGGTAGGCAGTCGTTACCTTAGGCACATGACCGATCCGACTTCGCTGCCGAACTTCCCCCCTCCGACCAGCGAGCACCCCCTTCGTGGACGTGTGCTCGACGCCTTGATCGACGAGGGTTTCGAGCCCAACATCGACCAGGACGGCGATGTGGCCTTCACGGTCCAGGACCAGCAGATGTTCGTGCGCTG
>DAITND010000142.1:0-6705 GCA_036834825.1 Dermatophilaceae bacterium
GTCGCTGCTGTCGCTGCTAATGTCACCTGAGGTTGTTCTGGTCGTCGATCGTAAGGCGAAAGAGGCTCTTGTGAACGTGGCGGATGTCATGGCCCCGTTGGTCGCCGCGGGTCTGGGTGGGAACACGCCTGTGCGCGTGACCTGTTGGGACGGCAGCGAGCTTGGCCCGCCCAGCGCCCCGCTGCAGTTGACCATCACCAGTCCTCATGCCCTGCGTCGATTGCTGTGGGCCCCCAACCAGCTGGGCTTTGCTCGAGCCTACGTGTCCGGTGACATTCTCATCGGGGGGGACCTGCTGGCCGCTCTGTCGATGCTGGAGCAGGTCGCCGATCCCGAGTTCGGCCCGGGGGTAGTGACCGACGGCTCGACCCGGTGGGCAATCCTCACAGCGGCCTTGCGTCTGGGGATCGTTGGTCGACCACCGCGACCTCCCGCCGAGGAGGCGAAGCTGGGGGGGCCGCGCCGTTCGAAGAGTCGCGCCGCGAAGGCCATCGCTCACCACTACGACGTCGGCAACGAGTTCTACGAGCTGGTGCTCGGGCAGACAATGGCGTACTCGTGTGCCTACTACGACCAGGCGCCGGGAACGGCGTTCGGCCTGGATGAGGCGCAGCTGGCCAAGTGTGATCTGGTGTCGCGCAAGCTCGGGCTCGAGCCAGGTATGCGTGTCCTGGACGTGGGTTGCGGCTGGGGTGCTTTTGTCTGCAGCGCTGCTCGCCAATATGGGGTTGACGCGGTCGGCATCACTCTCTCGCATGAACAGGCCGACTACGCCCGGCGCCGGGCGTCGGAAGAGGGTGTCGCTGATCGGGTGGAGATCCGGGTCCAGGACTATCGCGATGTGAGCGACGGGCAGTTCGACGCGATTGCCAGCATTGGCATGGCTGAGCATGTGGGCCGGGCCATGCTGCCGACGTACTCGGCGGACCTGTTCGCATTGCTGAGACCGGGCGGCCGGTTGCTCAATCACGCGATCTCCCGTCGGCCCGGCCCGCCCGAGGGCTTCTCGCGGACGTCGTTCATCGACCGCTACGTCTTTCCTGACGGGGAGCTCGAGCCCCTGTCCGTAATGGTCGGGGCACTGGAGGAAGCCGGTTTTGAGGTCCGTGATGTCGAGTCGTTGCGTGAGCACTACGCGCTGACGCTTCGAGCGTGGGTGGCGAATCTTGAGGCCAACTGGGACCACGCCGTTGAGCTCAGCACCGCAGGCCGGGCCAGGGTATGGCGGCTGTATATGGCTGGTTCCGCGCTCGCCTTCGAGGGAAACCGGATCGGGGTGAACCAGGTGCTGGCCGTACGACCTGAGGTTCGTGGGGTCAGCGGTATGCCGCGGTCCCGAGCTTCACTGCTCGATCCCAGTGCTCTTGGGTCTACGGTTCTTGCGCCGACCGTTGTTGCGTCAGCCGGCGTCGCGCCAGCCGTCAGCCCAGGTGTTTGAGGGCCTCCCGGCGCGACAGTGGTGACAGCCGGGGGCCGAGTTCGTTCACGTTGCGATGAACCCACTCTGCCGCCCCGGTGCCAGAGCGGGCGTACTGGCGCAACGACCAGCCAATTGCCTTGCGGATGACGAACTCCCGGTCAGCCAGGTTGGGTCTGATGCAGTCGAGAAGGAGCTGCTGGTCGGTCTCGTCCTTGCTCAGGAGCTGGCTGAGGATGGCTGCCCGGCGTACCCACATGCTGTCCGCGATCGCCCAGGAGCGCATCCGCTCGGACTCGGTCTCTGGCTGCACTCTCAGAACCGGGCCGACCAGGTGTGCGGCAATCTCGTCTACGAAATCCCACCACGCCCCCGACCCCACCAGGTGGCGGTACAGCGGCATGGCCGAGCGGTCCCTGGCCCACGGCCGGTAGAGGCGGTGCCTGGAGATGGAAAGCGCGGCATAGCGTTCCTCACGGAACTGGGCGGCATCCCAGATCCTGCGGATCGTCGCCTCCCACTCGTCGCGCCCGGTCAGGATGTGTGCCGGGTCGGCCAGCAGCGGTCGCAAGGTGGCCCTGAGCTGAGCTGCGCCGATGCCTCGAAAAGGCATGGTGGACTTCATATAAGTCTGTTGGCCCTTCGCCCGGTCGGGGTTACCCACCCTCTCGAGCTCACGACACACGGCATTGACCACGTCATCTCGAACGGCCCCCATTGGCCCAGGATATGGGCTCGCGGGACCGGACCACGCCTCGTGTGGGGTCGGTGGGCCGTCGCGGTCCAACTATTTCTTATCCACAGGCAGTGGACAACGTTTGTGCAGGTCAGCGGGACCAACGGCACGAATGTTTTCCTTAGTTCACAGCCTCCTCCCCAAGGTGTGCACAAATGGGGGCACCTTTACGCACAGCTTGTCCCCATGATGTGCGCAGGCTGTGGTTGAGTCCGGGGGCATCCGGTCCTAACGTGACTCATTCGTGCCGATCGCTGCGCGGGGCGAGTCCCCTACTGGCGTGTGGTGGGGGTTGTCAGACCCGGGTGGTGTGCTGGTCACAGTCCGCTTGCAGGGTCGGTATCGAAGGGGGACGCTTGTGTCGCTCGCGGAGCTGAACATCAAGTCGTATGACGGACCCACTCAGTCCTCCCATGGATCGGCCGACGACCGGCTTCCTCCGCAGGATGTGCACGCAGAGCAGAGCGTCATCGGCGGGATGCTCCTCTCCAAGGACGCGATCGCCGACTGCGTCGAAGGGCTCAAGGGTGTCGACTTTTATCGCCCGGCCCACGAGCTGATCTACGACGCGATCCTTGACCTGTACAGCCGCGGTGAGCCGGCCGATGCCATCACCGTCTCCGATGAGCTGACCAAGCGCGGCGACCTGACCCGGGTGGGTGGACAGGCATATCTGCATCAGCTCATCTCTGAGGTGCCGACGGCGGCAAATGCCGGCTACTACGCGGAGATCGTGGCTGAGCGGGCGGTGCTGCGGCGCCTGGTCGATGCCGGCACCAAGATCGTCCAGATGGGTTATGGCCAAGGTGGCGGCGACGTCGTAGATATCGTCAACGCCGCTCAGGCTGAGATCTACGCCGTGGCGGACAAGCGCGGCGGCGAGGACTACGCGGTGCTGGGTGATGTGCTCGAGGCAACGGTCGACGAGATCGAGCACGCGTCTGGTCGATCGGGTGAGATGACCGGTGTCCCGACGGGATTCACAGACTTCGACAACCTCACCAACGGTCTGCACCCCGGTCAGATGATCGTGGTGGCGGCCAGACCCGCTGTCGGCAAGAGTACGTGGGGTTTGGACATCGCACGGTCGGCAGCCATCAAGCACAAGATGGCCACCGTCCTGTTCAGTCTCGAGATGAGCCGCACCGAGATCACGATGCGCCTACTCTCGGCCGAGGCCTCGATCCAGTTGCAGAACATGCGCAAGGGCACGATGCGCGACGAGGACTGGACCCGGCTCGCGCGCACCATGGGCGAGGTCTCCGATGCGCCACTGTTCATTGATGACTCGCCGAACATGTCGCTGATGGAGATCCGGGCTAAGTGCCGCCGTCTCAAACAGCGGCACAACCTGCGTCTGGTGATCATCGACTACCTGCAGCTGATGAGCTCGGGCAAGCGGGTCGAGAGCCGTCAACAGGAGGTCTCGGAGTTCTCCCGGGCCCTCAAACTCCTGGCCAAGGAACTTGAGGTTCCCGTCATCGCCATCTCGCAGTTGAACCGTGGAAGCGAGCAGCGCACTGACAAGAGGCCGCAGATGAGCGATCTTCGCGAGTCGGGATGCCTTACTGCTGACGCACGGATCCTGAGGGCGGACACAGGCGCCGAGAGCTCCCTGGGCGAGCTGTATGCCGAGGGTGCCACTGATGTTCCGGTGTGGGCGCTGGATGACTCCTTGCGTTATGTGCAACGGCATTTGACCCATGTGTTCCCGACCGGGATCAAGCCGGTCTTCCGCCTGATCCTTGCCTCGGGCAAGACGGTCCGTGCGACCGAGAACCATCCGTTCCTGGCTTATGAGGGCTGGACCCAGCTGGGAGACTTGCGCACCGGCTCACGGGTGGCTGTGCCGCGGCACGTGCCGGCGCCGCACGAGCTCAAGGACTGGCAGGATGACAAGGTGGTGCTGCTCGCTCACATGCTCGGCGACGGCTCCTTCGTCAAGCGACAACCGATCCGCTACGCCAGCATCGGAGAGCAGAACCTCGGGGCGGTCACCAGGGCGGCCATGGTTCTTGGTGTGGCAGCCGTGCATGACGACTACCCGGCGCCGCGATGCACATCGTTGCGGTGTCACGCACCATTCGCGCTTGGCCACGGCAAGGGCAAGCCGATCGCTGAATGGTTGGACGGGCTGGGTCTCTCTGGTCTGCACAGCCATCAGAAGTTCGTTCCTGAGCCGATCTTCCATGTGTCCAAGCGCCAGATCGCCTTGTTCATCAAACACATCTGGTCGACCGACGGATCAGTCACGGTCAAGAAGAACGGCCAGGGCGGACGGATCTACTACACGTCGGCGTCCCGACGACTGGTCGACGACCTATCGCGACTGCTTCTGCGCTTCGGCATCTCCACGAGGACCCACGTCAGCACGAAGTCCGGGCATCGCAACGGGTACACCATCGACGTCTCCGGAGCTGATGACCAACGCCGCTTCCTGCAGGAGATCGGAGTCCATGGTGACCGGTCGGTGCCCGCAGGACGGCTCTTGGAGATAGTCCGCGACAAGGCGGCCAACAACAATGTCGACACCGTGCCGCTGCAGGTCTGGGATCGTGTCAAGGCGGTCATGGCCGAGAGGGGAATGGCCCACCGAGAGTTCCATGCAGCCATGGGCACGGCCCACTGCGGCTCGACGATGTGGAGGCTTTCTGCGTCGCGCGAGCGGCTGGGGCGAGTGGCCGTGGTCCTGGACGATGCTGATCTTGAGCTCATGGCCGTCAACGACGTGCTGTGGGACTCGGTCGTGTCCATCGAGCCCGATGGCGTCGAGGAGGTCTACGACGCAACTGTGTTGGGGAAACACAACTTCATCGCTAACGGCATTACCGTCCACAACAGCATCGAGCAGGATGCCGACCTGGTCATCCTGCTTCACCGCGAGTCGATGTATGAGCGGGAGTCACCTCGCGAAGGTGAGGCCGACCTCATCGTTGCCAAGCACCGCAACGGTCCGACAGACACGATAACGGTGGCCTTCCAAGGGCATTACTCCCGCTTCACGAACATGGCAACCAACTTCTGATTCGCGATTCGAGTTGGCATAACTCGACGACATGTCAAGTACGTACGCTTCGTGGTTGAAGATGCCCCAGTATGACGAATTCGTGCGGCAATTTCTGCGGCTCTGTCCGGCCAGCGGTGTCCGTGGCGTCTTCATCGTTTTCGATCCTCGACCGCTGGTGTGCGGTCGGCGAAGGTGAGGGCGAACGCGTTGAGCCCAACATCGGCCGGGGCCCGTGGCAGGCATCGCGTGCGAGAATCCATCTCGATGAATACCGTCGTATCCGCGAACTCGCGTACCTTCCAACCGAACGCCAAATATGTCCTGCTGCTCGGCCTGATGTGCGCCCTCCCGGCGGTGACCAGCGACATCTACCTGCCCTCGCTGCCCGACGTTGCGCGCGACCTGCACACCACCACGACAGCCGTGCAGCTCACCATGACCAGCGTCCTGGTGGGCGGCGCTGTCGGCCAACTGGTCGTGGGTCCGCTCTCGGACCGCTTCGGACGGCGGCGACCCGCGCTCGGCGGCATCGCGTTGCACATCGTCATGTCGCTGCTGTGCGCGCTGGCGCCCGGCATCGGCACCCTCATCGCGCTCCGCGTCGCGCAGGGATTCTTCAACGCGGCGGCCACGGTGGTCGCGATCGCCGTGATCCGAGACCGCTTCACCGGCTCCGACGCGTCGAGGCTGCTCTCCCGGCTCATGCTCGTGATCGGGGTGGGGCCGCTGTTCGCGCCGTCGGTCGGCGGGCTGATCGCGGGGCAGTGGGGCTGGCGCACGGTGTTCGTCGCCCTCTCCCTGTTCGGCGCCGCGCTGTGGTTCGTGGTGTGGCGCCGGTTGCCTGAGACGTTGCTGCCTGATCGACGTCGCGCGGCGGGTTTCGGCACCGCGCTGCGCGGGTACGGGGTTCTGCTGCGCGACCGGCACTTCGTCGCCATCGCCATGCTCCCAGGGCTCGGCATGGCAGTGCTGATGAGTTACGTCATCGGGTCCCCGTTCGTGCTCCGGGAGGGTTACGGGCTCTCGGCGAACCAGTTCGCGCTCCTGTTCGCCATGAACGGCGTCGCCCTCGTGGGGGGTGCCCAGATCAACGCCTCGCTCGTTCGGCGGGTCGCGCCGATCCGCATCCTGCGCTGCGCGCTGCCGCTGCTACTCGTTGCGGCCGTCGTGCTCCTGATCGTTGCCCTGACCGGGGTCGGCGCGCTGTTCGGGCTGCTCGCGGCGCTGTGGGTGACGCTGGGCCTCATCCAGTTCATCCCGCCGAACGCCTCCGCGATCGCGCTCAGCAGGCACGGCGCGATGGCTGGTACGGCGGCCGCTTTCATCGGCGCGATGCAGGCCGGCGTTGCGGGAGTCGTCAGCCCTCTCGTCGGCGTGTTCGGCGGCGACGCACGCGCCATGTGCCTCGTCATGATCGCCAGTACGACCACGGCACTACTGGTCCTCGCGACCGCCACACCCGCCTATCGCCGTGGGATGTGGCGCCGTCTCTAGGGCCGCCTCATCACCGCCCGCCGGTCGACCGCCCGCGTTGACGAACGCACC
>DAITND010000143.1:0-6650 GCA_036834825.1 Dermatophilaceae bacterium
TTGCATGCTCCTGGGGGCCCCCGTCTGGCGACTCTGACTGGCACATGAGAAAACCCCTCGCGAAGGAGGGGTTGCCGCGTTGATGTCCGGTCCGGGCCAACGCGGCTAACTAAGGAGCAGCGAGCTTCGCATGAGTGACACGTTAGCGCAGGGTGCGGCCCTGATGCCGGTCATCATCAGCACGTGGACGAGGTCGCGGTACGTGAAGGTGCGATCTGGACGAATCGGCGCATGCGAAAGGCCGCCACCTGGACCGGTGACGGCCTCTGCAAGCCGGCAGAACGTGAATCCCTACAGGGACGCGACCTTCTTGGCCATGGACGACTTCTTGTTCGCCGCGTTGTTCTTGTGTATGACGCCCTTGCTCACGGCCTTGTCGAGCTTGGTCGACGCAACCTTGAGTGCCTCGGCAGCCGCAGAGGCGTCGCCGGAGTCGGCCGCAGTCTTGAACTTGCGGATCCAGGTGCGGAGCTCGCTCTTGACGGCCTTGTTGCGTTCGGTGGCCAGAGCGTTCGTCTTGATGCGCTTGAGCTGGGACTTGATGTTTGCCACGAGGAATCTTTCTCACATTCGGGTAGGTCGATGGTGCTCTGTCATGAGGGCGACAGAAGCGACTCGGGACCGGGCGTGGGGATACCCGTGGTTGAGCCGCTCTGGGTGGAACTGCATGCGCACACGACCTGAGCGCGCACGCGACGACCAAATCTAGCAGCGAAGAGCTCACCTCGCCAAACCGCAACCTCCCAGGCTGCGAGGTCGCCAGGGTTCAGCCGCCCCGAGCTCTCAGACCTCAGCGAGGGTTGCGGGCTGCACAGATCGTCAGAATCGCACGTTCGACGGCATAGACCGGGTCGCGGCCGCCGCCCTTGACGTCGAAATCCGCTGCGGCAACGGCCTGGATGGCTCGGCCGACGCCCTCGGGCTCCCAGCCGTCGAGCTTCCTGCGAGCCTGGTCGATCTGCCACGGCGCCATGGCCAGGGTCTTGGCCAGCTGAGCCGAGGAGCCACGACCTGCGCTGCCGACCTTCACCATCTGACGCAGCTGCATGGCCAGCACAGCAACAATCGGCACCGGGCTGTCGCCGGCCGAGATGGCGTGACGCAGCAGGCGAAGAGCCTCCCCCGCGTTGCCGGCGATCGCGGCGTCAGCGACCTTGAAACCCGTCGCCTCGACCTTGCCACCCTGATATCTGTCGACCAACGCCTCGTCGACCAGGCCCTCGGTATCGGCGACCAGCTGCGCGCAGGCAGCGGTCAGCTCGCGGAGGTCCTTGCCGACCGACTCGACCAGGGCCCGCAGCGCACCCGGTGTGGCCTTGCGGCCCTGGCGACGAAACTCGTTGGCGGCGAACTGCGTCTTGTCACCATCGGACTTGATCAAGGGGGCGTCGATGACCCGCGCCCCGGCCTTCTTCAGGGTGTCCAGGACCTTCTTACCGCGCATGCCGCTCTTGTGGGCCACGACCAGCGTGATCTCGTCCGCGGGCGCAGCCAGGTAGGCCAGCAGGTCGGTCTGCAGGTCATCCGGCGCCTCGTCGAGGTCCAGGACGACGATCACCTTGGTCCCGCCGAACAACGAGGGGGATGCGTGCATGGTGAGCGTCCCGCTCTCGTAGCCCTCGGCGAACAGCTTGATCACCTCTAGATCCGGGTCGCCGGCGCGCAGTGCCTCCACCGTCGAGGCCAGGGCACGCTCGGCGAGAACGCTCTCCGGACCCGAGATCAGCACGTATGCCGGCACACCGGCTGTGGGGGCGTGGATGGTCTGGTTGGTCACCGGGCCAAGACTGTCATGCTGCGGCGACAGTCGCCTGCCATGCTCAGAACGCCATCTTCGGTGAGTCCGACAGCTCGAGGCCGAAGAGACTCAGCCGGGCCATGATCACGTCATCCTCGAGCTCGAGGTGGTCGGCCAGCCCATCGAGGGTCAGACCCAGCTCGACGCCTTCGCGCAGCTCGGTGTCCTGCTCGGAGGTCCAGGCATGGCCCTGGGTGACTGCGGTTCGAGCAGATCCGGCCACTGGCGGGTCGCCCGCCACGGGCCGATCGTCGGCCGGCGGGTCATCCTCGTCCTCGCCACCCATCGGGATGGGGTCAACCAGCCCTGCGATTCCGCGCAGCGCCGGCTCGTGCACCGGCAAGGGCTCGGCGGCAGTCTCGTCCAGGCGTTTGAGTGCGGCCAGGACCATCGTCTTGTCAATGGTCGGCCAGAACGGTGGCAGGGACTTCTGCAGGAACCCGGCGTAACGCGCGGTCATCATCCGCGAGTCGAGAATGGCCACGACCCCGCGGTCATCGCCGCGACGCACCAGCCGGCCGGCGCCCTGAGCGAGCCGCAACGCCGCGTGGGTGGCCGAGACCGCCATGAAGCCGTTGCCGCCCATCCGGGCAATGGCCTGCGAACGCGCCGAGGACAGCGGGTCATCCGGGCGAGGGAATGGGATCCGGTCGATGATGACCAGCTGACAGGAAGAACCTGGGACGTCGACGCCCTGCCACAACGACAGCGTGCCGAACAGGCACGTCCTGGCGTCGCGGGCAAACTGTCGCACCAGCGTGGAGGTCTGGTCCTCGCCCTGGCAGATGAAGTCGATGCTGCCGGTGTCTGTATCGCCATAAGTGCCTGAGTCCTTGGCGGTGCCGTTGCCTTCACTACTGCCGAACCGTTCGCGCATCGCCTCGGTCGCGGCGACGGCTGCGCGCATCGAGGAGAACAGCCCGAGCGTCCTGCCCCCAGCGGCCCGCACCAGCTCCTCGATCTCGTCGAGCATCTCGGGCGCCATGCCGTCACGGCCCGGCGCCGGTAGATGCTTGGCGACATAGGCGATGGCCTGCTTCGGGTAGTCGAACGGGCTGCCGACGTCGAGCCCACGCCAGGTCGGGGCGCCCTCACCGCGCAGCCCGAGGGTCCCGGCAACGGCGTCGAACGTTCCACCAAGCTCGAGGGTGGCCGACGTCATGATGACCGTACGATCGCCAAATATCCCGTCCCGCATCAACATCGCCACGCTCATCGGTGCCACTTTCAGCACCGAGCCTCTTCGCGGGTCCTTGCTCACCCAGGCGACGTCGAGCTCGCGCTCCTCCAGGATCCGTTCGGCGTTCTCGAAGATCTCGTCGATCGCCGCGCGGGCGACCTGCCGGGCACCGTCGTTGTCCTCCGGCGATGCCGGCTTCAGCTCGGTCTGCACCCCGCGGGCAGAGTCGCGCACCCGTGCAAGAGCAAGTGACAGGGAGTCAGGTATGCCGTTCAGCCGTCCTTCGGGCAGCTCGTCGACGATGGCGGCGAGGAACTCGGACGCATCGGTGACCTGGTCTGTCGGCGCGAGACGCCCGGCACGCTTGGCGGCGACGGCGATCATAGGCACGGTCAGCTCATCGGTGATTGTGGAGGTGACCCGGTCGACCAGATCATGGCCCTCGTCGACGATCAGCACGTCGTGCTCGGGCAACATCTGTCGGCCCTCGAAAGAGTCGATGGCCATGAAGGCGTGGTTGGTCACGACCACGTCGACGTCCTTGGCGCCCGCGCGTGCCTGCTCCACGAAGCACTCGGTGACCATCGGACACTTCTGGCCTAAGCACTCGTGCGCCGCGACCGAAACCTGGCGCCACGCCCGCTCTGAGACCCCCGGCAGCAGCTCGTCGCGGTCACCGGACTGGGTCGTCTCAGACCAGGATCGCAGTCGGACTACCTCTGCTCCCAGCCAGGAAGCGTTGGAGTCCACAGCCCCCACCGACAGGAGGCTTCCCTCGTCATCTGCCGGGAAGCCGCCGGACAGTTTGTGCCGGCACAGGTAGTTACGGCGGCCCTTCACCAGAGCGTAGGTCGGTTGGCGACCCAGGATGGGGGCGATCGACTTGGCCAGCCGGGGCATGTCAAAGTCGACGATCTGGGCCTGCAGGGTCAGTGTCGCGGTGGCCACGACAGTGGGCCGACCCGTGTCGAAAGCGTGCACCACAGCGGGAATGAGATAGGCCAGCGACTTGCCGGTGCCCGTGCCCGCCTGGACCAAGAGGTGCTCGCGTTTGGCGATGGCATCCGCCACGGCGTGCACCATCTCGACCTGTCCCGGACGCTGCACACCACCGATCCCTTGCACTGCGGCGTCCAGGAGTGCGTCCAGGTCGGGGGCTTTCGAAGGCATTCCCTCAGGCTATGCCCGCAAAGCGTCAATCCGCATAAGCCGCGAGCTCGTCGACCAGGGTCTGGTTGACCTTGGCCTCGACTCGGGTGCCGTGCTCGGTGTGCTCGCTGGTGAGGATCTCGGCCTCGCGGTGCAGCCTGTTGACCAGATCGCCCCGGTCATAGGGCAGCAGCACGGTCACCGCGATGTCCGGCCGGGGCAGCTCGTCGGCGATGAGGCAGCGGAGCTCGTCCAGCCCCTCACCCGTGCGCGCAGACACGACGAGGGAGTGCTTCTCGCTGCGCCGGAGCCGGTCCAGCACCTCGGGGTCCGCAGCGTCGGCCTTGTTGACGACGATGACTTCCCTGATCTGGTCACCGCCGACCTCGGCAAGAACAGCGCGCACGGCCGAGATCTGACCCTCGGGGTCGGGGTGGGAGCCGTCAACGACGTGAAGCAGCAGATCCGCGTCGCCGACCTCCTCGAGCGTCGATCGGAAAGCCTCAACAAGCTGGGTCGGCAGCGCCCGGACGAAGCCCACGGTGTCCGACAGGGTGAACAGCCGGCCGTCGGCTGTCTCTGCCTTACGGACGGTTGGGTCGAGGGTGGCGAACAGCTGGTTGTCAACCAGTACGCCGGCACCGGTGAGCCGGTTGAGCAGGGAGGACTTGCCCGCGTTGGTGTAGCCGGCAATGGCGACGCTGGCCACACTATTGACCCTGCGACTGTGCCGCTTGGTGTCCCGGGTGGTCTTCATCGCCTTGATCTCGCGCTTGAGCTTGGCGATCCTGCTGTTGATCCGGCGCCGATCGAGCTCGATCTTGGTCTCGCCAGGGCCACGTGAGCCCATCCCCTGGCCGCCGGCCGCCTGCCCACCGGCCTGGCGGGACATCGACTCACCCCAACCACGCAGACGGGGGAGGAGGTACTGCAGCTGGGCAAGCTCGACCTGAGCCTTACCTTCACGGCTCTTGGCATGCTGGGCGAAGATATCGAGGATCAAGGCGGTGCGGTCGATGACCTTGACCTTGACGACGTCCTCGAGCGCCCGTCGCTGTCCGGGGCTGAGCTCGCCGTCGCAAACCACCGTGTCGGCGCCCTCGGCGATGACGACATCGCGTAGCTCTATCGCTTTGCCGGACCCCAGAAACGTGCTCGTGTCGGGCCTCTGGCGACGCTGGATCAGTCCAGCGAGCACAGTAGACCCGGCCGTCTCGGCGAGAGCGGCCAGCTCACGGATCGAGTTGTCGGCGTCCTCGACGGTGCCTTCGGTCCACACGCCGCAGAGCACGACCCGCTCGAGGCGCAGCTGGCGGTACTCAAGCTCGGTAACATCCTGGAGCTCGGTCGACAGGCCCGCGACCCGGCGCATGGCCGCGCGTTCCTCACGGTCGAGCTGGGTGCCATCGACGTCGGCGCCAAAGTCCGACTCATCGCGGTGCCAGGTGTCGTCGTCGTTGAGTGCTGACGCTTTGAAGTCGAACAAATCGGATCGTTGAGTCATATCTCCCTTAGGATCGCATCTCTTCAACCTCCCGCGCGAACTGTTTGTTCCGATATGCCGCGTGCCCGCGCCGGCCCCGCCCCACCACGGCGACAGTTGTGAGCTCTCGTTGGACGCAAACGCGAATGCCTTTCGGTGAACGGTAGCGGTCGCCGTTGGCACGGTTATCCGTCTCGGCCGAGCCCTCTGAAAGGACACCGCCACAACATGGCCGAGCCGACTGCCTGCTCTGCGATGACGTACATCCAGCCGCCGACGAGGGCGCTGCTGGTAGCTTCGCCGACCGGTCCTAAGAGAGGGTCCATCGCTGGTCACCGCCGACGAGCACGACCACCTTCGGGCCGGCTGACAACACCTGAATGATCCGGGTGCCAGCCACCAGGGGCGCCGAGATGGGGGCGCTTGGCTTCGAGGCGACCTGGGGGACATCTGGGATCGGGACGGAAGTTGAAGGTGACAGCCGCCACAGGGCCACGGCGTTGTCGATGGGAGATGCCCCGCCCGGCAGCCGTCCAGCACTACAGATGCCTTCCCAGGACTTGTAAGACGGCGCGGGCTGTCACCTACATGCACCGACCTCAGCCATATCTCGACGCTTTTGACTGTCTGGACGAGAGAGCTGCACACACGTTGGCCGTCAACGACCTTGGCTGGTCTACGCGGCATAGATCTGGCCGCTGGACATATCGCGTCAATGGGACATCAGGTGATGTTCCCAAGACCGAGGTTGAACTGTGTTCACCTTCCCAGGTGCTCGCCGTCTGGCACATCGGCCGTCGGGGCCACGAGAACACACCTAGAGCCGGCGACCCGATCCTCACTCGCGAGCCTTGACAGTCATTACCTGTTCGATGGACTCTTCCGGGACGCTAGCCGTGCTGGCAGCGGCCCGCGGCCTCACCGAGGGCCGCTGCCAATATCGGAGACAGAGGCAACACATGAGCACTCCCACGCCTACCCGGCAACAGCTCTTCATCAACGGCGCCTACGTCGACGGCACGGGACCGCAGACGTACGAC
>DAITND010000144.1:0-3353 GCA_036834825.1 Dermatophilaceae bacterium
TAGACCAACCTCCTACGGCACATGCCGAAATCTCGTCACACTGCAGCCCATGTTGCCTGACCGGACCGTCGCTGTGAGGGAATCGATCCCCAGTTTCGACGGCTACGTTGTCGCATCCCGAGCCTGGTCGAGCGGGCCAGCAATCATCCAGCGGGTCGTGTTGCACCCAGAGCAACGTGTCGCGACTACGCAAGATCACAGGCTCATGGAGCTTCCAACGAAGGGGGATGGCGGAGCTCAGATGCCCGCGCCGGCCGTTCAGGGCGGCGCCGCCACCCTTCGGTCTTAGCGTCTCGGGGAACGGCTGTGGTGAAGCACCGGGGGGTGGGTGCGTCACCGCGCCGCCACCGCACCGTCACCGCGCCGTTTCGCCCGCTCGCGTTCCATTGCTGTCCATCTCCCGGTCGCGCTCAGTTGTTGTCAGGCGTCCATCTTCGGGCTGTTCGCACCTTCCGGGTTGGTTTGGTCGGCTCCGCTCGTGGATGTCGTGGCTTGTCCGGATCGTCGACTTTCCTCGACAGAAGTCATCGAGTTGTTGATCAAGGAGACACACAGTATGGAAAAGAAACTACTGCGTAAGGGCGTAGCCATTCCGGCAGCCGCGCTGATGCTGGCGGCTGGCGGTACGGCGTACGCGGCTGCCGACAGCGGATGGGGTCAGCGTCTGATCGGGCGACAGAGTGACGGATCCGTTCTGACCGCGACCAACCAGCTGGTAACTCCGGCCGGGTCGAGCGTGGAGCAAAGCGGTCGCCCCTTGTCCCTGGCAGTGCGCCCGGACGGACTCACCGCGGTCAACGAGACCTGGGACGGCAAGGGCCTGTTCACCGTCACCGACCTGGTCGGGCACAAGGTCCTACAGCAGTACTCCCCACCTGCCGGGACCGGCAGCGGCAACGTATCGTACGGCGGCCTGTTGTACTCCCCGGACGGGAAGACCCTCTGGGCCGCGCAGCCCGGTAACCTGTTGCGCTTCACAGTCGCGCCCGACGGGACACTGTCCGCGCCCGTGGCCGTTGCGCTGCCGAGCGCGAACGGCAAGAAGCCGATCCCCGCCGGGCTGGCCTACACCCCCGGCGGACAGCAGATCCTGGTGACGCTGAACGGAACCAACACGCTCGCGGTCCTTGACGCCTCAACCGGGGCACTCGTGCGTCAGATCCAGGTCGGCAACGCCCCGCGCGACGTCGTCGTCGTCGGCGACCACGCCTTCGTGGCCAACCAGGGAGGCCGCCCTGCTCAAGTAGGGGACCGGACCAACTCCTCCTACGGCACCGACATCGTCGCCAACACCGACAACGGCTCGCCCTCCACCGGTACGGTCTCGGAGGTCGACCCCGCAAACGGAACAGTCGTGCGCAGCTACGAGGTGGGTCTGGCCCCCTCCGCGCTGCTGGCACACGGCTCGGACGTGTTCGTCGCGAACTCCAACTCCGACACCATCTCGGTGATCGACACCAAGGCGGGCAAGGTCGGGCAGACCATCAATGTCAACCCGCTGCCTGGCGCGCCCATCGGCAGCTCGCCGAACGCACTGACCATGCTCGACCCGACCCATCTGGCCGTCAGCCTCGGGACTGCGAACGCCGTCGCCGTCTACAGCTACAAAAGCCCGCAAGAACCGGCGAGCTTCCAGGGCCTGATTCCTACCGGGTGGTACCCCGGCACCGTGCAGCTCGACAGCACACTCGGGCAACTCGTAGTGGCGGCACAGAAGGGCGTCGGGTCGCTGGGGGCCGAGACGACCCACAGCGCAGACCCGGGTACCACGCCGGTCACCGGGCACACCGTGTACTCCGACGTCGGACTGGTCAGCACCGTCCCGATCCCCAAACCGGACCAGATGCCCAACTACACCAAGCAGGTGTGGCAGAACAACCAGTGGACCGCCTGGCGGGCCCAGCAGGAGTCCCGCGGCGCGAAGGGCACGGCGCCCGTGGCCATTCCACGCCGCGACGGCGACCCCTCGACGATCAAGCACGTGTTCCTGATCGTCAAGGAGAACCGCACCTACGACCAGGTCCTCGGCGACGACCCCCGCGGTAACGGTGCTGCCGCCCTGGCCCAGTTCGGCAGCACCACCACCCCGAACAATCACGCCCTGGCCGCCGAAGGGCCGCTGCTGGACAACATCTACTCGTCGGGAACGATGTCCGCCGATGGCCACCAGTGGCTGACTCAGGCATTCGTCGACGAGTACCTCACCCGCTCGATCGGCAACTACACCCGCAGCTACCCCTACAACGGCGGCGACCCGCTGGCCTACACCGGCACCGGATTCCTGTGGGACAACGCCGCCCGCCATGGCGTCAGCGCCAAGGACTGGGGCGAGTACACCAACAAATGGACCGACGCCGCCGGTGCCACCGACGCCCACACCTGGACCCAGTGGTACCAGAACACCCTGGCCGAGCAGGGCAAGGGCGGCGCCGCGACCATCCCCAAGGACACCTACCACGCCTCAACCGACGTGCCGTCCCTGACCAAGATCCTGCAACCTCAGTTCCCCGGCTTCCAGCTTCAGATCCCCGACCAGCACCGAGCCGACCTATTCCAGAAGGACCTGCACGCTGCCGAGCAGGCCAGCACGCTGCCCCAGCTGAACCTCATGACGATCATGAATGACCACACCGCCGGCACCTCCCCCGGCTTCCCCACCCCCTCAGCCATGGTCGCCGACAACGATCTCGCACTGGGCCGGATCATCGACAGCATCTCGCACAGCAAGTTCGGCAAGGACTCGGCAGTGTTCGTCATGGAAGATGACAGCCAAGACGGTGTCGACCACGTCGACGGGCACCGCAACCCCACACTGGTCTGGAGCCCGTACGCGACCCGCGGCGCAGTCGTGCACAACTTCTACACCCAGCTCAACGTCGTACGCACCATCGAGCAGATCCTCGCCCTGCCCCCGATGACCCAGATGGACCTGGCCGCCGAACCTATGTACGCGGCCTTCACCAACCACCCAAACAACTCCCCATACACCGCTCGACCGAACCAGATCCCCCTGGACACCATGAACACCCCCGCAGCCCAGCTCGCCGGCCCCGCCAAGGCGTGGGCCCAGTGGTCAGCCAAGCAAGACTGGCGAGGCCCCGACCGCGCCAACCCGGCCCAGCTCAACCGCGCGATCTGGTACGCCGCCCACGGCTTCACCCAGCCCTACCCCGGAGAAAGCCGCATCCTGACCCCCGGCGAGGTGCCTGCCGGCCCGACCGCGGGCGGCGACCGCTAACCCTTCGACTCCCTCAGCCCAGCGGGCCCCGTCCTCTCCCCAGGAGGACGGGGCCCGCTCGGTTCAGGCGGCGGCCGAGATAGCCACAGCCTGCGGTCGAGTCCCGCCTGCGGTC
>DAITND010000144.1:3453-6520 GCA_036834825.1 Dermatophilaceae bacterium
GCCTGCGGTCGAGTCCCGCCTGCGGTCCCTCCCGTCCATCGCGTCGACGTGGCGCCCACGGGCTCACCATCCCGAAGGTTCATGCGCCGTCGCTAGGCCATGAGCTGGACCCACGTGGGTGGACAGGGGACGAAGTTCGACCAACGCTGACTGACGCCCAAAGCACCTCGACCTGGACGCTGACGAATGGGTCCACGCTGTGCCGGTCAGGGAACGACAACCGACGCAAATCGACTTGTCCGGGTGGCGTGGCCGATCACCTTCCGCTGTGTCGTATGCCGATCGTCTTGTGGGACACCCGACCGCGCCGAGCAGCCCCTGATGAGGCCTGAGTCCCCCAATCGGGCACGACCCGCATGCTGGTTGTCGTGAACGCAAGTTGTTGGCGGGGCCGGCTGGCGCTGGCAAGTCCACTCTTGCTCGGGCGTGGTGCCATACCCGGCTGGTCGCCGCCCACGTCCAACTGGACACCGTCAGGGGTCTGCTCGTGCAAGGACTTGTGGACCGGCGGGCCGTCGGGGAGCCCGGGCAGGCCGAACAGTGGCAAGCGTCCGTCACCGCGACGTGCGCTCTGGTGCGATCCTTCGCCGAGTCCGGGATAGACGTCGCCGTGGACGACGTCATGCTTCCCGCCGACGCCGAGGACGTCTGGCAGCCAATGCTCAACGGCCTCCCGACGCACCTCGTCGTGGTGCTGCCCTCTCTCGAAGAGGCCGTCGCACGAGGTCGCAGCCGCGACAAGCACGTCCCGAGCACCTCGTTACTTCCCAGCACGACGGGTCCGCCCGATGGCCCCGTCAGCGACAGCTCAACACCACCGGGCAGACGGTCGGTGCAAGCGTCCGCTCTGCTTGAGCGCATGTCCACGACGGCCGCCCAGTGGCCTTGAGCGCCCGCGAAGAGGCCGGTCCGCACGCCGATCGAGAACCGGCTCCACTGGGTCGCGACGTGACTCTCGGCGAGGACCTCCACCAAGCCGGAACAGGAGCCGGCCCTCACGCCCTGGCCGTCTGCCGCGACCTGATCATCAGCCTCCTGCGGCTGGCAGGACACACCAGCATCGCGCGCGCCCTACGACACCACGCCCGCCACCCCGAGGACGCCATCGCCCTCGTCGCCCGCGGGAATCCGACTACGCAATGACCCTGCGTGTGGAGGGCTCAAGGATCGGTGCTGGAGCGCGCTCGAAGTCAAGGCGCCGCGCAGGGAAACCGGGACTATCGCGCGACGTCGTAGGTCAGGACGAGTTCGTCCCCGGCCCGGCCACGGATACCCCAGTCGTGCTGGGGCGTCTCCACGATGGAGATCTCGAGGTCCTGCGGGTCGATGTTCAGACGCTCAGTGAAATCACCGTAGAGCCGCATAAAGAAGGCCTTCTTCGTCGCCACGCTGCGACCCTCGAACATCACGATCTCGATGATGGTGTATCGCTCGGTCCGCCCCGCCGGGGTCGGGAAGTCCACCGCGGACATGGGGAAGAATCGGTGAAAGCGCTTGTCCGGCGGTAGCCCCAGGACGTCCACCGCGCAGCCGTGCACGACGTCGGACATCGCCAACCGCAGCGGGGCCAGGACCCGCCGCCCACCATAGATCTTGAACTGAGCCATGCCGTTCCTCACGGTGCGGTGGGGATCGCCGGAAAGGCCGCGCCGTCGGCGACGATAGGTTCACGGTAGCGACGGGCCCTGGCCCTGGAGTTGGGGTCAGGTCGTGGGACGGGCGACGACCCACGCCTGCCCGAGCAGGGCCAAGCGTTGTCGATTAGCGGCGCAAGGTGCGTGGGTTGAGCCTGCGGGTGCCGTCGATTTCCGAGTTCTCATCGCCTGCGTGGCCCTGTCGTTTGAGGCATTAAGCCCATCTGTACAGTTTCAGGTGTGATCTGTACACTTTGAGAATGACCACGCTCAAGATCACCGACTTCAGGGCCAACCTCACCCATGCAATCGAGACCGCGCAGACCGAGGCCGTGATCCTCGAGCGCAACGGACACCCGACCGCTGTCGTGGTCAGCCCAGAGCGATACGACCAGATGATGGAGGCCATGGAAGAACTCGAGGACGCAGCTGCGGTCGACGCCGCGCTGGCCGAGGGCGGTACGCCCATCCCCTGGGAGCAGGTGATGAAGGACCTGGGCTGGACGTGACCTATGCGATCGAGGTCCTGCCGGCGGCCGAGCGGGACCTGCGCAAGGTCCATCCGCAGATGCGTGCCCGGATTCGTGGCGCGGTCCTGAAACTGGCCGCGGACCCGCGCCCGCCTGGTGCTCGCGCGTTGAAGGATCGCCCCGGTTACCTGCGTGTGCGGGTCGGGGACTACCGGATCATCTACACGATCGAGGATGACGTCCTACGGGTCCTCGTCGTGCGGGTTGGTCACCGCCGCGACGTCTACCGCTGACCAGCGCCGGACAGCGACTCAGTGACGACCGAATATGTGACACACGGCGGCGGTCCCACGTGTGACTCGCAGCGGCAAACGGCACGGTTGTAACAGGACTATTTGGCAGGTCGCCTGTTCCGCAACACGATCGTCCTACGGACAGCGGGCTCGGTTCCGATGCGTCCGGTCACGGTTTCCCAATAGGGGGCGGACCCAAGCAGGTGGCGACCGCGCCCGATCAGTGGCTACGAGAGTGCGAGTGCTTGCGGTCAGCCCGCGCCCTTTTTGGCGTCTCCGGTTGTGTGGTCTTGCCTAACGGTCGACGCGTGGCTCACGTTCGCTCGCGGGACGAAGGTCCCTTCCCTGCGTCGGGACGCCATGCGCACCCTTTGTGAGAAGGCGAGTGTCGTGGACGTCTGTTTGTTGTAACGCGGGCGTGTTCGGTACAAGTTGAGTTCGGAGGTAGAAAGCCGATGGCGACAGCGGAGCCCCACCCGGGGGAATGGCCACGGACAGTGTGTACCGCGTCAAGACCGGACGAGGGTTTGCGGATCATCGATTCTGACGATGAGGCACGCATCGCCACCTCACTCGACGGTTCGCTCCGCGACTGCTCGCCGCTGAGCTTCGCCGGTCATCTCACGGCAGAACCGGAGGATGGTGATCAGGATGGTCAAACCCATGAACA
>DAITND010000145.1:0-6431 GCA_036834825.1 Dermatophilaceae bacterium
CCCCTTGACCCCCAGTCAAGTGCGCTACCAAGCTGCGCCACATCCCGGGACTCTCACCTGTGTGATGCGCAGGTGAGGCGAACGAAACCCTAGCGTACGAACGCTCTCTGCTCAGAATCGCCATGCCTGCGGCCGGCGCTTCGCGCAGGTCCTACGCGCTGCGAGCTTGCCCCGAGGATGCCGAGCGACCTATTTCTTGCGACGCTTCTCGCGCACCCGCACCGAGACCTCGATGGGAGTGCCCTCGAAGCCGAACTCTTCTCTCAGGCGGCGCTCGATGAAGCGCCGGTAGCCGGCCTCTAGGAAGCCGCTGGCGAAGATCACGAAGCGTGGCGGACGGGTGGAGGCCTGAGTGGCGAAGAGGATTCGCGGCTGCTTGCCTGAGCGCACAGGGTGCGGGTTGGCCGCGGTCACGGTGCCCAGGAAGGCATTGAGGCGACCCGTCGACACGCGGGTGTCCCAGGAGGCGAGGGCGATCTCGAGTGCGGGGACAAGACGGTCCATGTGGCGACCGGTGAGCGCGGAGATGTTCACTCTGGGTGCCCAGGGGATCTGGACTAGCTCTTTCTCGATCTCACGTTCGAGGTAGGAGCGGCGTTCCTCATCGAGGGTGTCCCACTTGTTGTAGGCCACCACCAGGGCGCGTCCTGCGTCCACGACCTGCTGGACGACGCGGATGTCCTGCTCGGCAATGGCCTCCTCGGCGTCGATCAGCACGACGGCGACCTCGGCCTTCTCCAGCGCAGTCTGGGTACGCAGCGAAGCGTAGAAATCGGCTCCGCGGGTCTGGTGGACCCGGCGACGGATACCGGCAGTGTCAACGAAGCGCCACGTCTTGCCGCCGAGCTCGATCAGCTCGTCGACGGGGTCACGGGTGGTTCCGGCAACCTTGTCGACGACCACCCGGTCCTCGCCTGCGAGCCTGTTGAGCAGACTGGACTTGCCCACATTGGGACGGCCCACCAATGCCACTCGACGCGGACCGCCGCGAGCGTAGGCGTCGCCGACCGCAGAGAACGTGGGCAGGACCTCGAGAACGGCGTCCAGGACGTCACCGCTGCCTCTACCGTGCAGGGCCGAGACGGGCCACGGCTGGCCGAGACCGAAAGACCACAACATCGCCGCGTCCGCTTCCGCGCGCTGGTCATCGACCTTGTTGGCCACCAGGATGACCGGCTTGCCGGACCTGCGTAGCAGCTTGACCACCGCGTCGTCGGTGTCGGTCGCGCCGACGGTCGCGTCGACGACGAACATCACGACGTCAGCAAGCTCGATGGCGATTTCGGCCTGCTCGGCGACGCGCAGGTGAATACCCGTGGCGTCGACCTCCCAGCCGCCGGTGTCCACGAGGGTGAACCGGGTGCCAGTCCACTCGGCGTCGTAGGCGACACGGTCGCGAGTCACTCCGGGCACATCCTCGACCACTGCTTCGCGACGGCCCAGGATCCGGTTTACCAGCGTGGATTTGCCGACGTTGGGCCGGCCGATGATCGCCACGACCGGCACCGGGCCCGTCTGCTCGCCATCGGCGTCCGGCTCGCCCTCGCGTTCGAGCAGCGACACGTCCTCGTCGTCGAGCTCGAACTCGTCCAGGCCCACGCGCAGGGCACGCTCAACCGACTGGTCGTCGACCTCGTTGCGGTCGACGGTCTCGGGGTGCTCGCTCACGGCAGGGTCCTTCAGTCTTCAGAGGGCGTCAGCGATTGGCCACGCTGGGAACTATTCATTATCCCTTAGTTTGGGCCAGGCCCCGTCCGCGAGCCCGAGTAGAGCTGCTGACCGGTCGCCCGGAGGAGCCTTTCGTCACTCACGCTGGAGGGCAGGCTGGGCGCGGACCACATCCAGCACTGCCTCCACCGACTGCCGCAGGTCGAGGTCTGAGGTGTCGACCAACGTCACGCCCGGAGCTGCGTGCATGAACTCCGAAACGGTCGAGTCATCCCTGTCGCGGCGCACGATCTGGTCATGGGTGGCACTGACCGCGGTGTGGCCGGCCTCACCGTGGAGCTCCTTGGCTCGCCGTGCCAAGCGGGCTTCCTGGTTGGCCGACAACAGGATTCGCACCTGCGCATCGGGTGCGACCACAGTGGTGATATCGCGGCCCTCGGCCACGACTCCCCCGGCGCTCTTCACGGACTCGGCGATCAGGGCTCGCTGGCGGTTGCACAGCTCATCGCGCACGTCGAGATTAACCGCGACCTTGGAGACTGACTCAGAGATCACGCTCTCCCGGATGGCCTCGTCGATCAGCACGCCGCCGACCTGTACCGATGGGCTCCGCGGGTCGGTGCCCATGACCAGCGGAAGACTCTTGGCGGCTGCGGTCACCGATGGCTGGTCATCCAGATCGACCTCCTGTTGGATACACCACCAGGTCAAGGCTCGAAACATGGCGCCGGTGTCGAGGTAGGCGAGGTCGAGGCGTTGCGCGACGGCTCGCGAGACGCTGGACTTGCCTGAGCCGGATGGGCCGTCGATGGCGATGACAAGGGGCATGCGTGGGACGGTCACTTGATAGACCTTAGGCCGTGGGCGGGGAGCTGGGTTCCCTGCGCGAGTGGGCCCGCGCGCGCGTGCCCACCGGCTCCTTGGGTCCGATGCGCGGCGGCAGTGCCCCCACGCCGCCGACGGGGCCTGTCAGGTAGTGCTGGAGCACGGGTCCTATCGCGACAACCAGCTGCTCCGGCGTCGCGTCCTGTATAGCAGGTAGCCCCAGCACGTACCGGCCGAGTAGGAGCCCGCCCATCTGCGTGCCCACGAGCGCGGCGCGCAGCGGCCGGTGGTCATCGGCGACCACGCGCGCCACAGCGGCGAGGATGGTGCGGCCCAGTAGGTCGCGCACTAGGCCCGCGGCGTACTCGTGCGACAGGCCGACGCGCATCAGTCCCAACAGCCGCCGACGGGTCTCCGGATCCGCCTCCCAGAACCCCAGCACCCGGCGCACGAGCGCCTCGCCGGCGTGCTCGGGGTCCTCATCGAGACCGGCCAACAGCGAAGCCGGGTCCACCGGCAGGACGAGGGCCGCCGCGAGCAGGCCTTCCTTGTTGCCGAAGTAGTGATGGATGAGGGCTGGGTCGACGTCGGCTCTGGCGGCCACCGCCCGCATCGTGGTGCGTTCGAATCCGAGCTCGGCGAACAGCTCGCCGGCCGCGGTGAGGATCTCATCTCGGGTATCGGAGCTGCCGGCGGGACGTCGCCCGCGAGGTGGCATTAGGGCCCCTCCGGGGCGCGGGCGAGCACCATCATCCGTTCTTCGATGGTGGCCGGTACCCCGACGACGTCGGCCGTGACCCCCGCATGGGCCAGGACCGTGCGGACCTGATCGGCGTCGGCGCCAGCGACGCGCACGTCGCGCCCAGCCAGCATCACGGGCTGGCCGGCCTCGTTGAGCACCGCGAACGCCCTCGCCCAGTCGTTGGTTCTGACAGCGACGGCGGTGGTGGAGCCGATGATGTCGGCCTCGCTACCCTGCGCCACCAGGCGAGCCTGCGACATCAGCAGTAGGCGGTCGCACTGTTCGGCCTCGGCCATGTTGTGCGTCGTCACAAGTACGCCGACCCCCTTCTCGGCCTGTTCGTGGATGGTGTCCCACAGTGCTGCCCGGGCGAGCGCGTCGACCCCGGAGGTGGGCTCGTCCAGTACCAACACCTGCGGATCGTGGGCGAGCGCGGCGAGAAAGGCCAGCTGTCGCTGGAGGCCGAGAGGGAGCTCCGCGACGAGCCGGTCGGCGACCTGGCGCAGAGACTCGGGCAGATCCGGCGGAGCAGCACCGTACGCCTGCGAGGTGAACGCGAGGTTCTCCCGCACAGTCAGGTCTCGGTACAGCCCGAGGCCTTGTGGTACGTAGCCGAGACGTCGACGCAGCTCCCGGTCGGGCGGACCGCCGAGCAGCTCGACGTCACCCACGGTCATCGCGAGCAGACCGAGCAGCATGCGGATCAGCGTCGTCTTGCCCGCGCCGTTGGCGCCGAGCAGACCGACGACCTCGCCGGGCCCGACGCGCATCGTGACGTCCTCGACCGCGGTGAAGGCCCCGAACCTGCGGCTGACCCGGTCGGCCCGAAGCAGGACGGCGGGTTGGACCTCGACGGCGCCCTCGGGAGTCAAGACGCGGGCTCTTTGTCGCGTCGCTTGAGCAGCGACAGGGTGATGACCACGTCCTCGAGGTCCGGGGTAACGACCACCGCGTCGAGAGGTACGTCGGCGGTGGTGGGCCAGTATTCGTGGTACTCGCGCCCACGCCGCCACGCCCACGCCGGCCTGTGTGGCGTGGGCGTGCGCGCGACGGTGCCGTCGAACGAGTCGAGTACCTGCTGCAGCGTCCCGTGGGCCAGGGTTCGGCCGCCGTCCAGGGCCAGCAGGCTTGCGGCCCGCTCGGCCTCGTCGAGGTACGTCGTGGACATAACGACCGCAGCGCCCGCAGCGGCTGCCTCGGACACCAGCCGCCACAGGTCGACCCGGCTCACGGGGTCGATGCCGGTGCTGGGCTCGTCGAGCACCAACAGCGGCGGGTTGTGCAGCATCGCCATGCTGAAGCCGAGCTTGCGGCGCATGCCGCCCGATAGCTGTGAGGCCAGCCGGCCGACGGAGTGCAGCAGTGAGGCGCGGTCGAGAAGCTCGTCGCGGCGGGACGCCAAGGCGTCGCCCGACAGGCCATAGATGCCGCCGACGAAGTCCATGTTCTGCGCGACCGAAAGCGACGGCCAGCTGCCGGCGGTCGCCGGCATGTAGCCGATTGCCTGGGGCGGTGGGGCGTCGACCTGGCCCCGCTCGAGCTGCACCTGCCCAACCAGGCTGCGCAGCAGTGTGGTTTTGCCCGCCCCGTCGCCGCCTACGACGGCGACAACCGATCCTGGCTCGACTTGGAGGCTTACGTCGTCCAGGGCGAGGGTGTCGCCGAACCGCACGACGGCGGAGCGCACGGCGAAGCTCATGACCCCCTCCTGGCCTCGGTGCCGGCTTGCCCGGTGGCTCGCTCGGTAGCAGGTTCGAGGGCCACAGTGCCGCGATGCCGCCGCCGGCCCGGCGCGAGGTCGCGGCGGAACCGAAGCGTGGCGCCGCTGAACACCACGACGGCCATCACGGTGAGCATGAGGAACGGCAACCAGAGCGAAGCCAGCGACGCACCCCGGAGCATCACGCCCTGCGAGATCATCGTGAAGTACGTGAGAGGCAGCAGATAGCCGATCCACCGGACCCCCGCCGCCATCGAGTCGAGCGGAAAGATCACCCCTGACAGGAGGATCTGCGGCAGCAGGAACATGAACGCGGTCTGGATGGCCTGGCCAGCGGTGTGCGAGACGGTCGAGATGAAGACGCCAAGCCCGAGCACTACGAACAGGAACAGCGCGGCTCCGAGCATGAACACGAACGCGTTGCCGTTGAATGGCACGCCGAAGAGCAGCATGCCAAGCCCCGTGATGATGGTCATATCGATCGACGCCACCAGGAAATACGGCGAGATCTTGCCAAGGATCACAGTGCTGGGCTTGATCGGCATGACGGCCAACTGCTCGAGGGTGCCCGTCTCGCGCTCGCGCACCAAGCCAATGCTGGTGACGATCGTGCCGATGAACGTGAGGATGAGTCCGATGATGGCCGGGATCATCACCCAGGAGGTCTTGAGTTCGGGGTTGAACAGGATCCGCGTGCTGACCCTGTCGCCGGCTTTGTTGAGCACCGAGACGATCGACTGGGAAGCGAAGAGGTTCGAGCCGTCGACCAGGGCAAGCACCGGCTTCGCGCCGGTGACGATGGCGACGTTGACCGTTCTGTCCTGCAGCAACCGCTCAGCGTCGGCCTGGTTGTCCGCCGGCTTGGTCACCGTGACGTCGAAGAACGAGGACGGCAACGTCGCGGCGAACTGGGTAGCCTGCGGTCCCACTACAGCAGCTTTGACGGTCTTGACCTCGAAGTTGGCCGCGTAGCCGAAGATCACCAGTAGCAGCAGCGGCATCGCGATCAACATGGCCAGGGTGCGCCTGTCGCGGCGTAGCTCACGGAACTCTTTGACGATCATTGCGCGCATGGTGGCGATGCTAGTTCGAGCCGATAGCTAATGCAACGGTTGGTGAATTCGCCCGGACCCACGTGGGCATCGGCTCGCGATGGTGGGTCAGCTGGGTGCCCGGCCCTGCCACCACGCCAGGACCCGAAGGGCACGTAGGGTCGCCCAACGGCTGGGTCCGGGCGGTTCCATCCGAAACCACGTCCTGCCAGGGTGAGCCCGGTGCACGGGCCAGGTCCCATCCGCGCGCCGTCTGGCACGGATGACGTCGACGGCATCCCCCAGCCGGGGGTCTGCGGTCGCGCCGGTCGCTCTGAAGTGCTCGAGTCCCCGGAGCACGTCAAAGTGCCATTGAGGGGGAAAGGGGAATCGGGTGAATGCCGCGTTCACCACTTCGCCGGTGCGCTGCGAGCGATACAGCTGG
>DAITND010000146.1:0-1969 GCA_036834825.1 Dermatophilaceae bacterium
CGCGTGAGTGGCACGGTAGGAATCCCGGTCATTCATGGCCGGGAGGATGTCAAGTGTTCACCGCTTATGCCCACCGAAAATGGATCGCGCCGTCTCGTCCAGCGTGAGGTGCTGACCAGCCGCGGGCGACGGGCCGGTGGTCACGGTCAGTGGCTGAGTGCGGCGGACACGACCTCTCGCGCTTCGGCCTGCACCTGCGCCAAGTGCTCCGCTCCTTTGAAGGACTCGGCATAGATCTTGTAGACGTCCTCGGTGCCGGAGGGTCGAGCGGCGAACCACGAGCTCTGCGTTGTCACCTTGAGCCCGCCGATCTGCGCGCCGTTGCCGGGCGCGGTTGTCAGGCGTCCCGTAATCGGCTCTCCTGCCAGAAAGTCAGCTGTGACGTCGGTGGGAGACAGCGCCTTCAGCTTGGCCTTCTGCTCCCGCGTCGCCGGGGCGTCCACGCGTGCGTAGGCCGGGTCGCCATACCGTGCAGTGAGGTCGTTGTAATGCTGGCTCGGGGACTTGCCCGTGGTGGCCAGGATCTCCGATGCCAGCAGCGCAAGGATGATCCCGTCCTTGTCAGTGGTCCATACCGAGCCGTCCAGGCGCAGGAACGACGCGCCGGCAGACTCCTCACCACCGAACGCGATCGAGCCGTCCAGCAACCCCGGCACGAACCACTTGAAGCCGACTGGCACCTCGGTCAGTGTCCGGCCGAGCGCCGCGGCCACCCGGTCGATCATCGATGACGAGACCAGCGTCTTGCCGATCGCGGCCGCCTCTGGCCAGCCAGGTCTACCCCCGCCATAGAGGTACTGAATTGCCACAGCAAGGTAGTGATTCGGGTTCATCAGGCCGGCGTCCGGAGTGACGATGCCGTGGCGATCGGAGTCTGCGTCGTTGCCGGTGGCGATGTCGTACTCGGACTTACGCGAGATGAGGGAGGCCATGGCCGATGGCGACGAGCAGTCCATCCGGATCTTCCCGTCCCAGTCCAGGGTCATGAATCGCCAGGTGGCGTCGACCAGCGGGTTCACGACAGTGAGGTCGAGACGGTGCCGGTCGGCGATCTCTGCCCAGTACGCCACGCTTGCCCCGCCCAGGGGATCGGCCCCGATGCGGATGCCCGCGTCCCGGATACGAGCAATGTCAACGACATTCGGCAGATCGTCGACATAGGTGCCGAGGAAGTCGTAGGCCGTCGCGGCGGCCCGGGCACGCGCGAACGGGAGGCGTTGCACTCCCTGCAGACCGGACTCGATGTAGGCGTTGGCGGCGTTCGCGATCGCTGTTGTCGCGTCGGAGTCCGCAGGCCCGCCGTCGGGCGGGTTGTACTTGATCCCGCCGTCGCCGGGCGGATTGTGCGACGGGGTGACGACGATGCCGTCGGCCAGCCCGGGACCGTTGAGCGCCTTGGCGCGGTTGGCACGCAGGATCGCGTGTGAGACCGCTGGTGTGGGCGTGAAGCCGTCCCGGTCATCGACCAGCACGGTCACGTTGTTGGCCACCAGCACCTCGAGGGCAGAGACCCAGGCGGGTTCGGACAGCCCGTGGGTGTCTCGTCCCAGAAACAGGGGGCCGTTGTAGCCCTGCGCCTGGCGATAGTCACAGACTGCTTGGGTTATGGCCAGGATGTGCGTCTCGTTGAAAGCGTTCCTCAGACTGCTACCACGGTGTCCGGAGGTCCCGAAGACAACCCGTTGGTCGGGATCGGAGGGGTCCGGCGTGCTCGCGTAGTACGCGGTCACGAGATGGGCGACATCCACGAGGTCCGACGTTGAGGCAACCTGGCCTGCTCGTGGGTCGTTCATCTGGTCCCTTTGCCGTGTTCGGTTGCCGTGCTGGACCTTGCGGAGACCGCCTCGCTGCTGGATTCCGTGAGCATAGTCGGGTCGGTGGGCCCAGCGGCTTCTGTGGGTCCAGCGGCTTCTGTCGGCCCAGCTTCTTCCGCGGGTCCAGTGAGTTCTGCGTGTCCGGCTGGTTCGAG
>DAITND010000146.1:2069-6300 GCA_036834825.1 Dermatophilaceae bacterium
GAGTTCTGCGTGTCCGGCTGGTTCGAGCCATACGGCACCCAGCGGGGGCACAGTGAGCAGAGCGGAGTACGGCTGACCGTGCCATGGGACGTCCTCGGCCATGACCGACCCGAGATTGCCGACTCCCGATCCGCCGTACCGTTCGGCGTCGGTGTTCAGGATCTCGTTCCATCGTCCGGGGTGCGGCAGGCCGAGGCGGTAGTTGTTGTGCGGCCCGCCGCTGAAGTTGACGATGCTCGCCAGCGTCTGACGCCGGCCGTCAGGGCCCGCGGACCCGAAGCGAAGGAACGAGAATGTATTGCCGGCTGCGTCGTTGGCGTCGATCCAGGCGAACCCTGCGGCGACGCTGTCCAGCTCCCACAGCGCGGGATGTGCGCGGTAGACGTTGTTGAGATCTTTGACCAGCGCGTGGATTCCGTAGTGCGCAGGTTGGTCCAACAGCCACCAGTCCAGGCTGCGTGAGTCGGTCCACTCGCTCTCCTGGGCGAACTCCGAACCCATGAAGATGAGCTGTTTGCCTGGATGGGACCACTGATAGGCGAGATAGGCCCGAAGGTTGGCCAGTTGTTGCCACCGGTCACCAGGCATCTTGCGCAGCAGGGACCCCTTGCCGTGAACGACCTCGTCGTGGCTGACCGGCAGAATGAAGTTCTCGCTCCAGGCATAGACCATCGAGAAGGTCACCTGGTGGTGGTGGTACTGGCGGTGCACCGGCTCGTGGGAGATGTAGTCAAGCGAGTCATGCATCCAGCCCATGTTCCACTTCAGCCCAAAGCCCAGGCCGCCCAGGTGCGTTGCCCGGGTGACCCCCGGCCATGAGGTCGACTCCTCGGCGATCGTCACCACTCCCGGGACACGCCTGTAGACCGTCGCGTTGGTCTCCTGCAGGAGCTGGACGGCTTCGAGGTGCTCGCGTCCGCCATAGAGGTTCGGCTCCCAGTCGCCGTCTTCGCGGGAGTAGTCCAGATAGAGCATCGAGGCGACCGCATCAATGCGCAGGCCGTCGACGTGGAACTCCTCGAGCCAGTAGACAGCGTTGGCAACCAGGAAGTTACGCACCTGCGGACGGCCGAAGTCGAAGACGTGCGTGCCCCAGTCGGGCTGGTCGCCGCGTCGCGGGTCCGGATGCTCGTACAAGGCCTGTCCGTCAAAACGGGCGAGCGCAAACGCATCTTTGGGGAAGTGGGCCGGAACCCAGTCGAGCAGAACGCCGATTCCATTGCGGTGCATGGTGTCCACGAAGTACCGGAAGTCATCCGGTGAACCGAAGCGCGATGTCGGCGCGTAGTAGCCGCTGACCTGATAGCCCCAGGATGGACCGTAGGGGTGTTCCATCACCGGCATCAGCTCTATATGGGTGAAGCCGAGGTCCTTGACGTAGTTGACCAGGTGCTCTGCCAGGTCGCGGTAGCTCGACCCCTGCCGCCAGGACGCCAGATGGACCTCATAGACGCTCATGGGTCCGTCGTGCGGGTTGGTTGCCGCACGCGTGGCCATCCAGTCGCCGTCCTGCCACGCATGCGCCGTGGACGTCACCACCGACGCGGTTGCGGGTGGTTTCTCGGCGGCGCGGGCCATCGGGTCCGCCTTGGCCCGTCGAGAGCCGTCGGAGCCCAGGATCTCGAACTTGTAGCGGTTGCCCTCGGCCACGCCCGGGACGAACAGCTCCCAGACACCGGATGAGCCCAGCGAACGCATGGGGTGGACCGAGCCGTCCCACTGGTTGAAGTCCCCCACCAGGCGGATGGTGCGCGCGTTGGGTGCCCACACCGCGAAGGAGGTGCCCCGCACAGGTCCCATCGGTCCGTCGTACTCACGAACGTGCGCGCCCAACGCGTTCCAGAGCTCTTCGTGGCGGCCCTCGCCGATGAGGTGCAGGTCGATCTCGCCCAACGTTGGCAGGAAGCGGTAGGGATCGTCGATAACGTGCTCGATCCCGTCGTCGTAGGTGACCCGGATCCGGTAGTCGGGGACCGTGCGGATCGGCAGGACCCCGGCCCAGACCCCATCGACCTCGTGGGCGAGCTTGACCAGGGTGCCATCAGCCATCTCGACAACCACCTGTTTGGCCAGTGGTTTGAACGTGCGCACGGTCACCGCTGCATCGTGGGGATGAGGTCCCAGGATGGAGTGGGGGTCGTGATGCCTTCCGGCGATCAGGTGCTCGATATCGCGGCGGTTGACCGGTTTGACAGATGATGGCAGGTGGGGGGGCGTATTGGTGGTCACGATTGCAGATCACTCCTTCGTTCAGCGAACAGTCGCGCTATTGCGGTGATCGGGATACTGAGCCAGGTCGGGCGGTTCCGGGCTTCATAGACCACTTCGTACAGGGCCTTGTCCAGCTCGAGAGCCGCCAGCAGAACGCCGTCTTGACGGGGGTCGCGGCCGGCGCCACTCGTGTAACCCTCCAAGAAAGCGGTTCGTGCATGGCTGGCCCAGGCTGCTGCTGAACGGCCGGGGTGTTCCTGCTCCCAGGAGCCGGCGACGTAGTCGAACGAGCGCAGCATCCCGGCCACGTCCCTCAGGGCCAGATCTGGCTGTGTGCGCTCCGCCAGGGGCCGCAGCGGTTCGCCCTCGAAGTCGACCAGGACCCATCCTCTCCCAGGCGCGTCGAGCACCTGTCCGAGATGGTAGTCGCCATGGATTCGTTGCAGCGCCGGCCATCTGGCCAATGACACAGCCTCTATGGACAACGTGACCATTTGGTCGTACTCGGCCAGTGCGGGCACCTCGGACAGGGCCGCGGCATGGCGGGCCCGCATGCTCCGGGTCAGTGCGGCGACGTCGTTCTGCGTCGCCTCACGGGTGCCCATGGTCTGTGCCAGGGTCTGGTGAACCTCAGCAGTGGCCAGACCCAGGCTGCGCGCCCTGTCGCTGAAGTCCGCCTCTGAGGCGACCGCCGCCAGAGCTACCCGCCAGGCGTCCTCGACCCCTGGGAGGAACTCCTGGGCGAACGCCAGGTGACCGGCGGCCACCCCGCCGGTAGCGGCTGCATCCGACCACTGCCCCCAGACGTAGCCGACCGAGCCGGGTACCCGCGTTGATCCTGCGGCCGAAAGTGCCGACTGCACCACGACGTCAGGGTTCTGACCGTGCTGCAAGACGCGAAACAGCTTACAGATCAATGGTTTCGCGGGAAGACCAAGGATGTCTACGAGGTCCAGGATGATCGAGGTGTTGGACTGCTCGCCGACCAGGACGCGCGAAGTCAACACCTCACCCGGGTCGGTCGTGGCGAGCCGATGGCCCCCGGCGCTGCCGATGCTCTGCTCGCCGTCGGGTCCCGGTTCCTCGTCGCCCTTCTTCCCGTCGCCCTTCTTCTCGTCGCCCTTCTTCTCGTCGCCCTTCTTCCCGTCGCCCTTCTTCCCGTCAAACGGGGCGGTCCTCTCGTCGAGCATCAGTGCCAGCAGGGCGGTGGCGAAGGCAGGATCGTGCGGCGCGTCGTAGTAGTACAGGGTTCGCTGTGGCCCATCGCCCCCGAGCTCCATGGTCGCCACCAGTGCCTGGTCGCCGTCCGCCAGCGGACTGGTCCGACAGGTCAACGGGACCTGGTAGGTCGTGGGGGTTCGACCTGACTCGTCCAGTAGCAGATGGATGCTGATCTCCACCTTTCCGGCCGGGTCCTGCAGTCGTAGCCCCCCGATGCGCCTCAGCACCGGGACCCGGCCCTTGCCGGCATACCAGCGTTGTCTGGCCACCCACTGCGGCAGGACCGCCATGATGGAGGGGGTCAGCTGCACCTGCATCAGAGCCGCCGGATGTGGATGATGTGGACGGGTTCGCCTTCTGGGCCGAGCCGCACGAAGTTGTCTTCACCCCAGTGCCATGACAAGCCGGTGATGAGGTCATGTGCCACGAAGCTGTCGCCGGGGCGCAGTCCAAGTGCCGCCATGTCCAGGTGGACGTGGGTCTCCCGCGTCGCATGGGGGTCGAGGTTGGCGATCACCAGGATGACGTCGTCTCGGCCGTCGACGTTGCGGCGCTTGGAAAAGGCCATGACGTTCTCGTCGTCGACGTGGTGCAGGTGCAGATTGCGCAGCCAGTGCAGGCACGGGTGCCCGCGGCGAATCTCGTTGATCGCCGTGAGATACGGCGCCAGGGACTGGCCGGCCTTGGGGCCGCCCTCCTCGTAGTCGGACCACCGGCGGTCCTTCAGCTCGTACTTCTCGTTGTCGATCTGTTCCTCGACGCCGGGGCGTGCGACATCCTCCACCAGCTCGTACCCGGC
>DAITND010000147.1:0-6279 GCA_036834825.1 Dermatophilaceae bacterium
CCGACCCAACCGCCTGGATCAAACCCCCGACGGACTAATGCGTCGCGGCACTAGAGCACGCAGCTCCAGGAAGTCGTAGACGCCCAGAAGGCCGAGCACCAGGCGTTCGAGCACCCGGATCTCCTGCCGTGTCTCATCGTGAAACAGCCGGGGCGCCGTGAGCTCGATTTGCTTGCCGCCGGTGAGAAGCTCGCATCCACCGGCTGCGAGGACGTTCTTCAGCCAGTCGGTGTCCGGACCATAGGTAAGTGCTACGACGTAGCGTCCGCCTGGACGCGGGAATACGTTGACCGGCGTCCGGTACAGCTTGCCGGATCTGCGTCCGCGATGAACCACGACACCCAGCCCCGGCAGCCATGGGAACAGCGGCTTGGTGACCTTGTTCAGCGCGACTTTGTTGAACTGGCGCATCTGGTCGGGAATTGGCATGACCCCACCGTATCTTCGCGATGACCCTCGAATCTGGCACGATGCGGGCATGGCGTTTTCGAAGAAGCTGCTGTCCAACGGCGAGTACGTCGTGCTGAGTGTTCGCTCGCACGGCAAGGCGCTCATCTGGCCTGTCGTCGTGTTCGTCGTGGTGGTGGGCGCCGTCATCACCGCCCTGATGCTCAAGCCCCACAACAGCGCGCTAGCTCTGGCCGCCGCTGTGGTGGCCGTTCCG
The DNA here is from genome assembly GCA_036834825.1 of Dermatophilaceae bacterium. Classification (GTDB taxonomy): domain Bacteria; phylum Actinomycetota; class Actinomycetes; order Actinomycetales; family Dermatophilaceae; genus UBA4719. The sequence continues at coordinate 665 of DAITND010000147.1, forward strand.
GTGCTGGTTCTCTGGTCGTTGTTCCCGTTCCTGCGCTGGATCAGCTCGACCTATACCGTTACGAACCGGCGGCTGATCACCCGTCACGGCGTCCTCACACGGACCGGCCGTGATATCCCGCTTTTCCGTATCAACGACGTGGCCTACGAGATGGGCCTGATCGACCGGCTGCTGGGCTGTGGGACTCTGATCATCTCCGACGCCACCGAGAAGGCCGGCGTTGTCCTGCCGGACATCCCCAACGTGGAGCAGGTGCAGCTTCAGATCTCGGACCTGCTCTTCACCAACGACGACGGGAACGACGGTGACGGCAGTCGGGTGCCCGGCGAGCCTCCTCGCGACAATCGCTGACAACCCGCGATCGTAGGACACGTAAGCCGCGTCCCCCGGTCAGGGGCGCGGCATACGGGCTGTTCAGACGAGCTGGGCCACCGAGGCCTCCCGGCTCGCGGTGGCCTTGGCCACAGCGGCCTCGTGAGCCAGCTCGACCCCGCCGTGCTCGTGCCACCAGTCCTGACCGGTCTCGGGCAGGGTGTAGATGGGGTCGTAGTAGACGAACTCCTGCGACAGTGCTTCGGTGTCTGCGCTCTCGATCGAGGTTCGGTAGTTCTTGCGCCAGAACGACATTCCGCGTTCGGTGTCGTAGGAGTCGACCTGGTGGACCCAGCGCTTGCCCACGTACGGCACGTCGCAGACGATGCGCGGCGTGGCGAAGCCCGGCAGGTAGCCCATGAGGTCGTGCTGCAGCCGCTGCGCCTCGGCCAGCGAGAGCCGCCAGTGCTCGGCGAACGGGATCATGTCGCACATGTAGAAGTAGTAAGGCGTGATCGAGGCCTCATCCTGCAGTGCGAAGCACAGGTCAAGCAGCTGCTCGACCGAGTCGTTGACCCCGCGCATGAGGACGCCCTGGTTGCGAACTGCCCCGACCCCGGCGTCCAGCATCGCGTTGGCGGCGGCGGCGACGGCGGGCGTCACTGACTGGGCGCTGTTGACGTGGGTGTGGATTGCCAGGTTGACGCCGCGCTCGCGGGCCTTGGCCGCAACCCGGCCGACGCCCTCGACGACGTCGTCGGCCAGCCAGTGCTGTGGCAGACCCATCAGCGCCTTGGTGGCCAGGCGGATGTCGCGGATGTTGTCGATCTCCAGCAGCCGGTCCAAGAAGGACTCGAGGTTCTTCCACGGCATGTTGGCCACGTCGCCACCGGAGACGACCACGTCGCGCACGACGGGGTTCGCGCGCAGGTAGGTCATCATCGCGTCGTAGCGGTCGACCGGTTTGAGATCGAACTTGCGCTTGGGGATGACCGGCGTCGAGTTGCCGACAAGGTCCATCCGGGTGCAGTGGCCGCAGTATTGCGGGCAGGTCGACAGCAGCTCTGCCAAAACCTTGGTGGGGTAGCGGTGGGTCAGACCCTCGACCGCCCACATGTCGTGCTCGTGCAACGAGTCTCGGGTGGAGTATGGGTGGCTCGGCCAGTCGACGCGTCGGTCGCTGAAGACCGGGAGCATGTAGCGGCGGACGGGATCGGCATAGAACGCATGGGTGAACTCTTCGCCGGCGCTGGGCATAGAGTCCCCGGACGCGCTGACAACGCCAGTACAGGGGACCATCGTGTTCATCATCTGCGGTGTTACGAGCATCGACATCGTGGCCCGCTCGGCCTGGTCCCGTTCGAGGTCGGCATAGAAGGCGTCAGTGAGCAGATCGCCCATGAGTGCTCGCAGGCCCTTGATGTTCTTGACGCAGTGGGCCCGCTGCCACTGGACACTGGCCCACTCGATGGCGGTGATGTGGCGCCAGCCTGGCAAGCGGGTCCAGTCTGGCTCTACCAGCTCGTGGCGCAGGTAGGCGTAGGGCTGCTCGATCTTTGGGTCCATGGATGGCATGATACGGGAGAACTTGCGTAATTCGTATCACTGCACCGCAAAATGTGTTCATGTATGGCAAAATGCAGGAGGAATCAGTGACGGTGCCGATTAAACGACCCGAGAGCTCGCCCGTGGGTCTGCACAGAGTCCTTGAGCCATCCGGTGACCAGATCACGTTGCCCCAGGCCGCCCAACGCCTGGATGCCTCCCCTGAGATCTGGGCGGACGAGGTTCGCATTGACATCGAAACCCTGAACCTGGACGCGGCCTCGTATCGCCAGCTGGCCGGGATTCACCGCACCGCGGACGACCAGATCGACGGCGCCGCGATGCGCGCGTCCGTCCTGGACATCGTGGCAACCCGCGGCAAGATGCAGAACCCCGTCACCGGTTCGGGCGGAATGCTCATCGGAACGGTCGCCGAGGTGGGAGAGCAGAGCCCACTGGGGCTTTCCGTCGGTGACCACGTGGCCACGTTGGTGTCCCTGTCCTTGACCCCGTTGCAGATCACCGACGGCCTGGCCCGCTGGGACGGCATGGGCGAGCGGGTGCCCGCCGCGGGCCACGCGATCCTGTTCGGCAGGTCCATCGCGGCCGTGTTGCCGACCGACCTCGACCATGAGCTCGCGCTCATGGTGATGGACGTCTGCGGCGCACCCGCTCTTGTGTCCCGGCTGGTGCACGAATACGTGGCGAAGGGTGCGGCGCCTTCGGTGCTGGTCCTTGGCGGCGCAGGCAAGTCGGGGTCCATGTCCTTGGCTGCGGCCCAGGACGCCGGAGCCGGACGTCGAGTCGCGGTCGTGCCCAACGACAAGGAGGCGCGCATGCTGGAGGGGATCGGGCTTGCCGACCATGTGGTTATCGCCGACGCGCGCTCACCACTGGGCCTGTCCGGTGCGGTGCAGGCGGCCGGCGGCCCGGCTGACATCACCGTTGTCTGCGTCGATGTCCCAGGCTGCGAGCATCCCGCGATCCTGTCGACGGCACCCGGCGGCACGGTGGTCTTCTTCTCGATGGCGACGAACTTCGCCGCGGCGGCGTTGGGGGCCGAGGGGCTGGCGGCCGATGTGCGGATGCTCGTGGGTAACGGGTACGTCCCCGGTCACGCTGACTACGCGTTGAAGCTGCTGCGTGCCAACTCCGGCGTGCGGGGGCTGTTCGAAGGCCGACTGGAGCCGAGACAGACTGAGGCCTCGTGACCACCGAAGCGCCGAGAGAATCACGTCTGCACGGCTCACCGCCGGCAGCCACATCTACGCTGTACCGAGGCGGCTTCGTGTACGGCGCGGCAGACCCGTTTGCGACGGCGTTGGTTGTCGTCGACAACCAGATCGCGTGGATCGGCACCGACGAGGCTGCAGCCGGCCACGCTGACGGGGTCGACGAGGTGGTCGAGCTCGACGGAGCGCTGGTTACGCCCACCTTCGTAGATGCCCACGTCCATACCTCGGCGACCGGTCTGGGGCTGCGCAGTGTTGAGCTCGCCGACACAGTGTCCCTGCAGCAGGCCCTGGACAGGATCGAGAAGGCTGCCCGCAAGCGGGCCGGCCGTCCGGTCTACGCACCCAACTGGGATGAGCGAAACTGGCCCGAACGCCGCCCGCCGACGGGCAAGGAGCTCGACCGCGCGACGTACGGCGGGGTGGTCTACGCGCCACGGGTTGACGGCCACTCGGCTGTGATCTCCTCGGCCCTGGCGGCCGCGTCCGGCGCCCGGAACCATCAGGGCTGGAACGACAACGGGCTGGTGAGCCGTGATGCGCACCACGCGGCTCGCGACGCGTTCCACGCCGGGATCAGCGGGGCTGAGCGTCGCATCGACATCGACGCCGCACTGAACGCCGCCGCCGCGGCCGGGATCGGCCTCATCCACGAGAACGGCGGGCCAACCCTCAGCTCGGAGGCAGACTTCGCGGACGTTCTCGCGGCCGGGCGGGGTGGCCACGGCCCGGAAGTTGTCGGCTACTGGGCCGAGCTTGTCGGCGACGAAGAGTCGGCCAGGGCGCTCGCCAGTCGGCTGGGCGCCCGAGGACTGGCGGGCGACCTCAACATCGATGGCTCGATCGGATCGCGAACCGCATCGCTGCGAGAGCCGTATGCCGACGTCCAGGTCAGCCCGGGTACCGGCAACACTGGCCACTGCGGGCATCCATACCTGTCTGTCGAGCAGGTTCGTGACCACATCGCCGCCTGCTCGCTGGCCGGCATCCAGGCAGGCTTTCACGTCATCGGAGACGCGGGTGCCGATACGGCCATTGCCGGCTTCCAGGCCGCGGCAAGCATGGTCGGCGCGGCCAGGGTTGTCGCGGCACGCCACCGCTTGGAGCACCTTGAGATGGTGGACGTCGAGGGCATCAAGGCACTGGCGGAGCTGGGCGTCACCGCCTCGGTCCAGCCGGCGTTCCACGCACTGTGGGGTGGGCCCGACGGCATGTATGCCAGCCGGCTGGGTCCTGAGCGGGCCGGTGGCATGAACCCGTTCGCCGCCCTGCAGGAGGCAGGCATCCCTCTGGCCCTGGGCTCGGACACACCCGTGACGCCGTTCGCACCGTGGGAGGCCATCCGCGGCTGCGTCAACCACCATGAACCTGCCCAGCGGCTTTCGGCACAGTCGGCGTTCCTGGCGCATACCCGTGGCGGGTGGCGCGCTGCGGGCGCTGACGACCACGGCTACCTTGGCGTCGGCCAGCCGGCGAGCTTCGCGCTCTGGTCGCTCGGGTGCCCCCGCCGCTCCAACGGGCGGACGCCGGCTTGCCTGCCGGACCTGTCACCCGGGGCCGCACCGCCCACGAATCTGCGCACCGTCATAGGCGGTCGCACCGTCTTCAACCTGGAAGAGGCGTCATGAGCACCAAGCCCAAACTGGAGCTGGACCCTGCCGTCATTCGTCGGGCACGTTCGCTGGCCCGCAAGGCCGGCGCACCCGTGGTCAAGTTGGCCAAGACGCACACCACAGTGTCCGTCGAGCGGGCAGTGCTGCGGCTGGCTGGCCTGGCCGGTGCCGACCATGAAGGCGTGCCGTGGGTTAACCACCTGGTCGACGCCGTCCGTGACGAGGTGGGGCTTGAGGTCGGTGTGACCACACCGGTGTTCGACGCCTTGCGCCGCGGAGAAGCACCGGATCTGTTGACGCTCGCCCAGAAGTCCGCCGCGGGTTCGATCTCGTTCCGGCTGCCGCAGGGCCGCGACACCAGTGCGGCGCAGAGCCTGGCGCTGCGTTCGGTCAAGCCCGGCATGGCCCGTATCGACAAGAACCGAACCACCCGGGACCGCCTGATCAAGCGTCTCGGCAACCCGAAGCAACGGCCGTGGATCTATCTGATCGTGGCCACAGGTGACATCTACGAGGACATCCCGCAGGCTCAGACCGCGGCCCGCGAGGGTGCGGACATCATCGCCGTGATCCGCTCGACCGGGCAGTCGCTGCTCGACTTTGTCCCCGAGGGGGCTACCCGCGAGGGCTATGCCGGCACGTACGCCACCCAGGAGAACTTCGCCCTGATGCGCGCAGCCCTGGATGAGGTGTCCAAGGAGCTGGGGCGCTACATCCGCCTGGTCAACTATGCGTCCGGGCTCTGTATGCCCGAGATCGCGACCCTGGCGGGGCTCGAGCGGCTCGACATGATGCTCAACGACTCCATGTACGGCATTCTCTTTCGCGACATCAACCCGATCAGGACGTTTGTGGATCAGCGGTTCTCGCGCCAGATCCACGCCCGCGCCGGCATCATCATCAACACCGGCGA
>DAITND010000148.1:0-6270 GCA_036834825.1 Dermatophilaceae bacterium
CCCCGGCACAAGGGGATCTACGTGGCCACGCGCGGTGACGGGAGGCCACAGCTTTCCCCGGTGAGCTGCGGCGTGGACCCCGAGGGCCGCATCGTGGTGTCGACGTACCCGCGGCGGGCGAAGACGAGCAACACCCGCCGCGACCCCGAGGTGAGCATCTGCGTGCTCTCCGACCACTTCGACGGGCCCTGGGTGCAGGTGTACGGCACGGCCGAGGTGCTCGACATGCCGGAAGCCGCTGAGCCTTTTGTCGACTACTTCCGTTCCATCGCCGGCGAACATCCAGACTGGGACGAGTACAAGCAGGCTATGGCCGACCAGGGCAAGTCGCTCATCCGGATCACGCCCACGAGCTGGGGACCGGTGGCTACCGGTGGCTTCCCGCCCGAGGTCGCCGAGCGCAGGGGCTGAAGACCGCTGTTACTCAGCGCCAGTGGGGGATCCGCTTGCGGCCCAGCGAGGGACTGTATCTCGGCGCCAAACTCGAGGTGTAGACGCGTCAGTCAGCGTTCCCCATCTGCAACGGCCCAGCGAGTGAAGTGAACGCATGGGGTCCACCCCAGATCGGCGCGTGGCTCTCAATACTGAGTGTCGTCCGGGCGCGCATGAGGTGAGCAGCTATATACCGTCGGCGGTGTTGGCGACCCCCTTCGAGGCCCCATCCGGGATGGTCCCATCCCGGCTGGGCGGTACTGCTGCGGCTGCGGCTGCGGCTGCGGCCTCGCGGGCGAGGAAGGAGCCAAGTTCCGAGATGGTGGTCATGATTGGGGCCGGGAACACGACGGTGGTGTTCTTGTCCACGCCGATCTCGACCAGGCTCTGCAGGTTACGTAGCTGCAGCGCTAACGGGTGGGCCATCATGATGTCCGAAGCGTCACCTAGCGCGGCCGCGGCCAGAGACTCTCCCTCGGCGTTGATGATCTTCGCCCGCTTCTCCCGCTCGGCCTCGGCCTGTTTGGCCATGGCACGTTTCATACTCTCGGGCAGTTGGATGTCTTTCAGTTCCACCAGGGTTACTTCCACCCCCCACTCGACGGTGCTGACGTCGAGGATTTCGCGGATGTCCAGGTTGATCCGGTCGGTTTCAGACAACGTCTCATCAAGGGTGTGTTGACCGACAACCTTACGCAGCGTGGTCTGGGCGATCTGGTTGATGGCGGCGTTGACGTTCTCGATCGCGACGACCGACTTCTCCGCGTCGACCACGCGGAAGTAGGCGACTGCGGACACATCGACGCTGACGTTGTCCCGGGTGATGATGCCCTGGGACTGGATCGGCATCGTGACGATCCGCAACGACACCCGATGCAGGATGTCGACGAATGGGATGATCATCCGCAACCCAGGTTGACGCAAGCCCACCACCCGACCCAGCCGGAACAAAACGCCCAGCTCGTACTGCTTGACGATCCGCACCGCCAGCCCAAGTCCCACCAGGACGACGATCAGGACAATGATCAGAATGTTCATGAGATGCTCCGTTCAGATTGCGGCTGGAATTGTTCATCTCGGCTAATCCACCGCGGCCATGCCGGCCCATCGCACTGGGCCGGGAAGTGTAGCGATCACGGCTGATGCCCCGCCGGTTTGGCGGGTGCAGGCTCAGCGTAGGCGTCCGCGTTGATTGACCGAGTTGCGGGAACCCGAAGGCGTCGCGTCCCTCGTGCTTGGTTCTGTCCTTCGGACTGTGGTGGGTTGTTTCCACGGATCAGAAGTGTCCGCAGATTCTGATTTCCTCCGCTGGCCCGCTGTTGGGCAGGCTCCGAATGCGGCCGAGGCTCGCTTCGATCTGTCTTGTGAATCATGAACTGCGTCGAGGCAAAGTCAGCAAGGGAGACGCCGGAACAGCAGGTGCTGCCGACGACAAGAAGCGCAAGTCTGGCACGAATCTCGGCGGTGTGACCTTCGTCGAAGATAAGCGGCTGCGGGCCTGCGATGCTCTGGCGAGATTCGGCTCTGCGCCTCCCCCGATCTGGGCTGCGTGGCGACACGATGTGCAGGTGACCACGATTGCTGCCGAACCTCACGTTGGTGCCACGCGACGTGGACTCGCTGATATGAATGCTCCGAGAACCGTCGGGCATCTGAGATGAGAGGTTTCATCGTGAACGCACGAGTCACTCGCAGCGGACTCAGGGCACAGTGAACCTTGCCACTGCACCAAAGCCAGCCGCTGACCAGATCAGGATCACAGCGGCCAGCGCACTTCCAAGCGCCGACGTCCTGCACCAGCTCGACACAACCCCGTCCGGTTTGTCCCGCGAGGAGGTTACCCGCAGGCAGGCTCGGTGGGGTCCCAACGCGGTCTCTTCCCACCGGGCCAGGATGCTGCCAGTGCTCTGGCACCAGTTGCGTTCCCCGCTCCTGGGCCTGCTTGTCGCGGCTGCGATCGCCTCCTACTTCGTCGGTGAGCGCAGCGATGCCGTGATCATCGGGGGGATCGTCGCGGTGTCGGTCGGGCTCGGGTTCGTCAACGAGTACCGGGCGGAGAAGGCGGCTGAGGCGCTCCACTCGCAGATCCGACATCAAACGGTTGTGGTGCGCAACGGCCAACCGGCCACCGTGGACGTCATCGCACTCGTGCCTGGCGACATCGTGGAGTTGAAGCTGGGCGACATCGTCCCGGCTGACATTCGGCTGCTCGAAGTCACCGGCCTGGAATGCGACGAATCCGTGCTCACCGGCGAATCGCTGCCCGTCGAAAAGACCACCATCGCGGTCCCGTCCGGGACGCCGCTGGCCGAGCTATCCGGGTGCGCTCTGATGGGTACCGTGGTCCACGCTGGCAGCGCCCGTGGGGTCGTTACGACCATCGGCGCACGCACCGAGTTCGGCACCATCGCCGCCGGACTGAGCACACATCATCTGGACACCGAGTTCCAGGTCGGGCTACGTCGATTCTCGATGCTGCTGGTGTACGTCGCCGGCGCGCTGACCACGTCGATCTTTGTGATCAACGTGGCCCTACACAAACCGATCATCGACGCCCTGTTGTTCTCCCTGGCCATCGCGGTCGGAATTACCCCCCAACTGCTGCCCGCAGTGGTGTCCACCAGTCTGGCCGCGGGGTCGCGCCGGATGAGCCGCCGCAAGGTTCTAGTAAAGCGACTGGTCTGCATCGAGGATCTCGGCGACATCGACGTGCTCTTCACCGACAAGACCGGGACGCTGACTCAAGGTCGGATCGACTTCATGCGGGCCGTGCCGACCGGCGGCAACACGCCCAGCGAGGTGCTGCGCTGGGGACTGCTGTGCACCGAGAACACGGGCCAGGGCGCGCACGCCACCGGAGGGAATCCCCTGGATCAGGCATTGTGGGACTCCCCAGCCGCGGCGGGCGAACGGGCCTCGGTGGCCGACTACACCCGGCTTGGGGTTCTGCCTTTCGACCATGAACGTCGCATGGTCTCCGTCCTGGTCCGCGACACCAACGGCAAGCTGACCCTGGCCACGAAAGGCGCCCCCGAGACAGTCCTGGACCGCTGCGTCGACGTCCCAGCCGAGGCTCGGGAGTCGCTGGATGCGGAGTTCGCTGCAGGCAGCCGTGTTGTTGCGGTAGCCTTCCGCACCTGTGACGACCCGCGACCACCGGCCGTCGAGGATGAGCGCGAACTCCGGTTCGCGGGGCTGCTGGTGTTCCTCGACCCGCCCAAGCTGGATGCGGCAGAGGCGCTACGTCGGCTGGCCAATCTTGGGATCTCGGTCAAGGTCGTCACCGGCGACAACGCCGTGGTCGCCGCCAAGGTCTGCCACGACCTCGGCCTCAGCGAGGGTGGCGCGCTGACCGGAACCGACCTCGATGCCCTGGACGACACCGAACTAGCTGCGGCCATCGCGCGAACCACCGTATTCGCCCGGGTAAGTCCCGCACACAAAGCTCGAATAGTGCGCGCCCAACGGCGCAGCGGCGGTGGGGTCGCGTTCCTGGGCGACGGGGTCAACGACGCACTAGCCCTGCACGCAGCCGACGTAGGCATCTCGGTCGAATCGGCCACCGACGTGGCCAAGGACGCCGCCGACGTGATCCTGCTCGAGAAGAACCTGAACGTTCTGGCCGACGGTGTGGCCGAAGGACGACGGATCTTCGCCAACACCATCAAGTACGTACTGATGGGTACGTCCAGCAACTTCGGCAACATGTTCTCCGCCGCCGGTGCCTCACTGTTTCTGACATTTCTTCCGATGCTGCCATCCCAGATCCTGCTCAACAACTTGCTGTACGACACCAGCCAGCTAGCCATCCCCACAGACAACGTCGATGAGGAACAGCTGCGCCGCCCCTCGCACTGGGACATCGGGTTCATCCGCCGATTCATGACCAGCTTCGGGCCGCTCAGCTCGGTGTTCGACTTCACCACCTTCGCTGTCATGCTGTGGGTCTTCCACTCCGGACCGGCGCAGTTCCGCTCCGGCTGGTTCGTCGAATCCCTGGCCACTCAAACCCTGGTGATCTTCGCGATCCGGACCCGCCGGATTCCGTTCTTCCGCAGCCACCCGAGCCTGCCCCTGACCCTCGCAGCCCTTGGCGTCGTCGCAGTCGGGGCGCTGCTCCCCGCCACACCGCTAGCACACTCACTCGGCTTCCAGCCGCTACCAGGCGGCTTCTTCGCTGCCCTGGCAGGCATGGTCGCCGGCTACCTGGCCCTGATCGAGTTCGGCAAACGGGTCTTCTACGGTGCCGCACCCACGACAGCACCCACGAGCAGGCCTTACAGCACACACCATCACCTCCGCCGGCGCGCCGCCCGGTTCAGCAGCCCCAGCCCCTTACCAGGCAAATCACCCACCAAACGGTGACTCTGGCCACAGCATTTTGAGCGAACTCATCCCGCAAAGACACGGTCGCCGTCGGCTTGCGAACGCGCTCGCACGACGGACCAGAAGCACTGACTGAAGGCGGCTGACAAAATGGTCCGCGTTCCAAGAGTTGACCGTTGGCCGGGGCTGGTTACACCCTCGGCCGAGAGTCATTTGCTGCAAGCCTGACCGCGATGGCGCCGGGGACGGTAACCCCTGAACTGGCGCTGCGCCCATGGCCAGGCGTCTGTTCGGCCGAGCCGAGCAGCACTCAGACCAGGCCACGGCCCAAGCGTTCGCCGACGCGGTCTCGCACGCGTTCATCGCCGGCTTCGGCTTCGCCACGCTCGCGCAGGTCGTGATCATATTCGCCGTACGGCCCCAAAGACGACGTCGACCGTGGGCGACCCTCCTGCAGCGCACGCAGACGCCCGGAACTGCCGCAACCTCGCAGGCTCGTCTTTCGCCGCGCCTTGACGAACGGCTTCGCGAAAGGAATCCGGCCCTTCTTGCCCAGCCTCCCGCCAAAGTGATCAACCAGTTCGCTCGCGGTGAGTCGGTCGTACCAGACCTCACGGTGGCTCTCGTCCGCAAACCCGCGCATCCCCTCGGGGTACTCCCGCACGCAGGCGGTCACGAGCCGCCGCCTGCGACCAGCTGGAAGACCGACGTCGCGGCCGGCGATCTCGACGCTGGCCGCCATCCGCTCGACGTCCCATTCCCACGGGCCGGGCAGCGTCTCGTCGAAGTCGTTCGGGCCGAAGACGAGTCTGCGGTCCGGAACCGCGAACCCGCCGAAGTTCGAGATGTGGGCGTCGCCGCAGGCCTGAACGACAACGCCTGAATCCGGCGTTGCCGCAAGATCGGCCGCCATCATGGCCGCCGCGCCCCGGTAGAACGTGAACGCCGACACGAGCATCCGCCCGTGACGGATCGGCACTAACTCCTGGACGCGCGTGGCCGCCTGAGCCCGGAGCACTGCGATGGGATCAGGCCGCTACGGCTGCGGCCAAAACCACCGTGAGCCGACCGAGGCACGGTCACCCGAGCCGCGCCGCCTCGCTCGGCTGACTCGCCAGACTGCAGCCTCGCGTGAACCTTGGCAGTCTCGCGAAACCCATCACGGTCGGGTCAGCGACGGCTTGTTGACCCAATCGACTTGGCTGCACACCCCAAAGCCTAGAGTCTCACAGCGTCGTATTTGCCCTCAAGGTCGCGCGAGTGTTCCCTACCTGGGTCACGGGAACGTTCGCCCTCCAGCCGTACGGCCGACCTCGGCTCCCGACCCCGCCTACGAGGACCCGGGGGGTGGTACCGCCCGGTCCACTGATGTGCGGTCGTATCCTGTCGACCGTCCACCGTCCCGTATGCGAACGATGACCGGACGCATCGGAGCCAAGCCTCGGTGTCCGTACGCCGATGGTCTACCGGTCCGTCCGCCTCATCTATCCAGGAGCCGTGTGCTCCTTGGCA
>DAITND010000149.1:0-6183 GCA_036834825.1 Dermatophilaceae bacterium
AAGCTCTGTACTGCTCTCTAAAGTGCACACGACTGGCAACTGTTTGCAGCCCCCGTGCCGAAGGGAGAGCCTGACCGTTCTCAGACGGCGCCAACAGGGCAAGACTGTTCGCGCTCCACGTCCTCGCGAGTCTTCTAGCCTCTGTCCTGGGAAAGTCGGGGCTCAGCCCGACTCATCCGATCGGATGAGCACCGCCGGGTTGGCCATCGCTGGGCTAGTTGCCCAGCTCGACGGCGCCAAGGATCGCTTGGATCTGTCCGGCGGAGACGGCGCCGGCCCGCAGGATGACCGGAGTCTCATGGGTGCAGTCCAGGATCGTGGAGGCCAGACCCCCGGCCGATGGGCCCGCCTCCAGGTAGACACTGACTGCCGAGCCGAGCTGGGTCGCGGCATCAAGGATGTTCGTGGCAGGCGGCTGACCGGAGATGTTGGCACTGGTGACGGCCATCGGACCGACCTCGGTCAACAGCCTCAGCGTGACGTCATTCTGTGGCATCCGCAGTGCGACGGTGCCGTTGGTCTCACCCAGGTCCCACATCAGGGAAGACTGCGCGTGCAGCACCAGCGTCAACGGACCGGGCCAGAACGCTTGGATCAGGTCGCGCGCGTAGGCAGGGACGTCGGCGGCCAAGCCATCGACCGTCTGTGGGTTGGGGACCAGGACAGGCAGCGGCATCTCACGGCCCCGACCCTTGACCGTCAGCACGGCGGCCACGGCATCGGCAGCGAACGCGTCGACGCCCACGCCGTACACGGTGTCGGTCGGCAGCACCACCACCTCTCCGCGACGAATGGCCTCGGCCGCAGCGCTAATTCCTTGGGCCAGGCCTTCCTCGCTCGTGCAGTCAATCACCGGACTCATGCCTGCGATGGTATACAGCGAGATGAGCAGCGGCGCCCGCGCCCGGCCGGCAACGCCTGGCTGAGCGACACCGCGCCGTCCCCCGACGGCGAGTCCCGGTTCACCTGGGGCAGCATGAGCCCTGCATGTTCGGGCAGCAACGCCTTGATGTTGCGACCAAGAGATTCGCGACCAAGACGTTCGCGATCTCGCCGAACGCATCCACCACGTCGGCCGGGCGACCGGCCCGGCTTCGCTCATCTTCAGGAACCCGCGCCTCAGGTCGTCCGCCGTGGCGGCATCGGTGATCGGCTGCAACCGGCTCGCGGCCACGATGCTCAGATCCACCTCTGATCCATGTTTGCCCCACGGGGCCTCCCATGACTGCGTCTGCCTGCGCATGGCACCGCAAAAAGGACTGCGAGGGCATTCCGCAAGCGCGGGGCACCCAAGGCGGGAAGGCAGCCAGGACAGACGGCAGACTGGAGCCTCCCACCAGCGACCAAGGGACGTGCGTTGTGGCCAGCGAGCCTTTGCAGGACCTCGATCTGCGCGGCACCTCGCTGCGCGAACGCCCAGAGCTGGGCCCCTGCCCGCTGACCCTGGTGCGCTGCGATCTGTTAGGTGCCGATCTGCGAGGACTGGATCTGCCCGGCTGGCAGTTCCATGACTGCAACCTCGACGAGGCAAAGCTGAACGGGACGCGGCTTGATTCCGCACTGCTGAAAGGTGGCAGCGCACGCAGCGCAGCTTTCCTCGACTGCGATCTCGCGGGTGCGCGGTTCGAGATGGTGGACGCCTCGGACGCGCGCTTTGGGGGCGCTCTCATGAGCCAGGTGGAGTTCCACGGTTGCCGGCTGATGGGGACGAGCTTCGAGGGCACGCGAGGCCTTGGCATGCTCCTGCAGAACAGCAACCTCTATGCCGCGAACCTGAACGGCTGCGCCCTGGGCAATGCCGCACTGACGGGCTTGCGCCTGACCGAGGCATCCCTGCGCGGGGCGGATCTGCGCGGCAGCGACCTGGCCGGATCTGTCCTGCTCAATGCCGACCTGTTCGATGCCAAGCTCAACGACGCCGATCTGCGCGGAGCCGACCTTGGGCCGGTCGACCTCGACCGGCTGCGCGCGATGTCCGGCGCCATCATCAGCCACGCTCAGGCTGAGCGAATCCTGGTCGAGCTGGCGAACGTCGTGGTGACGGACTGATCACTGCCCCTGATCAGCGTGCGCGGACAGCCGTGACGGCGCGCGGGCGCCCGTTGAGGTCTTCGTGATCCTGGATGTCCTGCCACAGTCCGGTCGTCGCTAGGGCTGCCGGCAGTGAGCGCCCTTGCACGTCAGCGTGTTCCATGACGAAGAGACCCCCGGGTCGCAGCAGGAACCCGGCCCGCGCAGCAACCTCCAGCGGGATCCGCAGACCGTCATGGCTGCCACCGTAGAGAGCAATCTCAGGGTCGTGGTCGCGGACCTCCGGGTCATTCGGGATCGCGCCCACCGGGATGTATGGCGGGTTGCACACCACCACATCCACGTCCCCCTCAAGATCGGGGAACGCCGCCGTCGCATCGCCCAGCCGGATGTCCACATCGAGCCCGAGGTCGTCGCGGTTACGGATCGCCCACGCATGAGCCAGCTCGGACAGCTCGACCCCATAGACCTGCGCTGCAGGCACCTCGTCCTTGATGGCCAGGGCGATCGCCCCCGACCCGGTGCACAGGTCCACCACTACGGTCCGCACGCGGGAAGCCTGGCGAAGATGCGCGATGGCGAGGCCGGCCACGAGCTCGGTCTCGAAACGGGGCACGAAGACGCCCGGCCCGACGCAGAGCTCGATCCGGCGGAAGCCTGCCCTGCCGGTCAGATGCTGCAGCGGCACCCTGCGGGCGCGCTCGGCCACCAGATCATCGAAGCCCGCCGGGACCGGCGCGCCCATGATCATCAGCTTGTGCACCTCGCTGGTGGTCGTCTTGAGCGCACACGCCGCCAGCGCCACGGCATCAAACTCGGCGCTGCTGATGCCGGCATCAGACAGGGCCCGGACAGCCTCGCGAACGGCGTCGCGCAATGACACCACCGAGCCCGAGGTCACAGACCCGATGACCCGTCCGCAACAGCCGACATCCGGGCCGCGTCGTCGGTGTCCACGGCCGACTGCACGATCGGGTCGAGGTCACCGTCCAGAACCACGTCCAGGTTGTAGGCCTTGTATCCCGTGCGGTGGTCGGCGATGCGGTTCTCCGGGTAGTTGTAGGTCCGAATCCGTTCCGACCGGTCAACGGTGCGGATCTGGGACTTGCGCTGGGCCGAGGCCACCGCGTCCGCCTCGTCCTGGGCGAGCTGATGCAGGCGGGCCCGCAGCACCCGCATGGCCGACTCCTTGTTCTGGAGCTGGGACTTCTCGTTCTGGCAGGACACGACGGTGCCCGTCGGCAGGTGGGTGATTCGCACTGCCGAGTCGGTGGTGTTGACGCTCTGGCCACCCGGCCCGGACGAGCGGTAGACATCGACCTTGAGGTCGTTTGTGTCGATCGTGACCTCGACGTCGTCGACCTCGGGCATCACCAGGACGCCGGCAGCCGACGTGTGGATGCGGCCCTGGGACTCGGTCACCGGCACCCGTTGCACGCGGTGCACGCCACCCTCGTACTTCAGCCGCGCCCACGGCGCGTCACCAGGCTCGGTGGCGCCGCGCGCCTTCACCGACACCTGCACATCCTTGTAGCCGCCGAGATCGGACTCGGTGGCGTCGATGATCTCGGTCCGCCAACCACGACGCTCGGCATAGCGCAGGTACATCCGCAGCAGGTCGCCGGCGAACAACGCGGACTCTTCCCCGCCTTCGCCGGCCTTGACCTCAAGAATGATGTCGCGGTCGTCATCGGGGTCTCGGGGCACCAGCAGCCGGCGCAGCTTGTCCTCGGCTACAGCCAGCACCCCCTCGAGCGCGGGCAGCTCCTCGGCGAACGCCTTGTCCTGGGTGGCCAGCTCCCGGGCCGCCGCCACATCATCGCGTGCGGTGTGCCACCGGTGATATGCCGCCACGGTCGGCGCCAGCGCGGCATACCGCTTGTTCAGCTTGCGCACCAGTGCCTGGTCGGAGTGCACCGCGGGGTCGCCAAGCTGGGCCTCAAGGTCGGCATACTCCTGCACCAGGGTCGCGGCGGACTCCAGCATCTGGGGCACCTTCCATGAGTGGCTCTTAGCGAGAACGGACAGACAACAACGCCGGCCCCGCGACCATCACAGTCGGGGACCGGCGTGCAGGCAAGCTACTTGTCGACCTTCTCGTCGGCCTTCTTGCCGTAGCGCGCCTGGAAGCGGGCGATGCGGCCACCGGTGTCGAGGATCTTCTGCTTGCCGGTGTAGAACGGGTGGCACTGAGAGCACACGTCAGAGGAGATCTTGCCGCCCTGCACGGTACTGCGGGTCTGGAACGTGGCACCACAGGTGCAGGTGACCGTGGTCGGTACGTAGGTGGGGTGAAGGTCCTTCTTCAACGTGTGCTCCTTGAGGTTGGGGCAGTGCCGGATCGTGTGCTCAGGACTCCCTCGCACGCGGGAACCGGCCGCCAACACATCAGTGTGCCAGATCAGGCACCTATGCCAAAAACGTCGCCGGGGTCAGGGTCATTCCCGACGGTGTCATCTGCGGCGGCGCGCGGTGTCACTCCCAACAGCCCAGAGGCTGCCCGAAGACTGCGAAACCCGTTCAGAGTCACTCTGAACGGGTTTCGCCACACCATGTCAGCGGATAACTCGTGTCACCGCAGTCAGGTCACCGGATGCATCCGAACCGGTCGTCAGTCGTCCTCGTCCATCTGAATCGAGGACGTCTTCTGGACCTGCATGAGGAACTCGACGTTGCTCTTGGACTTCTTGAGCCGGTCAATGAGCAGCTCGATGCCCTGTTGCTGGTCGAGGGCGGAAAGCACCCGGCGCAGCTTCCAGACGATCTTGAGCTCCTCGTTGGCCATCAGGATCTCCTCACGGCGGGTACCCGAGGGATTGACGTCGATGGCCGGGAAGATCCGGCGCTCGGCGAGGTGACGCGACAGGCGCAGCTCCATGTTGCCGGTGCCCTTGAACTCCTCGAAGATCACCTCGTCCATCTTGGAACCCGTGTCGACCAGGGCGGTGGCCAGGATGGTCAGCGAACCGCCGTTCTCGATGTTGCGGGCGGCACCGAAGAAGCGCTTCGGCGGGTAGAGCGCGCTGGAGTCAACACCACCGGACAGGATCCGACCGCTCGCCGGGGCGGCGAGGTTGTACGCCCGGCCCAGTCGAGTGATCGAGTCGAGCAGTATGACGACGTCATGACCCATCTCGACGAGCCGCTTGGCCCGCTCGATAGCCAGCTCGGCAACCGTGGTGTGGTCGGTGGCCGGCCGGTCGAAGGTCGAGGCAATGACCTCGCCCTTGACCGCCCGCTGCATGTCGGTGACTTCCTCGGGGCGTTCGTCCACCAGGACGACCATGAGGTGAGCCTCAGGGTTGTTGGTCGTGATCGCGTTGGCGATCGCCTGCAGGATGAGGGTCTTGCCGGCCTTGGCCGGGCTGACGATCAAGCCTCGCTGCCCCTTACCGATCGGGGCGATGAGGTCGATCAACCGGGTCGAGAGAATGTTCGACTCGGTCTCCAGACGCAGCCGCTCCTGCGGGTAGAGCGGAGTGAGCTTGGCGAAGTGAACGCGATTCAGGGACTGCTCCGGCGTCAGGCCGTTGATGGTGTCCAGGCGAACCAGCGCGTTGAAC
This sequence comes from Dermatophilaceae bacterium, assembly GCA_036834825.1. GTDB lineage: Bacteria > Actinomycetota > Actinomycetes > Actinomycetales > Dermatophilaceae > UBA4719. The sequence goes on from DAITND010000149.1 coordinate 5,595, forward strand.
TTCTGGCGGGCCGGGATCTGCTCGCCCTCGCGCAGGGCCCGGACAGCGCCGGTGACCGCGTCGCCCTTGCGCAGGTCGTTCTTCTTGACGATGCCCAGCGGCACGTAGACGTCGTTCTCACCGGGCAGGTAGCCGCTGGTGCGAAGGAACGCGTAGTTGTCGAGCACCTCGAGAATGCCGGCCACCGGCACCAGGACGTCATCCTCGTGAATGGCCTCGACGGTCTCGTTCTGGCCCCCGGAGCCTTCGCCCGGACCGCCCCGACGCTTACGGTCGCGGCTGCGCTGGCGGTTCCGTCGGCGACCGCCGGGTGAGTCCTCGTCCTGGTCATAACGGCCACGGTTGTCGTTCTGGCCGCCCTGGCCACGGTTGTTCTGTCGACCGCCCTGCTGGCGATCATTCTGCTGACCGCCCTGCTGGCGATCATTCTGCTGACCGCCCTGCTGGCGATCATTCTGCTGACCGCCCTGCTGGCGATCGTTCTGCTGACCGCCCTGCTGGCGATCATTCTGCTGACCGCCCTGCTGGCGATCATTCTGCTGACCGCCCTGCTGGCGATCGTTCTGCTGACCGCCCTGCTGGCGATCAT
>DAITND010000150.1:0-6180 GCA_036834825.1 Dermatophilaceae bacterium
GCGCCGGAGGCGTGCAGTCGCTGGAACGGGCCTTCGGCATCCTCGAGACGATGGCGGACGCCGGCGGGGCGCTCGGGCTCTCCCAGCTCGCGATCCGGGCCAACTTGCCGCTAACCACCATCCACCGCTTCGTGCGCACGTTGGTCGACCTCGGCTACCTTCGCCAGGAGCCCTCGCGCCAGTATGCCCTCGGCCCTCGGCTGATCTGGCTGGGAGAGTCCTCGGCACGCATGCTCGGCACGTGGGCCCGGCCCTACCTGACGGATCTGGTCGATGGCCTTGGTGAGTCGGCGAACCTGGCCATGCTCGACGGTGACCAGATCGTCTACATCGGTCAGGTCCCGTCCCGGCAGTCCATGCGCATGTTCACCGAGGTCGGGCGACGGGTCTCGCCGCACTGCACAGCTGTGGGCAAGGCGTTGCTGGCCCCGATCGACCCGGTCGACGTGCACGCGCTGCTGCGCCGCACGGGCATGCACCCTCACACCGAGCACACCATCACCGACCCGCAGGTGTTCGCCGCCCAGCTGGAGCAGGTCTTGGAGCGGGGATATGCCACCGACGACGAAGAGCACGAGCTGGGAGTGCGTTGCGTCGCGGTTGCGGTGCCCCGGGCCCCCTCACGGATCGCCTTGTCCGTTTCGGGGCCAGCCACCCGCATGACCGACGACATGGTGGCTCGGGCCGTCCCGCTGTTGACCGACGCCGCCCGGCGGTTCTCGGACAACCTTGCTTCAGGCCAGCCCCCGTACAACTCAGGTCCGGCAGCAGGGCCCGGCTGATTCTTGACGCTTGAGCTCTTGACATACCGAGTCGTCTCACACGGGATCGATCCAGCGGACGACGGCTGTCGGGTCTCGAAGGCTGGCCCTGGTTAAATTGACCTCGTCCTCAAGCCTGTCTACTGTTCTGTGGAAAGAAAAACAAATTCTGCATAGTGGAATTTATGAGCGAGGAGCATCGATGACGAACCCAGATGGCGTGCAGATCACTGGCAACAAGGGTGAGCGCTATGACGAAGTGCTCACCGCGCCGGCGCTGGCCTTCCTCGCCGATCTCCACCGGAGCTTTGACACTCGCCGGCTGGCGCTGCTCCAAGCCCGTTCGGACTGCTACGAAAGACTGGCAGCTGGAGGCACGCTCGACTTCTTGCCCGAGACACAGAAGATCCGCGACGGGGACTGGCAGGTCGCTCCAGCGGCGCCCGGCCTGGTCGATCGTCGCGTCGAGATCACTGGCCCCACCGACCGCAAGATGACGATCAACGCCCTCAACTCCGGGGCCAAGGTCTGGTTGGCCGACATGGAGGACGCGTCGACCCCCGCGTGGGCCAACGTCATCGAAGGCCAGCTCAACCTGCGCGACGCCCTCGACCGCACCATCGACTTCACCTCGCCCGAGGGCAAGTCGTATGCGCTCGGAGAGGACCTCGCCACGATCGTCGTCCGGCCGCGCGGCTGGCATCTGCCCGAGAAGCACATCGTCGTGGACGGGCACCCGATGTCGGGCGGCCTGGTCGACTTCGGTCTCTATCTCTTCCACTGCGCCCAACGCCAGATCGACGCGGGCAAGGGCCCGTACTTCTATCTCCCCAAGCTGGAGAGCCACCTCGAGGCGCGGCTCTGGAACGACGTGTTCATCCGCGCCCAGGAGCTCCTCGCCATCCCGGTGGGCACCATTCGCGCCACGGTCCTCATCGAGACCTACCCGGCCGCGTTCGAGATGGAGGAGATCCTCTACGAGCTGCGCGAGCACTCTTCGGGGCTCAACGCCGGCCGCTGGGACTACATCTTCAGCGTTATCAAGAAGTTCCGTACCCGCGGACGCGACTTCATGCTGCCGGACCGCGCCCAGGTCACGATGACGGTGCCCTTCATGAACAGCTACTCCGAACTGCTCGTGCGGTCCTGCCACAAGCACGGCGCCCACGCCATCGGCGGCATGGCGGCCTTCATCCCGAGCAAGGACCCCGAGGTCAACGAGGCCGCCTTCGCCAAGGTCGAAGAGGACAAGGCCCGCGAGGCCGGCGCCGGGTTCGACGGATCCTGGGTCGCGCACCCCGGCATGGTCGAGGTGTGCAAGGCGGCGTTCACCGCAGTGCTCGGAGAACGACCCAACCAGATCGACAAGCTTCGCGAGGACGTTCATGTCACGGCCGAACAGCTGCTGGACGTCGCCGCGACACCCGGCAACGTGACTGAGGCCGGGCTCCGCAACAACATCAGCGTCGGCATCCAGTACCTCGCATCCTGGTTGCAGGGCACCGGAGCCGTGGCGATCTTCAACCTGATGGAGGATGCGGCCACCGCCGAGATCTCGCGCTCGCAGGTGTGGCAGTGGCTGCACAACGACATCGTGCTCGCCGATACCGCTGAGGTCGTGACCCGCGAGCTGGTCGAACGCATCGTCGACGAGGAGATCGCCAAGCTGCCCGGCGAGCCCGGTGACTACGCGCAGGCGCGCGCCACCTTCGTCGACGTCGCCATCGCCGACGACTTCGCCGAGTTCCTCACCCTCCCGGCATACGAGCGGATGCCCTGAGGCATGGATGCGCGCGGGCTTGCTGATCAATTGCGCCCCCTCCTGGGTGACGACGCGATCATCACGGACCACCAGCGCCTGCGCACGTACGAGTGCGACGGACTGGCGCACCACAAGGTGACCCCCGCGCTCGTGGTGCTGGCCGAGACGACGGCTCATGTTGCGGCCGTAGTCCGGGCGTGCGCGGCCGCCGGGCTGCCATTCGTGGCACGAGGCTCGGGCACCGGCCTCTCCGGCGGAGCGCTCCCGCACGCGGACGGCGTGCTGATCGTGATGTCCAGGATGCGTGAGATCCTCGAGATCGACCGGGCCAACCAGCGGGCCGTCGTCGAGCCCGGCGTGATCAACCTCCAGCTGACCCGGGCTGCCCAGCCTCAGGGTTACTACTACGCACCTGATCCCTCGAGCCAGCAGATCTGCTCGATCGGTGGCAACGTCGCCGAGAACTCCGGTGGCGCCCACTGCCTGAAGTACGGTTTCACCACCAACCACGTCACCGGGCTTGAGCTGGTGACCCCCGGTGGCGAGGTCGTGCAGATCGGTGGCAAGGCGGTCGACGCACCGGGCTACGACCTGCTGGGCGCCATCGTGGGATCGGAGGGAACCCTGGGCATCGCCACCAAGGTGACCGTCCGGTTGACCCGCACGCCCGAAGCGGTGCGCACCCTGCTCGCGGCCTTTCCACACACCGACCAGGCCGGCGCGGCCGTGTCCGCGATCATCGGGGCCGGGGTCATCCCGGCGGCGATCGAGATGATGGACGCACTGGCGATCGAGGCCGCCGAGGCAGCGGTCCACTGCGGCTACCCCGGCGGGGCGGGCGCAGTGCTCATCGTCGAGCTCGACGGTCCGGCCGCAGAGGTGGCCCACCAGTTCGACGAGGTGGAGGCGTTCTGTCGCGACAACGGTGCGTTCGAGATCCGCATCGCGGCCGATGACGCCGAGCGGGCGCTGTTCTGGAAGGGTCGCAAGTCCGCCTTCGCCGCGGTCGGGCGGATCAGTCCCGACTACATCGTCCAGGACGGCGTCATCCCGCGGACAGCGCTTCCGGAGGTACTGCGACGCATCGCTGCGATCTCGGACGAAGCAGGCGTGCGCGTCGCCAACGTCTTCCACGCCGGCGACGGCAACCTGCACCCCTTGGTGCTGTTCGACGCCGCGGTACCGGGCGAGTCCCACCGGGCCGAACAAGTCTCCGGCGCGATCGTGGATCTGTGCATCGAGTACGGCGGCTCGATCACCGGTGAGCACGGCGTCGGCTCCGACAAGGCGAAGTACATGCCGCGGATGTTCAACCACGACGACCTCGACACGATGCAGCTGGTGCGTTGCGCCTTTGACCCATCGTCGATCTCCAACCCGGGAAAGATCTTCCCCACCCCACGTCTGTGCGGTGAGGTTCCCGGTCGGCACAAGGGCGCCCATCCACTGGCCGACGCCGGCCTCGCCGAGGTCTTCTGATGGGCGAGATCATCCTCGAAAACCTCCGTGCTGCAACGGAGGGTCACGCGGTCGGCGCCACAGAGGCGGACGCAGTGGACAGCATGCCGGCCCGCTGGGTAGCCCTACCTGTCAGCACCGAGCAGACCGCCGCCGTGATGCGGGTCGCCGCGCATCACGACCTGGCCGTCGTGGTGCGTGGTTCGGGTACCAAACTCACCTGGGGCGCGAGGCCCGAGCGGGTCGATCTCGTCCTGGACACCACCCGCATGGACACTGTCGTCGAGCATGCGGCCGGTGACCTGATTGTCGTGGTGGGCGCAGGCCGGCGCCTGGACGACCTCCAGGCCGCCCTTTCGGGATCCGGTCAGTGGCTGGCTGTGGATCCCCCCCGTCGGGGCACGGTCGGCGGCCTGATCGCCACGGCTGCGACCGGCCCGACCCGGCTTCTCCACGGCCCGGTCCGTGACCTGCTTATCGGGGTGACCGTCGTCCGGGCCGACGGCGTCGTCGCCCGCGCCGGGGGCAAGGTCGTGAAGAACGTCGCGGGCTACGACGTCGGCAAGCTGCTCACCGGATCGCTCGGCACGCTGGGCATCATCACCCAGGCCGCCTTCCGCTTGCACCCCCTGCCTGAGGCTCGCAGGTGGGTGAGCGTCCCCGTCACCGAACCGGATCGCATACACGTGCTTGTGCAGCAGGTAGTGCACTCCCAGCTGGTCCCCACCGCGGTTGAGTTGGACCGTCCCGCGACCGGCGATGCCACGCTTTGCCTTCTGCTCGAAGGGATTCCACCCGGCGTCCAGAGCCGTACCGCCCAGGCGCTCGACCTCATGGGCGCCGGCGCGACAGCCGCTGACAACGCCCCGGACTGGTGGGGCATGGAGCCCCTGGTGGGTGGTGAGGTATTGCTCAAGCTCACTCACGAGATCGCCGGGCTCGCGCCCCTGCTCTCTGTTTTGGACGACGCCTGCGCCGCGACCGGGCTCACCTCACACCTGCGCGGAAGTGTCGCGGTGGGCGCGGTCACCGTCGGCCTAACTGGCGCGGCTGACGCCCACGCCCTGGCTCGGTGCGTTGCAGACCTGCGCGAACGCGCGCCCTCCTTCGGCGGCGCCGTCGTCGTGCTCGAGGCTCCCGGCGACCTCAAGGCCGACCTCGACGTGTGGGGTCCGGTCGGCGGGCTTCAGCTCATGCACGCGGTCAAGCGCCAATTCGACCCCGAGCGCCGTCTTTCCCCAGGCCGCTTCGTCGGAGGGATCTAGATGACTGACCCAGACCGGACCGGCGGACCAGTGCCGCCGGCGACTGGCACCCTCGGCACCGATGCGCCGCTTTCCCTGGCGCCCGCACCGTCCGGTGAGCCTGCGTTTGACGACCACCGGCCGCCGTCGGCCGCCCTGGTTGCCGACTGTGTCCACTGCGGGTTCTGCCTGCCCGCCTGCCCCACCTACGCGCTCTGGGGCGAGGAGATGGACTCGCCGCGCGGCCGCATCTACCTCATGGGCGAGGGCCTGGAGGGCGAGCCGATGACACCCGCGATGGTAGAGCACTTCGACGCCTGCCTGGGGTGCATGGCCTGCGTCACCGCCTGCCCGTCCGGGGTGCAGTACGACAAGCTGATCGAGGCCACCCGGGCTCAGGTCGAGCGCCGGTTCGAGCGACCAAAGGCTGACCGGGCGCTGCGCGGTGCGATCTTCGCGCTCTTCCCCTACCCGCTACGGCTGCGCCTGATGCGCGGACCGCTGCGGCTTCATCAAAGCAGCGGCCTGTCCCGACGTCTGCGCAAGTCCGGTGTGCTGCAACGGATCTCACCGACCCTGGCAGCCATGGAGGCATTGGCTCCGACGCTCGGTCGTGCGGAACGCGTGCCCGAGCGCACTCCCGCGCAGGGTGAGCGGCGCGGGACAGTGGGCATGCTGCTCGGCTGTGTCCAGCGCGAGTTCTTCCCGGGCGTCAACGCAGCCACGGCCCGGGTCCTGGCCGCTGAGGGGTTCGACGTGATCGCGCCAGCGGCCCAGGGTTGTTGCGGTGCCCTCTCTGCGCACAACGGCCGCGAGACCGAGGCCCAGGGGTTCGCCCGCGCCCTGATCGATGAGTTCGACCGGGCTCGGGTCGACACAGTCGTGGTCAACTCGGCTGGTTGCGGGTCGTCGATGAAGGAGTACGCCGACCTGCTGGCCGGCGATCCGGCCTATG
>DAITND010000151.1:0-6112 GCA_036834825.1 Dermatophilaceae bacterium
CGGTCCGTCCGGCGTCGTCCACCGATCCTCCCTGCTCGTTGGAGCAACGAACCGCAGCCGTCATGTGGTGGCAGGGGCCGCTCTTCTCGCCACCAAGGATGCTTCCATGCGCCTGGATGACGCATCATGCACATAACAGCTTGCCTCGCTGTGCGCACCTGAAGATTACACGGAATGAAGGGTGAGGCAATGGGGACTCAAGCTACTCATGGTCATGACGTTTCGTGTTCTAAGTTGCGTGTTACCGTTGTTTCGTGCTCAGTTCGACACGTCAGGATGCAATCCTCAAGCGGCTGCGGTCCGACGGTGAGGTCCTGGTTGCGACACTCGCCACGCAGCTGAGCGTCAGCACGTCGACCATCCGGCGGGATCTCGACGCGCTGAGCGCAGAGGGGGTTCTGCGCCGGGTTCGTGGCGGGGGCAGCCGCGTCGAGCCCGACGCAATCCCTTTCGCTGAGGTGTCCACCCAGTCCAGTGGCGACAAAGATGCGATCGCGGTTCGCGCCGCCCAGCTCGTCCCCGACGAGTCCGTGGTCGTGATCGACATCGGCACAACGACAGCGCGGCTGGCCCACCAGTTGCGCGGGCGCCGGCTCACCGTCATCACCTCCAGTCTTGCGGTCGTCGACGAGTTGCGGGACGAAGACTGCATCCAGCTGATCGTGCTCGGAGGGGTCCTGCGCAACAACTACCTCTCACTAGTCGGAATGCTGACCGAGCAGGCACTGGGTCAGCTGCGCGCCAACCTGTGCTTCCTGTCCGGTTCGGGCGTCCGCCCGGCGGGGCAGGTCATGGACAACACGGGCATCGAGGTCCCGGTCAAGAGGGCAATGGTGGCTGCAGCGGAGCGCACGATCCTGCTTGTCGACCGCACCAAGTTCCCGGGGACAGGGCTGCTTTCGGTATGCGGGCCGGACCAGATTTCGACACTTGTCACCAACCGGGGCGCAGACCAGGCGACTCTCGACGTTTTCGAGGCGGCAACCACGGAGGTCATTACTGTATGAAGCTCACCATTCTCGGCGGAGGTGGATTCCGAGTCCCCCAGGTCTTCGAGGCGATCGCGGCCGAGGACGCCGTGGTGCGCATCGACGAACTGGTGCTCTACGACACCGACGCCTCACGTCTCGGGGCGATCCGTGCTGTCGTCGCACAGCTCGAGCAGGACTTTCCTCACGCACCCCGCGTCAGCGCCACGACCGACCTCGACGCCGCGCTGACCGGCGCCGACTTCATCTTCTGCGCGATCCGGGTCGGGGGCGCGTTGGGACGGACGTTCGACGAGCGCCTCGCGCTCGAGCTGGGCCTCCTCGGCCAGGAAACCACCGGGCCGGGCGGCCTCGCCTACGCGTTCCGGACTCTGCCGGTCATGTTGAGAATCGCCGAGCGCGTGCGCGCGCTTGCCCCCGAGGCGTGGTTCATCAACTTCACCAATCCCGCGGGCATCGTTACCGAGGGTCTGCGTCAGGTGCTGGGCGACCGCGTCGTCGGGATCTGTGACACTCCGATCGGTTTGATGCGGCGCGCCGCTGTCGCACTCACGGGGAGCTCCACCGCGGGCACCTTCGACTACGTCGGGCTCAATCACCTCGGGTGGTTGCGCTCGCTCGAGATCGACGGTCGGGACAGGCTGCCCGACCTGCTCGCGGACACCTCGCTGCTGGGCGGCATCGAGGAAGCCCGCCTGATGGGCGTGGACTGGGTCAGAGCGCTTGGGGCCCTGCCCAACGAGTACCTCTACTACTACTACTACAACCGCGAGTCGGTGCAACGGATCCGAGCGAGCGAGGCCACACGCGGAGAGTTCCTGCTCCGCCAGCAGTCCGACTTCTACCACCGCGCGGCCGGCCAGCCCGCGCACGCCCTCGAGCTGTGGAAGAAGACCAAGTACGAGCGCGAGTCCACCTATATGGCCGAGGGCAGACCCAAGGGGCAGGAGCAGGCCCGCGAAGAGTCCGACGTTGATGCCGGCGGCTACCAGCAAGTGGCCCTCAACCTCATGGCCGCCTTGGCGGCCGACAAACCTTCAACCATGATTCTCAATGTCCGCAACGGGGAAACCGTGAACGGGCTGCCGCCCGAGTCGGTCGTCGAGGTGGCCTGCACCGTGGACGCAGCCGGGATACACCCGCACCGCATTGCGCCCGTCCAGGGCCACATGCTTGGTCTCATGCAATCGGTCAAGGCGGTCGAACAACTCGCGATCGAGGCGGTCGTCAACCGCTCGGCCACGCTCGCCTGGAAGGCAATCGCGCTGCATCCCCTCGTGGACTCCGTCGAGGTGGGACGTGACCTCCTGGAGCGTTACCGCCAGGGGATACCCGGCGTCGGCGCAGCCCTCGGCTGAACGAACCCGGGCGAGAGCGACGAGCATCGTGGTCGCCAGGCACCGGCAACGCAACCATCGTGGGATGGCTGGTGAGCACAGACCAGCAGACTCACGCCAGGACATCACGTGCCCACCGCGAGCTGTCCTGTCTCAGGCCACTTTGCGCAGCGCCAACGTTGTCGATAGGAGCTCTCGGCGCCCTGCCTGTTCACCGAAGCTCCGCGCCCCTGCACCACCTGCGCCAAGATCGAGACGTGGCGCGTCCGGGCGAAGTCCTCCTGGCCACGTGCCTGTCCCGGAGAAACTCGAGAAGGGCACACCGCTTCGTAGGCCGTGGCGCAGCTCGCGCCGGCGATCTGCTGCCATGCCCTCTCTTGTGGCGGGCTGGTCAGCAGAGTCACGGCCCTTGAGGTGGCCGCCACGCTGGCACCACAGCCGTTTTCGCGGTCTCCTGGTCCTCAGTCCTGCGGCGTGGCATCGGCGACCGCTAGGGCAAGCGTCAGCCGTAGGACGCTCTCTGGGTCATCGAGCAAGTTGCCGAAGAGCTCGCGAAGCTGACCCATGCGGTAGCGGACCGTCTGTGCGTGTACGAACAAGTCGTCCGCGACCAGCTGACGCCGCCCGTGGTGTAGCAGCCAGGAGCGCAGGGTGTCCTCCAGCCGCTGCCGCACGTCGGGTCTGAGGTCGGCCAGGGGTGCCAGCGCGGCGGTCCTCAGGTCGCGGTAAGCCTCCGCGTCTGCACGCAGGACCAGCTCAACCAGCCTCTCGTCGGTGTCAACGACCTCATGTTCCGAAGTGCGTGCAAGCCCCCTGGCATGCACCGCCCGGTAGTACGAGATCCCAGCCTTCGCCCAGGGCCGTTCGGGACCGATGGTCGCGTCACGCCCGCTCAGCAGCTGCGCCAGCCGCGCACGGTCAACCCCACGGGTGTCGGGCACCAGCAGTGCCGCGACGTCGGCGTCGTCCCCGACCTCGGGCAGGTCGCCGCTGATGTGCAGGGTGCGGGCGTCGAGGTGCCTGATGACGGCTGGGACCTGCCCGTCCGGCAGCAGGACGGCGGTCAGGGTTGCCGGTGGGGCCCAGCCAGCCCGGCTGGCTGCTGCATGCAGGACCTCCTCCTCGCTCCCCGCGACCAGATGATCCGTCAGTTGCTGGAGATAACGCTCACGAGCCCGCCCGGTGGTGGCCAGCTCGTCCCGGTGCCCAGCGACGCTTGCTGCGGACAACTCGTCGATGTATGCGAAGACCAGCCCGGCAAACCGGCCCAAGGTCGCCGCGGGCACTTCAGCCGCGACCGCGACGTCGGACAGCCCCCGCCAGCAGACCCGCGCGCCGATCCGATAGGCCGCAAGCAAAGCGTCCATCGAACGTCCGCTGCGCGCCTCGCCCCGGCCGAGATCGTATGCCGCGGCCGTACTCTGCGCGATCGGCACCGAGGGGTCGGACCCGTCGGCGCTGCGCGACACCTTGAGGAAGTTGCCGAGGGCGAGCTGCACCGCGCCCCGTATGACGTGCCCCATCCGGCCACTGAGCGCGCCGGTGTAGCTGGGGACCTCTCTGATGATGGAGTCAACGGCCTCGTCGGCGACCGCTGTGACCGCAGCGCTGAGCCGCTCCATGGTCCGTGCGTCCAGATCAAGCAGCGCGGCTTCGCGGGCGACACGGTGCTCAGACTCTTCCATGTTGTTCCCTGAGAGTAGTTCAGAATCCATGTTTCACGCCGAGTGGTCAGAATTCTAGCTAATTGAGCGCCCATAGTTGAGAGGGTGACACTCCCCTTTCTTACGCAATGGCCGGCAGGCACCGTCGCTGACCGTGCGCGTCGGCTTGTGGAGCTCGTGACCACGCCGCTGGTGCCCGCCGACTACCTTGACCTGGTCAGCCCCCTGCGGGCGGGGGCAGACCTGCGTGGCCGCATCGTCGAGGTCCGCATGGAGACCCGCGATGCCGCCACCCTCGTCATCAAGCCTGGCCGGGGCTGGCGCGGGCATCGTCCCGGGCAGTACGTGCGCATCGGCGTTGATGTCGACGGGGTTCGCAACTGGCGCGCCTACTCGCTGACCTGCCCGACCGCGGCCCCTGACGGCTGCATCACCGTCACCGTCAAGGCGATCCCAGACGGCAAGGTCAGCCACCACCTCGTACGCGAGGTCACTGCTGGCACGATGATCATGCTCGACCAGGCCGCCGGCGACTTCACCTTGCCGCTTGACAGCCCTCGCAAGGTTCTCTTCTTCACCGCCGGAAGCGGCATAACGCCAGTGATCGGCATGCTGCGCAATGCTCTGGAGGGAATGCAGGACGTCGTCCTGCATCACTCCGCACCGACCGCTGCCGATGTCATCTTCGGGGCCGAGCTGCGGGCGTTGGCCGCCCAGGGCCGCATCCGCCTCATTGAGCGCCACACCGCCACTGAGGGGATGGTCACGGTCGACGACGTCGCGGCCCTGGTCCCCGACTGGGAACAGCGTCAGACGTGGGCCTGCGGGCCGACCGGGCTTCTGGACGCAGCCGAGGAACACTGGGGCGCAAAAGGAATCGCCGACCAACTCCACACAGAACGGTTCCGCCCGACGGTGCTGGCAACGGGGCAGGGAGGCACCGTCACGTTCGCCAGGAGCGGGGTCACCCTCGAGTCCGACGGAGCCACCCCGCTGCTCGACGCCGGTGAGAATGCCGGCGTCCTGATGCCCTCCGGCTGCCGTATGGGCATCTGTTTCGGCTGCGTCGTACCTCTGCGTGAGGGCGCTGTGCGGGACCTACGCAACGGCGGGATCACCACCGCGGCACCCGGGGACGCCGTACCCATCCAGACCTGCGTGTCGGCCGCTGCCGGCACCTGCGACATCGACCTCTGAAGGAGCCGATCATGACCACCGCAGTGACCCAGACCCGCACGACCGACCAGAGGTCGGTGCCGCAGCCACCTGCCCGGGACGGAAGCCGCCTCAAGGTCACCCGTCCGGCCGCACGCGTGCCCCAACAGAAACCCTCGGGCAAGCCCGACCCCACCGCGCACCTGGGCCCCCAGCAGATCGAGCAGCTGGGCAAGGAGCTCGACGCGATTCGCGAGGAGATCCTCGCGAGCCGCGGAGCCAGCGACGCGGCCTACATCCGCAAAGTCATCAAGGCACAGCGGACCCTCGAGATGAGCAGCCGAGCCGTCCTGCTCTTCTCCCTCTTCCCGCCGGCCTGGCTGCTGGGCACGACCGGTCTGACCGTGGCCAAGATCTTGGAGAACATGGAGATCGGCCACAACGTCATGCACGGTCAGTGGGACTGGATGCGTGATCCCAAGATCCACTCGCAGTCCTGGGAATGGGACCACGCCTCTCCGGCAGACATGTGGAAGCACTCGCACAACGAGCTCCACCACACCTACACCAACGTCATCGGCCGCGACAACGACCTCGGCTACGGAATCATGCGCGTCGACGAAGACCAGAGGTGGGTGCCGGCGTACCTGGGACAGCCGCTGTACAACTTCGTCAACGCCTGCCTGTTCGAGTACGGCATAGCTGCGTACGACCTCGAGATCGGCAAGCACCTCAAGGGTCGCAAGAACAAAGAGACCTTCCGCCGCGATGGCAAGAAGGTGCTGCACAAGATCCGCCAGCAGATAACCAAGGACTACGTCGTGCACCCGTTGCTGTCGGGTCCGTCATTCTTGGCGACCCTCGGGGCCAACGCCACAGCCAACCTGGTGCGTAACCTCTGGACTCACTCGGTCATCATGTGCGGCCACTTCCCCGAGGGCGTCCAGACCTTCGCCAAGTCCTCGAT
>DAITND010000152.1:0-6066 GCA_036834825.1 Dermatophilaceae bacterium
TGAAGCCGTGGAGCTCGTCGCTGACCTGGATCACGCCGCCGGCATTGACCAGGAAGTCCGGCGCATACGTGATGCCGCGGGCCATCAGAGCCTCGGCGGTACCACCGGCGCCCTCCACGACGAGTTGGTTGTTGGCTGCTCCGCAGACCACCTTTGCCCTCAACGCCTCAACCGTTGCATCATCGAGCGCGCCGCCGAGAGCGCACGGGGCGTAGACGTCGAGCTCGGAGCGGACCAGCGCGAACACGTCTGCTGCGACATCGATCTCGGGGTGCTTCTCGCGTAACGCCTCGAGCGCAGAGCTGTTGACGTCGGTCGCCACCACGCGGGCACCATTCTCCAACAAGAGGGCAGCCAGCAGGTGGCCCACCTTGCCCACACCAGCAATACCGACGGTCTTGCCGGCCAGGCTTGGTTTGCCCCAGACGTGGGCTGCGCTGGCGCACATGCCCTGGAAGACGCCGAATGCCGTGAGTACCGACGAGTCTCCGGCGCCGCCGTTGGCCTCACTACGGCCGGTCGCGAAGCGGGTCTCCTTGGCAATGACGTCCATGTCGGCGACGTAGGTGCCCACGTCGCAAGCCGTGACGTACCGGCCGCCCAGGCTCTCGACGAACCGGCCGAAGGCGCGCAGCAGTGCTTCGTTCTTGTCCTTGGCAGGGTCACCGATGATGACTGCCTTGCCGCCCCCGTGGTCGAGGCCGCACAGCGCGTTCTTGTAGGCCATGGCCCGCGAGAGGCGAAGTACGTCCTGGAGAGCGGCCTGCTCCGTGGAGTACGGGTAGAAGCGCGTGCCACCCAGCGCCGGTCCCAGCGCCGTGGTGTAGATGCTGATGATCGCCTGCAGGCCGGTGGCCTCGTCGTGGCAGAAGGCGACCTGCTCATGTCCCAGTGGGGACAGAGGTGGGGGTGGTGGTGACAGAGGCGCGGGTGATGTCGAACCGGCAGGCGATGACGTGGCCACGGTGGTGACTCCTTGTGTCCTAAACTGGAGTGCGAGGTTTGCGCACATTCAGCCTATGCCGAGCGAGAAACAGGCCGGTGGGCCGCAGGACGAACCCGTCCGAACAGGAGTAACTAGTCATATCGGACACCCGGATATGGCTCTCGCGCGTCGTTCTCTTTGTCTCGCACATGCCCCAAAATGGACATATCAGATCCGTGCAGCATCGGAGGACCCATGACTAACCACTCTGTTGAAGGCGACGCCCTGCTGACGCCGGCCGAGGTAGCAGCGCTTTTCCGCGTCGACCCCAAGACTGTGACGCGTTGGGCCCGGGCGGGGAAGCTCACCTCGCTGCGCACGCTCGGTGGTCACCGCCGATACCGCGAGTCCGAGGTTCGTGCTCTTCTGGGCGGAGACGGCATCGCCTCCTGACGAGAGCCTCCTGCTCGCACGTCCGGTTCTTCTTGAGGTTCAATCCTGCCCAGATCACATGACACCATGGTCTCCTGCACTCATAAGGGAGACCTGATCCATGATCGAGCATCAGACCACTGCGAGCGCTGCCAAGAAGCGGTTGAGCTCAAGAGATCTTGCGTTGGTTGCGTCCTTTGCGGCCTTGATCGCCGTGTTGGGGCTGCCAGGTGGCATCCATGTGTTCGGCAACGCGGTGCCGGTCACCCTGCAGACCATGGGCGTCATGCTCGCCGGCTCGATCCTGGGCTGGAAGCGCGCCTCGCTATCGGTTCTCGTTCTGCTGGTGCTCGTCGCGGCGGGGCTGCCCTTGCTCTCCGGGGGGCGTGGGGGGCTTGCCGTCTTCTTCGGTCCTAGCGCCGGATACCTGTTCGGTTGGGTGTTCGGGGCCGCGGTGATCGGGTGGCTGGTGCAGGGAGGGCTGCCGGCATACCCGCTGTGGTGGGGTGCTCTGGCCAATGTGCTGGGTGGCATCGGTGTCGTCTATCTGGTGGGGATACCCGTCCAGGCCGCAGTGACCGGCACATCTGTGTGGGTGGCCGCCGTGGCGTCGCTGGTCTTCCTGCCCGGCGATGCAATCAAGGTGGTCATCGCCACGGGGGTGGCCTCCGCCGTCCATCGTGGCTACCCGGGGATTACCGGGGGCCGTGGAGCCACCAAGAGCGAGCGGCGCCGCGAGCGGGTCAGCGCGCAGTGACCTGCACGGTCGTTCAGCAACGGGAGCAGCCGCGGTTTTATGACGCCGTGTCCCAGGCTGTGCGAACCGCCAGTGCCTTCGCCGTGCTGGATCCCACGTGGCCACGGTCGTTCGTGAGAGTGGCCACTGGGCAGGTCGATGACGCCGTTTCGGGCGGCGTGGTCGGTGATGGTGACATGGTTCTCTTCAGCTCTGGGTCAACCGGCCGGCCCCGGGGGATTGTGCGCACTGTCGAGTCCTGGCAGGTCAGCGTCGCCTCATTCAGCGACATCACCGGGATCACGGCGCAGGACACGGTGTGGCTGCCGGGACCGCTCTGGTCCTCGCTGTTCCTGTATGGCGCGTTTCATGCCGGCGCAGTGGGTGCTCAGGTGGCCTTTCGGGACGACGACCCGGCCAGTGCGACGGCACTGCACTGCGTCCCTTCCCAGCTACCGGGGCTGTTGCATCGTGCGGAGGCTGGGGGCCTGCCCCTGGTCCGACGCGTGGTCGTCGCGGGTGATCATTGCGCGGCCACACTGAGGCAGCGGTGCGAGGCTGTCGGCTGGCACGTCGTGGAGTACTACGGGGCGGCCGAGCTGTCGCTGGTGGCGTGGCGGGACCGCCGCGGACCGTTCGGCGCCTTTCCTGGCGTGGAGACCGAGCTGAGGCAGCAGGTCCTATGGGCGCGTTCGCCGTACCTGGCCAGTGGCTACCTGAGTGCCCGTGCTGACGGCCCGCTCCGGCGTGACCCGCAAGGTTGGGCGACGGTCCAGGACCTGGCCCGTGTGGTTCCGGGTGGGCTTGAGATCCTGGGGCGCGGCACCAGTGCAGTGACCTCAGGGGGGCACACGGTGGGTGTGGAAGAGGTCGAGCGGCTACTGCGGGAGCTCCCCGGCGTCGACGAGGTCGCGGTGCTCGGCGTGCCTCATCCGAGGTTGGGACAGGTGTTGACGGCCGTCGTGGTGGGATCAGCATTGGACGGCACCCTTCGCGCGGCGGTGGCGGGGATACCGGCGCCCTCCCGTCCGCGGCGCTGGTTGCACGCTGACGCCCTCCCACGTACCTCCGGAGGCAAGCTCCAGCGTGACGCGTTACCGGACCTCGCCGTGAGTCTGAACAAGCCATGAACGGCTCCACCGACCGGACACCGGTGGTGATCGCCGCGCGCCGTACCCCGATAGGCACGGCAGGGCACGCTTTGGCCGGAGTCGATCTCGTGGGGCTGCTGAGGCCGGTGCTCCGTGCCCTGGTGGAAGACCTCGGCCCGAAGGCTCCGGGCGTGGATGACGTGGTGATCGGCAACTGCCGGGGACCTGGTGGCAATCCGGCCCGCGTGGCCGCCCTGGCAGCGGGGCTGGGCACCGCAGTGCCCGGGGTGACCGTGGACCGTCAGTGCGGCAGCGGTCAGGAGGCGGTGCATCAGGCTGCAACCGCCGTGCTGGCAGGCGCCGTTGACCTCGTTCTGGCCGGGGGAGCGGAGAGTGCCAGCACCGCGCCGTGGCGCCTGGCCCGCCCGACGACGTCGACCGGTCTGCCAACGCCCTACGATCGTGCGCCTTTCGCGCCCTCTGAGATCGGCGACCCGGACATGGGGCCCGCAGCGGAGTCGGTCGCTGCCATGCGTGGCGTGACCCGGGAGCGCCAGGATGCCTACGCTTCCCGATCCCACGCCCTGACCCTGGCAGCCGCCAGGTCGGGAGCCTTCGACGCAGAGCTCGTGCCGGTCGGGGGCGTGGTCTCCGATGAGCGACCGCGCCGGTTGACCGAGGCCGTTCTGTCGCGGTTGCGCCCTGCTTTCGTCCCCGGAGGCACGGTGACGGCCGGCAACTGTTGCGGGGTCAGTGACGGTGCGGCAGCGGTGGCAGTGGTGGCCGAGCACCTCCGGGCCACTTTGGGCGTTCCCGGCCTGGCCCTGCGAGGCTGGGTCTGTGTGGGACTGGACCCCAACACTCCGGGCCTGGGGCCGGTTCCGGCGGTGGCCAGGCTGTTGAAGGACTGTGGGACCGAGCTGGCGGAGGTGGGAGTGGTCGAGATGACCGAAGCGTTCGCCGCCCAGGTCCTGGCCTGCACCGATGCGCTCGGCCTTGACCCCCTGGGCCGCGATGCTGCGCGAGTCTGTCCTCAGGGTGGCGCGATCGCGATGGGTCATCCGTGGGGCGCGTCCGGCGCAATGCTCCTGGTGCGTTTGTTCTCCCAGATGGTCCGGGTGGACGGTCCCCGGCTGGGGATTGCGACCTGCGCCATCGGCGGCGGCCAGGGGCTTGCGTTGCTGGCGGAGCGGGTGGGCTAGTTGATCCGGATCGAGGGCGTAAGCCACCGGTATGGCGACCGTGAGGTGCTGTCAGACATCGACCTGTCGCTGGTCGAGGACCGGATCGGGGTCATCGGGGCCAACGGTTCCGGGAAGTCGACCCTGGCCAGGCTCCTCAACGGTCTGGTGGTTCCGTCGACCGGGCGGGTGCTCGTCGACGGGATGGATACGGCTCGCGACGGGGCGGGCGTTCGTCGCAAGGTCGCGTTCGTCTTCTCGGACCCGGACGCGCAGATCGTGATGCCCACCGTCGCCGAGGATGTCGCGTTCTCCTTGCGACGCCATGGGCTGAGCAAGAAGGAGGTGGCGGATCGGGTCCGCGACGTCCTCGCCCGCTACGGACTGGGCGGCCACGCAGACCACCCGGCGCACCTGCTTTCCAGCGGTCAGAAGCAGCTCCTGGCATTTGCCTCGGTGCTGGTCACCGAGCCGGAGGTCCTGGTCTGTGACGAGCCGACGACACTGTTGGACCTGCGCAACAGCCGGCACGTGGCAGGACTCCTTGAGGTCCTGGCCCAGCGAGTCATCCTGGTCACCCACGACCTTGAGCTGCTCCGCGGTTGGCCGCGAGTCCTGGTCATCGACGAGGGCCGGGTCGTCGCCGATGGCTCCGCCGAACAGTCGATCCGTCACTACGAGGCCCTGATGGGGGCGCAGCGGTCATGCTGAACAGCACCTACCGGGTGGGAACGTCGCCGCTGCATCGATCAGCAGCTGGCCCGAAACTGCTGTGCTTGCTGGTCTTTTCAACCGTGCTGGTCGCCTTTCAGTCACTTCTCCTGGTCCTGGTGGGACTTGTTCTGGTGGCCGGGCTGTATGCCATTGCCGGGTTCGGTGTCCGGACCCTCGTGGAGCAGATGTGGCCGCTGCGCTGGTTCGTGCTGTTCCTGCTGCCGTTCCAATGGTGGACCGCCGGTTGGCAGACGGCTGTCGCCGTCGTGGGCACCCTCGTGGTGGCCGTCGTGGGGGCCGCGCTGATGAGCCTGACAACCCGCGTCATCGATCTGCTTGACGTGATCGCCCGTCTCCTCGAACCAGCCCGGGCCATCGGAGTCGACCCGGATCGCGTCGCCCTGCTGCTCGCACTGACCATTCGCGCTGTCCCCGTCATCGCCGCAACACTGCACGAGGCCCGCGACGCGCGACGCGCCCGCGGACTCGAACACAGCACCCGAGCACTCGTCACGCCAGTGGTGGTGCGCACCATCCGGCACGCCGATCGGGTCGGGGACGCCCTCGCCGCTCGAGGCATCGACGACTGACCTGGTCTGCCGCGGCTACATCACTGCGTTGTACGTGCCTTCGGGCGTCAGATGTTCGCCTTGATGGCGTCCATCGCGGAGAGCACTGCTGGGATGGGAATCTGGCCGCTGGCGACGAGCTGGCCACCTGAGCCACGGACCGCTGCGGCAAACGGCGCCGCCCAGACGTTCTCGTAGACCAGGATCTCTTGGCTGCCGCGCTGGAGCACATCACCGGCTTCCTGGATGTCGTCGTCGCCGAGCAGTTCGCACGATGCTCTCAAAGACGGACAGGTCGAGCTCGCCCTCACCGTTGAGGTCCTTTAGCTCAGGTGCGACGACTGACTCGTCGATCTCCTTTCGGACAAAGACGAGATCAAGTATCCGGACGAGTCCCCTGTCGGCCAGGTTCACTAAC
>DAITND010000153.1:0-6055 GCA_036834825.1 Dermatophilaceae bacterium
GAACCACGATGACATCAAGCGGCGCGTCGAGCGCGCGGGCCACCTCGAACGCCACCGGAACGCCACCTCGCGGCAGGCCCAACACCACTACGTCCTGGCCATGCAGGTACTCAAGACGCTCCGCTAGTTGGCGCCCGGCATCGACCCGATCTGCGAACTCGACCATCGCCAACACCTCCCTTCGGTCACACCCCGCTAAGGGGTGGGATCCCTCAACCCAACGTGGTCGCAGGCCGCGAGGAAGTCAACCACCTGGCAACCCTGAACTGAGGAGATCGACGGGCCCTCGTCGGCGATGGCACGCGCCGACAGCCCTGCGTGTCGAAGGGGCTGCAGGCACGGCTATCGGGCGCATCCCGGCTCGGGTGCGCAGCCAGAAGCCGACCACGGCGCCATGCAGGAACAACGGGCCGGCCGCGCTGGCCTCGTCCACGGGCCAGTCACCGTGTGCGAGCAGAGGCCGATGGCTCACCCCGACACCGGGCAGCTCGAGCGCAGCACCCAGGTGCTGGGCCAGCCCGGCGCGGCGAGGCTGGTCGCGTCCAGTGGCGTCGAGCAGGACAACGTCCGGCAGCGGTCGCAGCGGTCGCAGCGCGCGAACAGCGGCCTCGCGAATCCGGCCAAGGCCAGGGCGAGCAGACCGGGCACGTATGCCCGCCCTCGGCACCACGCAGCTCGTGCCGGGCCCCCGACCTGGCCTGCGCGCACTGTGACCGCCGCGGCCCACTCGGAGTCGCCCGGGCCGCCGCGCCCGGTCAGGCCGCGCCCGAAGCTGACCCAACAGGCGGCCACTGACGGATCGACCGGAGGCGTCCATGGCTGCGTCGACGCCGCGGCGAGTTGGTCCTGCAAGGGTCATCAGCTCCTGGGGGATCCACCCGCCGCATGCCTTCATGGTGGGCCACCAGGCGGGGTACCGTTGGACTGTGGAGGGGGTCCGCGATGGACAACACGATCACCCTCGGCGACCCGCATACCGTGCCCACGCGGTACTGGCACCGGCTGGAGGACGGCAGAGTCCAGTGCGATGTGTGCCCTCGCGCGTGTCGGCTGCACGAGGGCCAGCGCGGGCTGTGCTTTGTCCGGGCCCGCGTGGACGACCAGATCGTCCTGACGTCCTACGGTCGCTCGAGCGGGTTCTGCGTGGACCCCGTGGAGAAGAAGCCGCTCAACCACTTCCTGCCCGGCAGCGCTGTGCTGTCGTTCGGCACCGCGGGTTGCAACCTGGCCTGCAAGTTCTGCCAGAACTGGGACATCTCCAAGTCGCGGGAGATCGACACTCTGGCAGACTCCGCGAGCCCGCAGACCCTTGCGCACACGGCCAAGACTCTGGGTTGCCGCAGCGTCGCGTTCACCTACAACGACCCGGTGATCTTCTGGGAGTACGCCGCGGACGTGGCCGATGCCTGCCATGAGGTCGGGATCAAGACGATCGCGGTGACCGCGGGCTACATGAGCCCCCAGCCGCGCGCAGCTTTCTTCAGGCACCTGGATGCAGCGAACGTCGACCTCAAGGCGTTCACCGAGGACTTCTACCATCGCACCTGTGCCGCGCGGCTCGCCGACGTGCTGGACACACTGCGCTACCTGCGCCGCGAGACCGAGGTATGGCTGGAGATCACCACCTTGCTGATCCCTGGCCACAACGACTCAGATCACGAGCTCGACGCCGAAACCGCCTGGATCGCAACCGAGCTCGGCACCGATGTGCCGTTGCACTTCTCCGCGTTCTACCCGGCCTACAAGATGATGGACGTCCCCCCTACCCCGGCGGCCACACTGACCCGCGCACGGCGCATCGCCCTGGCCAACGGGCTGCGATACGTCTACACCGGCAACGTCCACGACACCGAGGGCGACACGACGACGTGTCCGGGCTGCGGCACCGGCGTCGTGGTCCGCGACTGGTACGCGATACGCAGTTACCTGCTGGACGACGACGGCAGGTGCCGCGGATGCGGCAGGCAGATCCCAGGGGTGTACGACGGCCCGGCCGGTCAATGGGGCCAGTCTTCCCTGCCGGTGTCCATCGCCCGATCCAGGCGGTGAGCCCGGTGCCCAGGCCTGCTGTACGGCCGGCGGCCGTGGCCGGCTCCTTCTACCCGGGCGACTCCGACGAGCTCGCCGCGGTCGTGGACACGCTTCTGGAGCGGTCACGGCGACAGGCATCGGAGGGCGCCGACGCGCCAATGCCGGTTGCCCTTGTGGCCCCGCACGCCGGCTACGTCTACTCAGGCCCGGTGGCAGCCTCGGCATACGACTGGTTACGCAACCGGCCCGTGCGTCGAATCGCCGTGCTCGGGCCGGCTCACTACGTCCCCCTGACCGGGATCGCCGTGCCGACAGCCGCGGCGTTCGCCACACCGATCGGTGAGGTACCCGTGGAGATCCACACCTGCACCACTTTGGCCGAAAGACACGAATGCGTCACCGTCGACGACCGACCCCATCGACCGGAACACTCGATCGAGGTGCAGCTTCCGTTCCTGCAGCGTGTGCTGGCCCACGGATGGACCTGCGTCCCGCTCGTGGTCGGCGCCACCGCTGCGGAGCAGGTTGCCGACGTGTTGGACACCCTGTGCGTCGACGGGGACATGTTGCTGGTCGTCAGCACCGACCTGTCCCACTACCTCGACCAGCCGAGCGCGCAACGACGCGATCGCCATACCGCGCAAGCAGTCGTGGACAAAGATGCCACTGCGATCGGTCGCCGCGACGCGTGCGGCGTGTACGCCCTTCGCGGCCTCGTGCACTGGGCGCGGCGGCACGACCTCGACGTGCGGCTCCTGCACCTGGGCACCTCTGCCGACGCTGGCGCAGACCCAGGGCGGGTGGTCGGCTACGCCGCGTTCGCCCTCCTCCCAAGGACGGCGTCGGCTGACGATCGCCCCAAATGAGGCTCGTGGACATCTCGGGGGCTGACGCCCGACCACCAGCAACAGCCGCCGGAACCGCCTGCAGTCGCGGCGCACGCCGTGACTGTTCGAGATCGAAAGCCACGTACCTGACATCATCGTCGAGCTCGGTTCGGGGGCTGTCGCGGTCTTCGCCGGCTGGCACTACCCGTGTGCCGTGACCACTGTTGGCGCGCTCAGGTGGTGGGGCGACAACGAATTGGGGCCAACAGGGCGACGGAACCACCACCAACTCTCCTGTCCCAGTGCGCGTTGTCGGGCTGGGAGGCCCCGCGGCCGGAGCGCACCACCCGCGCAGATCGGCGGCACACTGCGCAAGACAAAGACCCACGGTGGGTCCTGCAGTGCGAGCGGGTACGCCGACCCTTGCGCCGACACCGGCCGCGGTGGACCGATAACCCCAATTCGGCCGCCCGAAGCAGCTATCGGCCGACTTCAAGCAGTTGTTCCCGCCGTTGCCTGCCCGTCATCGGGGCGCGAGAGGTCGTCGCCCGGGTATCTCCTGTGCTTGGGTCACCACGCCATCATGTCGAAGGTTCGATCCATTTGCGGTGACCGGCTCGTTAGAGTAGATCCATGTGAGACACCCTCGTCGATATACCGCTCGCTGCCTTGCGGGCGCGACGGCGCTCGCGTTCGTTTTGACCAGCTGTGCGGGTGCAACCGCACCGACGTTGCAGACGCCCACCGCCCCCATCAGCTCGACCGTGACGCGCCCTGCGCGTTCCGCGCCAATAGCAGCTCCCACCAGCACGGCGGCACGGACCCCGCCAGTCCAAGTTCCCAAGCCGGCGATCACCAAGGCACCCAGCTCCGTGAACACCTCGTCGCTGCGTCTGGTTCCGATGTTCATCGACTTCCCTCAGCGGCGCAAGGACGAGATGGCGAGCTACTCCCTGAGGCACTACGGCGCGAGCAGTTGGCGACTCAACCCCTCGATGATCGTCCTGCACTTCACAGAGACCGATACTGCGGCAGCAGCCCGCAACGGGTTCGCGAACGACTCGCCGAACCTCGGGGAGCTGCCCGGCACCTGCGCTCACTTCATCGTGGCCCAGAACGGGGACGTGTGGCAGATCGTTCCGACGAGCATCAGGTGCCGGCACACGATCGGCCTGAACGACAAGGCGATCGGTATCGAGATTGTCCAGGGCACCCACGGCAACAGCTCGCACTGGGCCGATCAGCAGATCCTCGACCGACCAGCCCAGATCGGTGCAGTCCTGGCCCTGTTGCGTTCCTTGCAGCGTGACTTCGCCATCAGCTCGGGCAATATCATCGGTCATGCCACCGCCAACGAAGCGCCCCAGTTCCGGGACCTGCAGGGTTGGCGCAACGACCACACCGACTGGCAGGCCCAGGATGTACTCGAGGTGCGTCGCCTGTTGTCTGCAACGCGCTGAGATATGCCAGTCCCCCGCCATAGGGACCTTCGCCCTAACCCGTCCCGGGACCCTCGGGCGACCATGGGTAGGGAGGGAAGAGGTGGTCAACGGTGCAGACGTCGGTGAGTCAGATCCGTGTCATGGCCTTCGCGGTCTCGGCGCTGCTGCTGGCCGCTGCCTGCGCTTCCTCACCGCAGACGCCAAGAGCGGGCCCGAGCACGTCGGCGACGGTCACCAACATGGCCACCTCTTCCGCAGCCGGCCGCACGTCGACGGCTACGTCCACCGCCACACCGGGCACGACGTCGATCACCCGAGCGAGCACCACCAAGGCCCCGACCTCGTCGAACCCGACCAGCCGCGCGAGCACGACGGCGCCGACCGCGACGATCCCACGGTCCCTGGCGGGTCAGGTGGTGACCCACATCCCGACCAGCCGCAAAGTCGTCGCTCTAACGTTCGACGCCGGGGCCAATGGTGACGGCGTGGACTCGATCCTGGCGACACTGGCCAGGGAGAGGGTCGGGGCGAGTTTCTTCCTCACCGGGGACTTCGTCGCCGGCCACCCGGCACTGGCGCGCCGAATGTCCGCGGCGGGCCGACTGGGCAACCACACGACGGACCATCCGCACCTACCGCCCCTGACCGATACCCAGGTCCGAGCGCAGATCACCGGCGCGCGGACGACGATCCTGCGCGTCACAGGGAAGGACCCGCGCCCGCTCTTCCGCTTCCCATTCGGGGACTCCAGCCCACGCGACCTGAAGATGGTCAACGCCCTCGGTTACGTCGCCGTTGGCTGGACCATCGACACCCTCGGCTGGCAGGGGACCTCGGGTGCTCGAAGCGTGAACTCCGTGGTCCAACGGGTCCTGGCTGCAGCCACACCGGGTGAGATCGTGCTCATGCATGTCGGGTCCCACCCGAGCGACCGCAGCACGCTCGACGCCGACGCCCTGCCGCGGGTCATCTCAGGACTGCGCGCCGCGGGCTATGGCTTCGTGACCCTGGACGCCGTGGTTCCCTGACGACATCACGTCCGTGATCTGAGAGGCAGCGGAGTCGAACGCCGCCGTGGCGACCACCTCTGCGTGCTGGGTCACCACTTCCGGATGAACCTCACCTCGGGTTGGCCAGGGCAAAGGCAACGGCATCTGACCCCAAAACCGGCACAGGCTTACCTGCCTTGCCGCTGAGCCGGGAGTCCCGCAACGATGCGACGACTGTCAACGACGGCCGGTACGCCCCAGCGGCCCGATCCGTAGCTGCCGCCCCAGAGCGGTCGTCGGCCGCCATCTGGTCAGAGTCGATGTGGGACGTCAAGCCCGCCAAGCGCATCAGCAGGACGTTCCCACGTCGCGCACCGACACGCAGAACCTCTTTCCATGCCGCAGACAGCGCGTTTGATGTCCGTTCGCCGATCCCCGTGCGGTGATTGCTGGCTTGTCTCGTCAGCGCTCTCGGCCGCACCGCTCACCGTTCCCCTCGTGGGATGGCTGCCGACTACGCCTTGCTCCGAGGCCGACGCGGGCTCAGGTCCGCTCGTGGCTGAAGGAGTAGCCTCTGGGAGGCTGCGTTTCCCGAGACCTTGGTGGCGTGGGTATGGGCTCCGGTGCTGCTCCCGAATCTCGGTGGCCCTGGGCCCTAAACATTGAAGCGACTTCACTTCGGATCATGCGGGCTGGGGCTCGCTCCGTCTCCGGCTGGTTTGGTGGTCAGGGAGTTCGTGACCTGCTCGACCGTGCGTGGCACCGA
>DAITND010000154.1:0-5979 GCA_036834825.1 Dermatophilaceae bacterium
GTCGATATCGCAGGCTGCGCCTGAATCGGCGCGTCCACCCCAGTTCCGTCCCCTGTCAGGTTCTGTGGGCAGTCCGCGCCGGCCAGCCACCCGAGAGT
Organism: Dermatophilaceae bacterium; assembly: GCA_036834825.1. Classification (GTDB taxonomy): domain Bacteria; phylum Actinomycetota; class Actinomycetes; order Actinomycetales; family Dermatophilaceae; genus UBA4719. The sequence goes on from DAITND010000154.1 coordinate 99, forward strand.
CGCGAGCGCTGTCGAGGCGGCAAGCACGGCGGCGGCACCGGCCAGGTGCAGGTCCTGCCAGTCAGGCGGGGCCTTGAGTAGGGCGCTGACGATGCCGAGGGTGGCGGTCGCCACCACGAGCGCGCCGAGCGTCGCGGCCAGACCACGGGCTCCGGGGACGCCGGACCAGCGCCGCCAGGCGTGCACTGAGAAGGTGAGCAGTGCGATCCCCGCCAGCACCGCGATGCTGCGGTGGAGCAGGTGCGGCCAGACCAGATCGCCGGGCTGTCCCGACGGGCAGAGCGGGAAGCTCGCGCAGGCTTTTTCGGCTCCGGCGTTGACCACCAGTGAACCGGAGGCGAACAGCATGCCGGCCGCGCTGATGGCCACCCAGCCAACCCGTCCCAGCCTGGACTCCGTGCCATGGGGCACCCGCGTAGTCACCAAGGTGCAGACCGCGGTGACCGTGGCACCGCCCAGCATCGCCACGCCGGCGATCAGGTGGGCAGCAACCGTCGGGGCGCCATTGCCGGCAAGTACGGTCACGGCGCCGAGGGCGATCTGCACCACGATGATTGCGGCGGTGAAGACTGCCGGGCGCACTGTCGTCGCCCGTTGGGCCCGGGCCCGAAAAGCAAGGAGTGCCGTCAGGAATGCCAAGATCGTCACTATCGCGGCGATGTAGCGGTGGGTCTGCTCCATCAGGGCGTGAAACTCGTAGATCGGCCCTACGCTTCCGCTGCACAGTGGCCAGTCCGGGCACCCCATCCCAGAGTCACTGACCCGGACCTGACTGCCGAAGATGATCAGGGCGTATGCCCCTATCGCACTGCTCAGAGCCAGACCGGGCAACCACCTGCCCGGACTGCGCGGCGAGGGACTGATCCGGTTTGCCACGGGGTTGTCCACGGTTCGAAGGATAGCCCGGCCTGCGACGCCCCGCTCGCCGACTAATGTCGGGGTCATGACTTCGACCGAGCAGCCGGCCTCATCCGTGCCAACCGGGGGCACCGTCACCAAGGCCGTGATTCCCGCCGCCGGGATGGGCACCCGCTTTCTGCCGGCGACCAAGGCGACCCCCAAGGAGATGCTGCCGGTCGTCGACAAGCCGGCCATCCAGTACGTCGTCGAGGAGGCCACCCGCGCCGGACTGCGAGACGTCCTCATGGTGACCGGACGAAACAAGGCCGCGCTCGAGGACCACTTCGACCGTCACTGGGAGCTCGAGCGGGCGCTGGAGGCCAAGGGCGACAAGGTGCGTCTGGCGCGGGTGCGCAAGTCCACCGACCTCGGCAACATCCACTATGTGCGCCAGGGCGAGCCCCTTGGTCTGGGCCATGCGGTTCTTTGCGCTGTCGACCATGTCGGCAACCACCCCTTCGCGGTGCTGCTCGGCGATGACCTGATCGATGCCCGCGACCATCTGCTCGAGGCGATGATCGCGGTTCGGGAAGCCAAGGGCGGCAGTGTGATCGCTCTGATGGAGGTGCCGCGAGAGTCCGTCTCGATGTATGGATGTGCCGCTATCGACCCCGGTTCGCGGGATGACGCAGACGGGTCGGTGGTCCGCGTCACGGGGCTGGTCGAGAAACCCGATCCCGCCGACGCCCCCAGCAACCTGGCGGTCATCGGGCGCTACATCCTCGACCCGTCGATATTCAAGATCCTGGCCAAAACCCCTCCCGGTCGTGGCAACGAGATCCAGTTGACCGATGCACTGCAGGAATGCGCAGCGTCGTCGGCGCCAGGGGGGGGTGTGCACGGGGTGATCTTCCGTGGCCGTCGCTATGACACAGGCGACCGGCTGGACTACCTCAAGGCCGTGGTCCGGCTGGCTGTCGACCATCGCGAGCTCGGTTCGGACTTCTCCTCATGGCTTACCGGCTTCGTGGCCGAGAGGGACTCTGCAGCCCAGGATTCTCCAACCTCATGATCACCGTCCAGGAGCACCTCTCGCGTATCGTCGAGACCGTGCAGCGGCTGCCGCCGATCGATCTCGACCTTCTCGATGCGCAGGGCTGCGTCCTGGCCCAGGACGTCACCAGCGAGGTCGCCCTGCCGGGTTTTCGGAACTCGGCCATGGATGGGTATGCCGTGCACGCCTCCGATCTTCTGACTGCCAGCCTCACGGCACCGCTCACGTTGCCCGTGGTTCACGACATTCCCGCTGGCAGCACCCAGGCGCTGAGCCTGGCTCGCGGTCAGAGCATGCGGATCATGACCGGCGCCCCGATGCCAGAGGGCGCTGATGCCATTGTTCCCGTCGAAAGCACCGATGGTGGCCTGAGCACGGTCACCGTTTCGGCGTCGGTGTCCGTCGGCCGGCACGTACGCGAGGCGGGCGAGGACGTTGCGCCCGGTGACCTGATCATGGGCAACGGCACGCGCCTTGAACCTCGTCAGATCGCTCTGCTGGCGGCGGTCGGCACTGGCGAGGTCAGGGTGACCCCCAAACCCCGGGTAGTGGTCATCTCAACCGGCGACGAGCTCATTGAGCCGGGCACCCGTCCCGGATTCGGCCAGGTTGTTGACAGCAATGGCCTCATGCTCGTGGCCGCGGTTCGGGCCCTTGACTGCGTTCCCTTCCGTGTCGGCTGCGTGCGCGATGAGGCGCAGACCTTCCGCGCCACGATCCAGGAACAGCTGCTGCGAGCCGACGCGGTGATCACCACCGGGGGTGTCAGCATGGGCGCCTATGACACCGTCAAGGAGGTTCTCTCCAGAGTCGGCACGATGCGTTTCGACAAAGTCGCCATGCAGCCCGGAATGCCGCAGGGCTTCGGCGTCCTGGGTGAGGACGAGATCCCGGTTTTCACTCTCCCGGGGAACCCGGTCAGCGCCATGGTCTCGTTCGAGGTGTTCGTCGCGCCGGCACTACGGCTGATGGCCGGTCGCAGCCAGGACGAGACGGCGATGGTCACGGCGGTGGCGGTTGATGACTGGACCGCGCCTGCCGGCAAGGTGCAGTTTGCCCGGGTGGTGTTGTCTCAAGCCGGTTCCGGTCACACGGTGGCCATCGCCGGCCTTCAGGGCTCGCACGCGCTTGGCTCGCTGGCGGGCGCGAACGCGCTGGCCGTCATACCGGCTGATGTCACGTCGGTGCGGGCTGGCGACCAGGTACGCTGCCGCCCGCTGGGACCCATCTTGGAGGCGTCATGACCGAACCTCGGCTGAACCATCTGCGTGCCGACGGGTCGGCGCACATGGTCGACGTCTCGGCCAAGGACGTGACTGTGCGCTCGGCAACCGCGGTAGGCCGGGTCCTGTTGTCGGACGCCGCCGTGGCCGCTCTGCGCGGTGGGACCGTGCCCAAAGGTGACGCGCTGTCGGTCGCCCGGATAGCCGGGATCCAGGCGGCCAAGCGCACCCCTGACCTGATCCCGCTGGCTCATCCGATCGGTGTGCACGCCGTCGAGGTCGACCTCGTGGTGGTTGACGACGGGGTGGACCTGAGTGCGACCGTCCGCACGGCGGACCGGACAGGCGTGGAGATGGAGGCACTCACTGCGGTGGCAGTGGGTGCGCTGGCCCTGATCGACATGGTCAAGGCGGTGGACAGGCAGGCCCGGATCACCGACGTGCGCGTTACCGCGAAGTCGGGTGGCAGGTCGGGGGAGTGGGTGGAGTCATGACCGGCCTTGGCTCTGCAGTGGCCATCACCTGCTCTACCCGCGCAGCTGCTGGGGTCTATCCGGACCGTTCGGGGCCGATCATTGTGGATGCGATGCGTCGCTGGGGCTTCGAGGTGGGCGATGCCGTCGTGGTCGCCGACGGGCCCGATGTCGAGGCTGCCCTTCGCGCCGCCATCTCCAGCAGTGCGGTGTTGGTGGTCACCACGGGCGGCACCGGGCTGACGCCCACAGATGGCACGCCCGAGGCGACGCAAAGGGTCGTGGACCGGCTGGTCCCAGGGATCGCGGAGGCTATTCGGGCGGCCGGTGTGGATGCCGGCGTGTCGTCAGCCATGCTGTCGCGCGGGATCAGCGGCGTGGCGGGTCGAACCTTGGTCGTCAACCTGCCGGGGTCGATGGGAGGGGTGAGCAACGGGCTCGCTGTTCTCGAGCCAGTTGTCGCGCATGCTCTTCTGCAGATTAAGGGGGGCGACCATTGAGGGAAGGACTCTGGCCAGCGACGCTCACCGCCCGCCGGGTCGGCGGTGCACCTGTGATCCTGCGGCCACTGCACGGCAGGGACCGGCGCCAGTGGGAGGCACTGAGGGCTGAGAACGTTGATTGGCTCAAGCCCTGGGAGGCTACATCGCCCGAACCACTAGCGACCGGGATGGCATTCCGCCAGCTCGTTCGGCACTTCGATCACGAGGCCTCGGAGGGTCGCCTCCAGCCATTTGTCATTGAGACCGCGGGGCGGCTGGTCGGCCAGATGCATCTGTTCGGGATCACGTGGGGCTCCCTGCGGTCCGCCTCCGCGGGCTACTGGATTGCCGAATCCGTCGCGGGACAAGGGATCGTGCCCTTCGCGCTGGCGGCCGCCTGCGACCACGCGTTTCTCGTGCTGGGGCTGCATCGGGTCGAGGTCAACATCCGGCCCGCGAACGCCGCGAGTCTGCGTGTTGTCGAGAAGCTGCGTTTTCGCGAGGAGGGGCTGCGGCGCCGTTTCCTGCACATCGACGGCCAGTGGCGTGACCATCGTTCTTTCGCCCTGACGATCGAGGATCTGGGCCGTAGCTCGATGGTCGAGGTATGGAACCGCTCGCAGGAACCATGACATAAGCGACAGAGGCCAGCGACATCAGCGACACACCGAGGCGCGTCCGCTGTAAGGGCGCAAGACGCCTCTAACTTTAGGTTTGTGCAGCCCAGCAGCCTGATCTTCCTCATCCTCATCGGTATTTGGGCTGCCTATCTGCTCCAGCACTGGATCCGCCGGCGCGAGCACCTTGCCACAGCCCGTTCGGTCGACCGGTTCTCCGACGCCATGCGCGTCCTGGAACGTCGCTCTCCGCGGCCCGAGCTCGACCTGTCGGCCCCGCGCCCCCGTTCGTATGCCATCAGCCCGGCACGCCCCTCTCGTCCGGAGGTTGTCGTGAAGCGTGCTCATTCCGTGCGACCAGATGTCCCGACCGGCATCTTGGCACGTCGCGTTCGGGGCCTGTCGCTTTTGACGTCCTTGTCCCTCGCGCTCGTCGTCACACCGCTGGTTGTTTTCTCGCTCCTGCCCTGGTGGAGTGTCCCGTGTGTTGTCGCTGCCCTGATGGCCGACGTCACCTGGTTGCGGCACTCGGCTGTGTCCGAGCGTGCCGCTGGCCGTGCACAGGCGCAAAGGGGGAAACCCGCCGCGGGTCCTGCTCGTCCTGCAGCCAGGCATTCCGCCTACTTCGATGTTGAGTCCGACATCGATTCCGGCTATGACACCGAGGTCGAGTCAGCGTATGACGCTGAGGCTCCGGCAGCTGGTGCGCGCGAGGTCTCCCAGCCGATCGAACCTCATGTCGAGGCGGACCTGTCGGGCTGGGCCCCCGTCCCGGTCCCGCCGCCCACGTACACCCTCAAGGCAAAGGCCGCTGATCCGGTGACCGCGCCGGCTAAGGTTACCGAGTCCGAGAATGCAGAACGCTGGAGTCTTGACGGCATGGTCTACGACTGCGACCTCGACGAGCTGGTGGAACGTCGCAGCGCCACAGGCGCCTGAGGCGCGCACGCCGCATCGCAGCGACCCACCAACACCGTTCGTTTGTTGCTCGGCTAGGGCGACTTCACGGCGCGTGCGGTATTGGTGGTTTCTGACTCGGCGTGCCGCGGTGTTATCGTTTCGTCCGCACCATGGGGCTGTGGCGCAGCTGGTAGCGCACCTCGTTCGCAACGAGGGGGTCAGGGGTTCGAGTCCCCTCAGCTCCACCGATGAAACCGCAGGTCAAAGGCCCTCTCCCGATCCGGGATGAGGG
>DAITND010000155.1:0-5977 GCA_036834825.1 Dermatophilaceae bacterium
GCTAGCCGCAGATACCTGCGTCCACGTACCATCGGTCGTTTCACAGTCGACCAGTAGTCCACAACCAACCAGAGGAACACCACATGTGTAGTCCCGCCCGTTGCCAGCGCTGCGGAAAAACCACCTGGAGCGGCTGCGGCAGTCACGTCGACTCCGTCATGGCCAACGTCGCCCCCGCACAACGATGCACCTGCGCCCCCATCGAGCGGCCCACACGAAAGTTCCCATGGAGCCGAAGCTGAAGCACCTGCGCCACATCCATATACCCGCGACTCGCGAGAACCCTTAACGGGCTGTGGACAAGCCCAACAGGGACGGGGCAACCGCCCGGGTCACAGGTGGGTGAGGAGCTCGTTGGCACGGTCGGCCAGCGACACTGGGACGACCGTGTCGGCCTCAGGTAAGGAGCCCGAGGCAGCCCGCGTCCCCACCAGCCGAGGTCGCCAGCATCACGGTCGCCAGGGCGCACAGCACGATCGCGACCCAGCCTGCAGAACCGACCAGCACGGCGGCGACAACGAGCGCAGGGGCACCCACGAACGAAGCTTGCGTCAGCTGAACCCACATCCATATTCACGTTGTTCTTCCTCCGGTTGGAATTGGTGCCCCTCATAGACGCGGCCAACCCCAAAAGAGATACCGACCGGGTCGCCGGCACCCGCGCCCTGGTCGAGCTCCCGCTGGCCCACCGCAGGCTGCCCACGAACGTGCTGGTCGCGGCGATGGACCACGCCGCCGACTCGGGCGTCCTGGACCCCCAGGTCGTGCTCATCGACGCCCGACGGGGCCAAGTCGAACCCGTCGCCCCGGCAATTTCGGTCGCGACCCTGGCCAAGCACGAAATAAGTCGTCCGGTCCTGGTGCCGTAGGACTGTTGTTTGGCCAGCGCGAGCCCCATAATCTGAACTGGTACCGGTTGGTTTCATAGATCGGAGGGGGCATGTTTTGAGCAACGCCGACCTCGAAAACCAGTTTGGACTGCCGCGCTCGCTGTTGTTCAAGAGCCCAACGGGGATCAAGGGCTTTGACGAGATCACCAACGGTGGGCTGCCGACCGGGCGGCCCAGCCTGGTGTGCGGCCCGCCCGGCGCCGGCAAGAGCCTGTTCGCGCTGCAGTTCCTGGTCAACGGTGCCACCCGCTACGCCGAGCCGGGAGTGTTTCTTGCCTTCGAGGAGGACCGGGCCGACGTGGTGGCCAACGTCGGATCGCTCAACTTCGACCTCGATAGGCTGGAACGGGACGGTCGAATGCTGGTCGACGCGCTGACCTTGGAGCCGCAGGTCGTCGATACCGGCGACTTCGACCTCGAGGCACTGATGGTCCGGCTGGCTTGGGCTGTGGAGAAGATCGGTGCGAAACGGGTCGCCATCGACAACGTGGAGGCGTTGTTCGCCGCCTTCAGCAAGCCGGGCCTGGTCCGGTCCGAGTTGCGGCGGCTGTTCCGTTGGCTCAAGGCCCACGACCTGACCACCGTGATCACCGGGGAGCGTGGCGAGGGCATGCTCACCCGGCACGGCATTGAGGAGTATCTCTCCGACTGCGTGGTGGTCCTGGACGACCGGGTGGTCCAGGACGTCGCCACCCGGCGACTTCGGGTAATGAAGTACCGCGGCTCAACCCACGGCAGGAACGAGTACCCGTTCCTGATCGGCCCCCAGGGCCTCGAGGTGCTACCGATCACCTCGCTCGGCCTGAGTCAGGAGGTCAGCGCCGAGCGGATCTCCACCGGCGTGGCCGGGCTGGATGAGATGCTCGGCGGGGAGGGCGTGTTCCGGGGCAGCGGTATCCTCGTCAGCGGATCGTCCGGCACCGGTAAGACGACGATCGCGGCAAATTTCGCCGACGCCGCCTGCCGACGCGGGGAGACCGTGTTGTTCTTCAGCTTCGAGGAGTCCAAGTCCGAGATCTATCGCAACATGGCCTCAGTCGGACTGGACGTGTCTGGCTGGGTGGACCGGGGTTGCTGCACTTCCACTGCGAGCGGCCGACCACCCGCGGGTTGGAGGACCACCTCGCCGTGATGCAGCGAATGATCCAAGAACAACACCCGACGATGGTGGTGATCGATCCGGTGAGCAGTCTGGCCCGGGGTGCAACTCCGTTCGACGTCTCGGCCATGCTCATGCGCCAGGTCTACTACCTCAAGTCGGCCGTCATCACGGCCGTGATGACGGTGCTGAGCGGGGAGGGCTGGCTTGAGCAGTCCATCACGAACATCTCTTCGTTGGTCGACACCTTCATAGAGGTCGTCATACTGAGCGCTTTCGGGGAGCGCAACCGCGGACTGTACGTGCTCAAGAGCCGTGGTATGTCTCACTCGAACCAGATCCGCGAGTTCCTGCTCAGCGACCGCGGGGTGGACGTTATCCCTGTGGTCATCGGACCGGAGGGGGTGTTGACCGGGTCGGCGCGCATTACTGCGGAGAGCGCCGAGCGGAGCGCCGCGGAGGGGTTGTCGCGGGAGTCCGAGGAGCTCTCGCGCGCACTGGAGCAACGCAGGGAGACTGTCGATGCGCACGTGGCCACACTGCGGGCTGACTTTGCGGCCGTGGAGATACTGACCCAGCGACTGATCGAGGCGAGCGAGCAGCGGCAAGAGGCGGTACGCCTGGACCGGCTGGCACAGGGGCGGCGGCGCACCATCAAACATCCGGAGAACGAACCGTGAGCACCCCCTCCGAACCACAGGCACAGGAAAGGGCGCCCACCCCGGAACGACTTCACCTGACGCTGTTCGTCAGCGGAGCCTCACCCGCTTCCGCCCGGGCTGTGCGTCGGCTTCGCGATATATGCGAGCGGCACGCTCCCTTCGGCTACGACCTGACGATCGTCGACATCTATCAGCAACCCGAAGTGGTCGTTTCCCGGGGGGTACTGGCTGTGCCAACCCTGATCAAGGAGCTACCACTTCCCGTACAGGTGTTGATCGGCGACTTCACCGACGAGCCAAGGGTGCTCGCCGCGCTGGGCCTGCATGCCGCGACAGTGGATTGAGCCATGACGGCAGGTAGGTCCAGCCGGGACCATGAGATGACCCTCCTCGCCAACCGGCTCGCCGTTGCCGAGGAAACGATTCGAGCACTGCTGGCCGGCGAGGTCGACGTGATCGTGAAGGGCACCGGGCCGGGTGATCAGCAGGTCTACACGCTGGAGACCGAGGAGCGCCCCTACCGGCATCTGGTGGAGCGGATGTCCGAGGGCGCCGCCCTGGCCGACGCCGACGGCTTGATCGTGTACGCCAACCAACGGCTCGCGACGTTGCTCGGTGTTCCGCTGGAGCGGCTGCTTGGCCAGTCGTTCTTAAACTGGCTCGACGAATCCGAACACCCCCCCTTCATCCGGCGGCTCACCACGGCAGCCTCTGGTGGACACGACGAGCACACCCTGCGCCGGTCGGACGGCGGCAGCATGCCGGTGCTAGTGGGTGTCAGCATCACGCAGGAGCCCCATGGGCTGCTCCGTTGCCTCACTGTGACCGACCTTGACCCGCAAAAAGCACAGCAGCAGCAGCTGGACCGACTCAACCAGGAGCTGACCAACCGGTTGGCCGAGCTGCACCAAGTCAACGCCGAACTCGACGCCGAAAGGATCAGGGTCGAGCAGGCCAACGCGGAACTGCACGTGGTCAACCAAGCGATCCGGGGCTTCATCGCCGTCGCAGCGCACGATCTGCGCTCGCCGCTCGTGTCGATCGCTGGTTTCTCCGCGCTGCTCACCAAGAGCTGGGAGACGTTCAGCGAGCAGGACCGGCGCAAGTTCGTCGCCAGTATCGACCGCCAGTCCCACAACATGTCCAAGCTGGTCGATGAGCTACTCACCTCGTCAAGCATCGAGGGCGGTGCGCTGAACACGTCGCCCAAGCTCATATCGTTAAGGAATGCCATCGACCGGTGCCTGGAACTGGGCAACAGGGACACCGAGAGTGTGGCTGTGTCTTGCTCACCGGATCTGATCATTCGGGTCGATCCACACCACCTGGCACGCATTCTGGACAACTACGTGCAGAACGCATTCAAGTACGGAGAACCGCCCGTGCGCATCGATGCCACCCGGAAGGGTGACATGGTCGAGGTTCAGGTTCTCGACCATGGACCCGGTGTGCCGGCGGAGTTCGTGCCCAGGCTGTTCGGCAAGTTCGCCCGAGCCGACACTGCGAGCACGAGAGGCAAGAGGGGCACCGGCCTCGGTCTGTCGATCGTGCGTGGACTGGCCGAGGCCAACGGCGGTCAGGCGCGCTATGAGCCCAACGTTCCCAACGGCGCGTGTTTCGTTGTGGAACTCCCGGCCGGCGCCACCTCAGGTGCGTGAAGGTGACTCGTGGTGGTCGAAGACCATCCGGCTGACGGCGCGGCGGACGGTCTCAGCTCCGCGAGCAGGCCGGCGACGGACGGTCCCCTCAGTTCCGAGGCCATGGGCAAAGCATCAGCTGACACAGGTTCGTCAGGGATCAACTGAGACTCGACAACTTGGCTATCGACGGTCATATGTCGGGTGATTCGTGAAAGTCGCGGGCAGCTGATCCTCTACACAGCCGCCACACGGATCGCGGCACAAGTGGCACTCCCACACCAACAGGACGCACACTGCGAACGGCCTTGGCGAACTTGTGCCAAGGCATGGGCTTCGATGCTCCTGACCTCGCCTCTTCAAGACCGACGGCGCGGACGCCAGCAAGGCTTCGGCATGTGCAAGAAGAGCAGCTGGTTGGTCCCCTTGGCCGCCGTGCTCAGACCTGAAGCCCCACAGCAACGATCGCCTCGGCGACGATCCGCAGGCTGGCGTTGTTGTTGCGGGCGTGCGAGCGCATCAGCTGGAAGGCCTGCTCGACGGTGACTGAGTGCTGCTGGGAGGTGATCCCCTTGGCCTGTTCGATGACGACCCGTGACTCCAGCGCCTCCTGCAGCTGCTCGCTGAGCTGCTCCTGCTGGCGCAGCTTGGAGGCGTTGACCACGTAGCTGGTCGCCACGTTGGCCAGCACGCCGGCCACCGCCATGTCCTCATCCGACCACTGCCGAGGCTCCGGAGAGTAGAGGTTGAGGGCGCCGATGATCTGGTCTGCCAGCCGCATCGGGATCGCCGCGACCCCGGCCACGGACAAGCGGGTGGCGGAAGCCGAGAACTTCGGCCAGCGGGTGGACTCCTGCCGCACGTCGGTCACCCGAACCACCTCACCGGTGGAGTATGCGTCTCGGCACGGGCACGGGAAGGGGTGCAGCTGCGCATGATCGCGCTCCAGCTCCGCCGAAGCCTGGTTCACCGCGGTTACGAAGCAAAGCCCCCCATCGTCGGCCATCGTGACCCAGCTGCCGCACAGACCCAAAACCGCAGTGACGCTCTCCGTGAGCTCAGTCAGCGCTTCCTCAAGGTCGTAGCGCGCTGGCAGAACCACGGCGAATCTTGACAACGTCTGGAGGAACAAGGACTGGTCATACATCTCGGGGGTCATCCGTTCTTACGCCACCGGTTTGGCGGCTCACCGTAGTGCTGGACCGTAGCCATAAAGGATCGCACGTCATTGGTCGGGTGCCACATGCTGACACCAAGTCTAAGTCTGCGAAAGGGTCAGCCTTGACCACCAAGCCTGACCATAACCTCATCCACCAGCGGTGCAGGTCATGGGCGGTGCGCACGAAGGTGGGTCCCGACGTCATCTGCCGGCCGTTCAGGCCGTCGCCGACCCGCTGGCGTGAGCTTGCAGGCCCGTGACCCATGGGAGCGGGATTCGTCCGCTCCCATGGGTCACCTCCCAGCGCACGCAGGCAACCGGATGGGCATGACTCAGGGGTGGGGCTCGTTCTGCGCGGTGCTGACCTGGTCGCGGTAGCAGTTCGCACGGCTTCGCCCTGCGCCGGGGGCGGGACGTGCGCCCACCCCCGGCACGTGCTGGGAGGCCGTGTCATCTCGTCGGGCTAGGCGATCATCCCGTGCGGGTCGAGCACGAACTTCTTCGCGACGCCCTTGTCGAAGTCGGCGTAG
>DAITND010000156.1:0-5953 GCA_036834825.1 Dermatophilaceae bacterium
CTTACTTGGCGGACGCGAGGGCGTCGGCGCCGCCCACGATTTCGCTGATCTCTTGAGTGATCTCGGCCTGGCGGGCTTGGTTGGCCTGCCGGGTGTACTTACGGATGAGTTCCTCGGCGTTGTCCGTCGCGGACTTCATCGCGCGCTGACGAGCAGCGAGCTCGGAGGCCGCCGACTGCAACAAAGCGTTGAAGAGGCGCTCGGTGACGTACTTGGGCAACAACGCGTCCAGAACATGCTCTGCGCCCGGCTCGAAGGTGTACAGCGGCAGCACCTCGTCGGGGGCCGGGGGCTCCGTGCCCTCGACAACCTCCAGGGGCAGAAGCCGGATGACCTCGGGCTCCTGGGCGACCATGCTGACGAACCGCGTGAACACCACATGAACCTCGTCGACACCATCGAGGTCGAAGTCCTTGACGAAGTCTTCGGTGATCCGAGAACCGATCTCGCTCGCGATCTCGTACTTCGGGCTGTCGGAGAAGCCCGACCACTCCTGGGCGTACTCGCGGCGGCGGAACTTGTAGAAGCCCACTGCCTTGCGGCCCACGAGATAGGGAATGACTTCCTTGCCCTCGTTGCGCAGCTTCTCGGCGAGCTTCTCGCTCTCCTTGAGCACGGATGAGGAGTAGGCACCGGCCAGGCCGCGGTCGCTGGTGATGACCAGCATGGCAGCCCGGCGCACCTGCGGGTGCTCGGTGGTCAGCGGGTGGTCGACGTTGGAGAACGTCGCCACCGCGGACACGGCCTGGGTGAGCGCCCGGGCATACGGCGTGTGGTCGTGGACCCGCTGACGAGCCTTGACGACCCGCGAAGCCGCGATGAGCTCCATCGCGCGCGTGATCTTCTTGGTCGCCTGGACGGACCGGATGCGCTGGCGGTAAACCCGCATCTGCGCTCCCATATGTTCCCGCCTCTCCTAATAGAGTTCGATCCGGTATGACATGCGCTCACCGTCGGTGAGCCGGTGCCCGGTGGTCAGCAGGTGAGCACCAGGGCGGCGCTCAGCGCCTCTGTTTGACGATCTGGACCTGCTCGACCTCGTCCTCGGGCAGGGGCGCGGCCTCCGGCTCGTGCCCGACCGGGACATGCTCCTTGCCGCCGGCCAGGAACTGCTTCTTGAAGGCGTCGATCGCCTCCAGCACCCCGGCCTGGGTGTCGTCGTCAAACTTCTTGGACTCGCGGATGGCCGCGAGCAACCCGGCCTTCTCGCGGCGCAGGTGATCCAGGAACTGCTCCTCGAACGACTTGATGTCGGCCACCGCGATGTCGTCCAGCTGACCGGTGGTGCCGGCCCAGATGACCACGACCTGCTCCTCGACCGGCATCGGGGATGCCTGCTTCTGCTTGAGCAGCTCGATGAGGCGGGCACCCTTGGCGAGCTGGGCACGAGAGGCCGGGTCGAGGTCGGAGGCGAACATGGCGAACGCCTCCATGGCGCGGAACTGCGCGAGGTCCAGCTTGAGCCGGCCGGCCACGCTCTTCATCGCCTTGATCTGTGCCGCCCCACCGACCCGGGAGACCGAGACACCCACGTCGATGGCCGGACGCACGTTGGCGTTGAAGAGGTCGGACTGCAGATAGATCTGACCGTCGGTGATCGAAATGACGTTGGTCGGGATGTAGGCCGAGACGTCACCGGCCTTGGTCTCGATGATCGGCAGACCCGTCATCGAGCCGCCGCCCATCGCGTCGGACAGCTTGGCACAACGCTCCAGCAGCCGGCTGTGCAGGTAGAAGACGTCACCGGGGTAGGCTTCGCGGCCCGGCGGACGACGCAGCAGCAACGAGACGGCGCGATAGGCCTCGGCCTGCTTGGAAAGGTCGTCAAAGACGATCAGGACATGCTTGCCGGCGTACATCCAGTGCTGCCCGATGGCAGAGCCGGTGTATGCGGCAAGGTACTTGAAACCGGCCGCCTCAGAGGCCGGGGCGGCGACGATCGTGGTGTATTCCAGCGCGCCGGCCTCTTCGAGAACCCCGCGCACGGCCGCGATGGTCGAGCCCTTCTGGCCAATGCCGACGTAGATGCAGCGAACCTGCTTGGCCGGATCGTCGGACTCCCAGTTGGCCTTCTGGTTGATGATCGTGTCGACCGCAACCGTGGTCTTGCCGGTCTGTCGGTCACCGATGATGAGCTCACGCTGGCCACGGCCGATGGGGATCATCGAGTCGATGGCCTTGATGCCGGTCTGCAGCGGCTCGTCCACAGACTTGCGATCCATCACGCCCGGCGCCTGCAGCTCCAGAGCTCGACGACCCTCTGCGACGATCTCGCCCAGACCATCTATCGGCTGGCCGAGCGGGTTGACCACCCTGCCCAGGAAATTGTCGCCCACGGGCACCGAGAGGACCTCGCCGGTGCGCTTGACCTCCTGGCCCTCCTCCACACCGGAGAAGTCACCCAGAACCACGACACCAATCTGGTGGGCCTCAAGGTTCAGGGCGATACCCAGTGTGCCGTCGGCGAACTTCAGCAGCTCGTTGGTCATCGCCGAGGGCAGCCCCTCGACGTGCGCAATGCCGTCACCGGCGTCGATCACTCGGCCGACCTCTTCGCGCGAGGCCGCGCCGGGCTCGTAAGACCGAACAAAGTTGTCCAGCGCGTCCCGGATCTCCTCCGGACGGATCGTGAGCTCCGCCATCAGTGTCTCTCTCCTCGTATGCGGCCCGAATTCAGTTCGGACCGAAGCCTTGTGTCTTGTTTCTGCGTGGATTCAGTTTCCTGCAATGGTCTCTTGGCAAGCATCTTGCGCTCTCAGGTCGGCAACCGGGCTACATCCCCATCGCGCGTTCGGCTTCCTGGAGCCGGGCCAGAATCGTGCCGTCGACAACCTCGTCGCCGACCTGAACCCGGATGCCGCCGACAACCGCGGGGTCGAGCACGACGGTGACTTGGACCGCCCTGTTGTAGATCCGGGACAGAGCCTGGGTAAGTCGCTGAGCCTGAACGTCGTCCAAGCTGACCGCTGCGGTGACCGTTGCGGTCAGCTGCTGGCGGCGCATGGCCGCCACGGCGAGGTAGCTCTGCAAAACCCGGCCGAAACGTCGCCCCCGTGGTGAGACGGCAGCCTGACGAGCCAGCCGGATGGTCTCGGTGGAAGCCTTGCCCTGCAGCAGTGCCTCGACCAAGGCAACCTTGAGGCTCTCTTGCCCGCCGTGCGCCGACAGGGCGTCACGCAGGCCAGAGTCTGCCTCCACGACCCGTCCGAAACGGAACAGGTCATCCTCCAGGGCATCAAGGCGGCCGCCCGCTTCGGCCGAGGCGACCAGGGCTTCGACGGCCAGGTCCTCGGTGGCATCACCGAGATCTTGATCATCTGCCCAGTGCTGTGAAACCAGGGCGTTCACCACCAAAGCCGCCGCCGCGCTGATCTTGGATCCGAAGAGCCCCTCGACCAATCCGCGTTTGGCGGCGGCGTCACGGGACGGGTCGACCAGCGCGCGACGCAGCGAGGCGCTCGAGTCGAGCGCACCCGTCACGGCGAACAGGTCCCCGGCAAGTGCTGACCCGTAGGCTCCCGAACCCAGTGCTGCCGCGAAGGCGTCGTGCCCCGCGGCGAACGCCGCACGCGAAGAGCCCTGCATCAGACGTCCTGCCCGACCGTCTCGGGCCGGACTGCGCCCAGCTCGAGCTCGGCGAGGAAGCGATCCACGATGCCGCTCTGACGAGCCTCGTCGTGCAGGGACTCGCCCACGATACGACTGGCCAGATCGGTCGAGAGGCGACCCACCTCACTGCGCAGCGAGACCACGGCCTGCTGGCGCTCCGCCTCGATCTGCTTGTGCGCAGCCTCGGCGATGCGGTTTGCCTCGACCTGAGCCTGAACCCGGAACTCCGCGATGATCGCAGCGCCCTGCTCCTGGGCCTTGCCGCGGATGCGCCCGGCCTCAGCCCGAGCCTCGGCGAGCTGGGCCGTGTACTGCTCAAGAGCGGCCTGGGCCTGCTGCTGAGCCTCCTCGGCCTGGTGCATGCCGCCCTCGATGGCCGCGGTGCGGTCGGCGTACGCCTTCTCGAGGTTGGGTACGACCTTTTTCTGCACGATGACGTACAGGATGGTGATCGCGATGATGCCGAAGATCAGCTCGCCCCAGTGGGGCAGAACGGGGAGCTGGCCGGCCTCGCCGGCGGTCACCAAAGCTGCGACATGCGTCGCGCCGGCGAATAGCTGCACGGGAGTCTCCTAGTGCCTGTGTACCAATAGAACTGCTGCTATGTGTGCTGCTGGCCGCGTTGTTCGCGGCGTCGACCTACAAGACAAAGGCGAGCACCAGACCGAAGATGGCCAGCGCCTCGGCCAGGGCGAAGCCCAGGATGGCGATCGACTGCAACATGCCGCGGGCCTCGGGCTGACGGGCGACGCCGTTGATGTAGGCGGCGAAGATGAGCCCGATGCCGACGCCGGGCCCGATCGCGGAGAGGCCGTACCCGAGGATGTTGATATTTCCGGTCACGATGTGATCCTCTTTCGTTCTTGGTGCCCCGCACGGCACGTCACCGCGCGGAAGTCTGGGTGCGAATGAATCTGTCTGTGCATGTTTGTGTGCAATATCAGTGCGTGTATCCGTAAGTGCATATCTCGGTCAGTGCTCGTCGGACAGAGAGCCGGCGATGTACATGGCTGCAAGCAGGGTGAAGATGTACGCCTGCAGGAACTCGATCAGCATCTCGAAGGCGGTCAGCACGAAGGCCATGACGAACGAGCCTGCGCCGGCGACCTTGATGCCGAGGCCGCCGTGGATAACCATGTACTGCCCGCCGGTGATGAACAGCAGCAGCAGCAGGTGGCCTGCGAACATGTTGCCGAAGAGCCGCAACGCCAGCGTCAGCGGGCGCGTGACGAAGAAAGTGATGACCTCAAGAACGAAGATGAGCGGCACGATCCAGCCGGGCAGTCCGGCAGGAACGAGGTTCTTGAAGTACGCGCCCAGACCCACCCGCTTGATGCCGATGTAGTGATAGGTGACGTAGACGACCAGGGTCAGGGCGATCGGGATGCCGATCCGGCTCATCGTCGGGAACTGAAAAGGCGGGATCACCCCGAAGAGGTTGTTGACCAGGATCAGCACGAACATCGAGAACAGCAGCGGCACGAAGCGCAGGAAGTCCTTGCTGCCGATGATGTCGCGGGCCACCCCGTTGCGGATGAACCCGTACATGCTCTCGGTGACCCACTGTCCCTTGCTCGGGACGATCGCGGTTGCTCTGGTCGTGGCAATCAGCCACCACGCGATCCCGGCCACCGACAGCATCAGCACGACGGCCGGCCGGGTGACCGCGAAGGGACCGTCGAACCACAGCGGCTGATAGAACTCCGCGGAGGTTGGGGTCTGGTAGCCGCCACCACCGGCCGAAGCCAGGCTGGCCAGCGCGTTCAGGCTCAAAGGGTCTCCTCGATCGTGTGCAGCCAACCGGTTCGGGAGGCCGTCAGGCCAGCCATGCCCGGTACATCCCCGGCCATGGCGCGCGTGACTCCAGTGCGACCAGCGGACGTCACTGGTGCGTACCGTACCGGAACCAGACCAGGTACAGCGACACGAACATCCCCGAGAGGATTCCCACAGGGACGAAGAAGGCGGTTCCCAGCCAGTGATCCAGTCCCCATCCGATCCCGCCGAACACCACCGGGCCCGAGATCAGGTATGACACGACATTCCACATGTACGCCTCTTCGAGCCGAGGATGGCCCGCGTCGGGGTCCGGCGGCCCGCCGCAGTCCCCGGTCGGTTGGTCGCGCTGGTTCATCGGCTCCTCCATCGCTGCTGGTCACGGGACCCGCCGCTGGGCTAGCTCGTCATCTGGCTGGTCGGCCGGCTGGTCATACACGCGCTGGCGCAGCCTCGTGAAGGCCACGACCTGGCACAGCTGCCAGATCAGGGCGACCGCCAGCACGGACAGCCCAAAGGCCGTCCCGTCCAGCCAGTGGACACCCGAGAGAGTGAGAATCACCACGCC
>DAITND010000157.1:0-5951 GCA_036834825.1 Dermatophilaceae bacterium
AGCAGCGCGAGCTCGATCTCCATGAACTCGATGGGCACCCGGCGGATGGTGATGGTGGACTCGGTGACGACCGCCGCGGCCAGCAGGCTCATCGCCTCGATCGGGTCCTCGGACGGGTAGAACTCGACGTCGACGTCGATCTTCGGCTTGCCGTGAATGGTCAGCGTGGTGCTGCCGATCCCCTCGATGACCACTCCGAGCTTGCCGAGGAAGAAGCAGACATCCTGGACCATGTAGTTCGGGCTCGCATTGCGGATTACCGTGACGCCGTCGTGTCGAGCAGCGGCCATCACTGCGTTCTGGGTCACGGTGTCGCCCCGTTCGGTCAGCACGATTGCCGAGCTGGGGCTGACCGAGCGGTCGACCTTGGCGTCATAGAAGCCGGTCGAGGCGGTGACGTTGAGGCCAAAAGCTCGCAGGGCGTTCAGGTGCGGGTCCACGGTGCGGGTGCCGAGATCACAGCCCCCGACATAGGGCAGGCGGAACTCGTTCAGCTCATGCAGCAGCGGCCCCAGGAACATGATCACCGTGCGGGTACGGCGCGCTGCGTCGACGTCCATCCCCGAGAGGTCCAGGGCGGCCGGCGGAGTGATCTCGAGGTCATTGCTGTCCGGCAGCCACCGGGCCCGCACGCCGATGCTGACCAGCACCTCGACGATTCGGTTGACCTCCTCGATACGGGCCAGGCTACGGAAGGTGGTGCGCCCGTGGTTGAGCAGCGATGCGCACAACAACGCGACGGCCGCGTTCTTGCTGGTCTTGACGTCGATCGCACCGGACAGCTTCGTTCCGCCGACGATGCGCAGGTGCTGAGCACCGGAGTGGCCCAGTGAGACGAACTCGGAGTCCAGACTCGCGCCGATACGCGCCAGCATTTCCAGGCTCAGGTTCTGCTTGCCCTGCTCAATGCGCGCTATCGCGCTCTGGCTCGTGCCCAACAGCTCCGCAAGATCGCTCTGGGACAAGCCTTGGTGCCGTCGGGCGTCCCGAATCAGCGTGCCGATTCGGGACGGGTAATCCTCACTCATGCATGCAACCTTAGATCACTGGCACGTTGTCGGTCTCGAGATGCCTTGCCGGGCGCGTCGTGTTCCATGGCGACCGACGCGCCCGTCTGCCCCTGTCTCGGGGCCGGGATCAGGCGGGAACGCTGGCCACACCCGGGGGCAGGAACCGCTTCCCGGTGACCTTTTCGGAGACGCCGGTGCGGTCCAGCAGGGGAGTGAGCCCGCCGTTCCAGAAGGCGAATCCGGCTCCGGTGATCATGGCGAGGTCGATGTCCATCGGAGCGGCCACGACACCCTCGTCAAGCATCAGCCGGGCCTCCTCGGCCAGGGCCGAGAGCACCTCGTCTCGCACCTGACCGGAGCTCAGGACCACCGGGTTGGCCGGCGTCTGCATGAGGGCGGCGACCTCGGGGTCCGGGACCGGCTTGCCCTCGGGGTAGACGTAGAACCCTGGTTTGCCCGCGGCAACCAGCCGGCGCAGGCCCTCCGACACGGGGAATCGCTGCGGGAACGCACGGTGAAGAGACTCGAGGTTGTGCAGGGCGATCGCGGGACCGACCAGACCCAGGAGCTCGAAGGGAGGCATCGGGACAAATCCGGCGAAGGCGCTGTCGGCGACCTCGATCGGGGTGCCTTCGTCCACGATCCGGCCCACCTCGCCCATGAACCGTCCCAGCAGCCGGTTGGCGATGAAGGAGGGGGAGTCCTTGGCCAGGATCGTGGTCTTCTTGAGCTTCTTGCCGGTGGCGAGAGCCGTCGCGAGGGTGGCGTCGTCGGTCGCCTCACCCCGGATGACCTCGAGCAGGGGCATCACCGCGACGGGGTTGAAGAAGTGAAAGCCCACGACCCGCTGCGGGTTCTTCAGGTCCGCGGCCATCTCGGTGATCGAGAGCGAGGACGTGTTCGTCGCCAGCACACAGTCAGCGCCCACAACCGCCTCGACCTCGGCGAAGACCTGCTTCTTGATGCTGATCTCCTCGAATACCGCCTCGATGACGAAGTCGGCATCGGCAAAGTCGTCTTTGCTCGTGGACCCGCTGACCATGGCCTTGAGCCTGTTGGCCCGGTCCGGGCCGATCCGACCCTTGCCGAGCAGCTTGTCGACCTCGGCGTGGACGTAGCCCACACCCTTGTCCACGCGCACCTGATCCAGGTCTGTCATCACGATCGGGACCTCGAGGCGCCGGGCGAACAGCATGGCCAGCTGGCTTGCCATCAGACCGGCTCCGACAATGCCGACCTTGGTCACCGGGCGTGCCAAAGAGCGGTCGGGAGCTCCGGCGGGGCGCTTGGCGCGCTTCTGCACCAGGTCGAACGCATACAGGTTGGCGCGCAGCTCGTCGCCCATCAGCAGGTCCCCAAGAGCCCTGTCCTCGGCAGCGTACGCCTCTTCGCGGGTGGCGGTACGGGCCGCGGATATCAGCTCCAGAGCGCGCAATGGTCCGGGCGCAGCGCCGCCGGTCTTGGCCCTGACCATTCGCTTTGCCGCGGTGATCGCACCCTCCCAGAGAGTTGCGTCGCGATCGACCTCGTGGCGGTCCACCACGGTCCTGCCGGCGATGACGTCGGCCGCCCAGGACAGCGAGTCCTCCAGGAACATGGCCGGCTCGAACAACACATCGGCGATCCCGAGCTCGAAGGCCTGGGGTCCCTTGAGCGTGCGGTTCGTGTTCAGCGGGTTCTCGACGATGACCTTCAGGGCCGCCTGGACGCCAATGAGATTGGGCAGCATGTAGCATCCGCCCCAGGCGGGCACCAGACCCAGGAAGCACTCGGGCGTGGCCACGGCGGGTACGCCGGCAGACACGCTCCGGTATGTTGCGCTGAGCGCGATCTCGACACCGCCACCCAAGGCCGCGCCGTTGACGAACGCGAAGGTCGGCACCGAGAGCGTGCGGAGCTGCTCGAACGTCTTGTGCCCGAGCTGGCCAATGGCCAGCGCCTGCTCTCGCGAGCTCACCTTGGGGATGCCGGTGAGGTCTGCGCCGACCGCGAAGATGAACGGCTTGCCGGTCACCCCGACACCGACGATCTCACCGGCCTCAGCCCGTGCGGCCAGCGTGCTGAGCACCCCGGACAGGCCGGAGAGGGTGGCCGGGCCGAAGGTGTTGGGCTTGGTGTGGTCGAAGCCGTTGTCCAGGGTGATCAGCACGAACGTGCCGGCCCCACCGGGCAGGGCGATGTCGCGCGCCATGGCCAGGGTGATGACCTCGTTGGGGAACAGGGCAGTGAAGTCGATGTTCATCAGGCCACAGTCCCCTGGGTCGTGTTGAGCTTGGTCATGTCCAGATCCTTGCCGTAGTCGCCGTGGTGGGGGTTCTCCCAGATCACTGCTCCGCCCATGCCGATCCCGATACACATCGCGGTGAGGCCGTAGCGCACCTGCGGGTTCTCCTCGAACTGGCGGGCGAGCTGGCTCATCAGCCGGACCCCGGAGCTGGCCAGGGGGTGACCCGTGGCGATCGCGCCGCCGTACTGGTTGACCCGGGGGTCATCGTCGGCGATGCCGAAGTGGTCGAGGAAGGCCAGAACCTGGACGGCGAAGGCCTCGTTCAGCTCGAAGAGGCCGAGGTCGGAGATGCTCAACCCGGCCTGTCGCAGGGCCTTCTCGGTCGCGGGAACCGGGCCGATACCCATCACCTCAGGCTCAACCCCGACGAAGGAGTAGGCAGCCAGGCGCATCCGCACGGGCAGCCCGAGCTCAGCGGCCGCATCTGCTGACGCCACGATGCACGCGGTGGCGCCATCGGTCAGGCCTGCGCTGTTGCCGGCGGTGACCTTGCCGTGCGCGCGGAATGGCGTCTTCAGCCCGGCGAGGTTCTCCACGGTGCTGCCCGGACGCGGAGGTTCGTCAGTGGTGGCCAGGCCGTACCCCAGCTCGGCATGACGAGTGGCGACCGTGACCAGGTCAGGCTGGATCTTGCCGTCGGCGTAGGCCTTTGCGAGCTTGCTCTGGCTCGCGACGGCGAAGGCGTCGCAGCGCTGCTTGGTCAGGGCCGGGAAACGGTCGTGGAGGTTCTCTGCAGTCGCGCCCATCGACAGGGCCGACGGGTCCACGACCCCCTCGGAGAAGATCCGCGGGTTGGGGTCAACGGCCTCACCCATCGGGTGTCGTCCCATGTGCTCCACCCCGCCGGCGATGGCGACCTCGGCCGAGCCGAAGGCAATGGCTGAGGCCACGTTGGTCACCGCGGTCATCGCACCGGCGCACATGCGGTCGATGGAATAGCCCGGAGTGGTGTTGGGCAGACCGGCGAGCAGCGCCGCCACCCGCCCGAGGGTCAGACCCTGGTCGCCGATCTGGGTGGTCGCGGCGATGGCGACCTCCTCGACGCGTTCCGGCGGAAGCTCGGGATGACGGCGTAGCAGTTCGCGGATGCAGTTGACGACGAGGTCATCGGCGCGCGTCTGGGCATACATGCCCTTGTCACCGGCCTTGCCGAACGGGGTACGAACGCCGTCGACGAACACGACTTCACGCAGAGTGCGAGACACGGGGGGCCTTCCCAGAGGAGGACAGTCACGGACTGGAGAGTGACCGTCAAGACAGTGATGCTACCCGTCAGTAACATCGCTGGTAAACCCCACCTACTCGGAGGCGGGTACGGCCGCCGGTTCGAGGGTCGGTGGGGGAGCCGGGGCAGCCGGGCGATTGATGGCCTCCTCGACGATGGGGGCGGCGATGTCGATCTGCCACTGACGGGCCCCGAGCCTGAGCAGGGCCTCGGAGATGGACTCCAGGGTCGGTTCGGCCGGGGGAGTCCACAGCATCCGGCGCAGGAGGTCCGGGGACAACAGGTTCTCCACGGGAATGTGGTGGGCGTCGGCGAACTCACTCAGGGCTGCGCGGGCCTGAACCAGCCGTGTTGCGGCAACCGGATCACGTTCGGCCCAGGCTCTGGCCGGCGGTGGACCGTCGGAGCGCGCGGTGAGAGCGGGAAGATCAGTCTCGGGCATCTGGCGGGCGCGCTCCAGCGCGCTGAGCCACTCGCCCTGGTATCGGCGTACTGATCTGGAGGCCCGTCCCGCGCTCTTCTGGTTGTTCAGGCTGATATCGGCCTCCGTCTTCGGGGATCGGATGGCAAACTCGACCAGTGCGGCGTCCGGCAGGATCCGCCCTGGTGCGATGTCGTTCTCGCTGGCTATGGCGTCACGGGCCCGCCACAGCTCACGAACCGTGGCGGCGCCACGGCGGTTGCGGACCTTGTGCAGCCCCGAGGTGCGACGCCATGGCTCGAGCCGGGGCGGGGGACCGGTGAACCTGGTGAGAGCGTCGAACTCCTGCTCGGCCCACGGCGTCTTCTCCTGCGCTGCCAGGTCATCTGCCATGAGATCGCGGACCTGGACGAGTACCTCGACGTCCAGGGCGGCGTAACGCAACCAGGGCTCCGGCAGGGGCCGGGTGGACCAGTCCACGGCCGAGTGTTCCTTGGCCAGGGTCAGACCGAGGTAGTGCTCGACGACTGCAGCGAGCCCAACCCGCGGCAGACCGGCCAGGCGTCCGCCGAGCTCGGTGTCGAAAAGGCGCGTCGGACGCATACCGACCTCAGCAAGACAGGGCAGGTCCTGGGTTGCGGCATGCAGGATCCACTCGACATCGCAGAGAACATCACCGATGGGTGAGAGATCGGGGCAGGCGATCGGGTCGATCAGCCAGGTGCCCGAACCCTCGCGGCGGAGCTGGATGAGGTAGGCCCGCTGTCCGTAGCGGTAGCCGGACGCACGTTCTGCGTCGATGGCCACGGGGCCGGTGCCGGCGGCGAGGGCTTCGGTCGCACGAACCAGGCCGCGCTCGTTCATGGTCACGTCCGGAACGCCTTCGGCAGGCATGTTCAGAGCCACCAACACCCGGCCAGCCGCTTCGTGCTCAGGCACGTCTGGGTCTGCTTCGTCTGATGGTTCTGGGGGGTCGCTCAGTCCGATGCTCACAGGGTTAATCTATTG
>DAITND010000158.1:0-5906 GCA_036834825.1 Dermatophilaceae bacterium
GGTGGCTGAGCCACCATCACTGGCCAGGTGAGCGCGCCTTGGAACTGCAAGGAGGGGCTGACCCGCGTTCGGCGCCGCCGCCCTCCCAGCATCGCAAGCGGATCGTCCACTGCGAACAACTCAGCCGCAGTGCGGACGTCAGTCAAGTACTCAGTCCCTCGTGATCGCCTCCGCCCTCATCGCGGACGTTCGTCGCTGGCTGTCGTCCAAGTGAGAGAAGCCCTCACGTCATGGGACGTGCAGAGTCACCTCACTCGTCGACCTGACCCGAGACTGACAACGTGTCAACGCGGTCGCCCGCCAGCAGCCGCACCCGCACGATTGCCCGGGCCACCCACGCCTGGCGCGCGAGCCGCTCGACAGGCCGCTCGTTACTCCATACGACGACGTTGACGTCGTGTGCCGTCTCGACGACGAAGCCGGTGAAGTCGCCGAAGTGGTCGTACCTCAACGCGACGACCTTACCGATGAGCGGGCCCCTGCGAGCGTGGTCGTCACCCTGTTCGTCGCGGCGACACTCGTCGCACCGGCCCTCACAGCGGCATTCGTCGTGCCACCGGTCGTGTCCGTCATCGTCGTGACCGCCCTGGTGGTGCCACCTTCCCGGATGCTTCCAGTCACCGTCGCCGGTCGCGACAACGAGCGTCGGGTCACCGCCCATGCCGGCGACGCGACCCGTGAAGAGGTCGACGTAGCGCTTGAACACCGGCCACCACTTCGTCTCGAACGGCACGGACTGCTCGATGTGGCGCAGGATCGACAGGGTCCGCTCCTCGTCGGCCAGCATCGCGGCCTTGGTGCTCACCGGGATCTCGAGGCCAAAGGCACCGATCGTCCTGCGGTAGAGGAACCCCTTGTGCGCCGCCGACTCGAAGGAGCTGAGTACCACCTCCGGCGAGATCCCGCCGACGGCGTCTCGCACCCCGGCCGCGCCACGGCCGCGGACGTTCTTGGCGACCTCCACCTGCCGCCCCGCGCCGTACCGTGCCCCGGTGAGTTGGCGCACCCGCACTGAGTAGCGCTCACCCTTGTGGACGGTAGGGGGCAGCTCGACGGCCATGAGGCCGACGTGGTCGACGTCCGATGCGCCGGGGATCGGCACGAATGTCACTCCGCCGGCCTCGCACGCGAGGGTGTGCCGGTTGACGAGCCAGAGCCGGTTGCTCACGTACATCCGGTGAGCCCAGTCGAGCGCGGCGGCCGCGTCGACGGTCGGGAGGTAGATCGAGGCGCGCGTACCTGTCGGCACGTTGCCCCACGCGATCATGAGCTCGTCGGGCCTGTCGTCGAGCGGCACAGGAGGGGTGGGCCGAATCTGCAACGTCTGTGGCGCGACCCGCGAGTCGGCGACACCTGGGTTCGGCACCCCGACGAAGGTTAGGTTGCGCTGCGCGAGCTTGTCCGACGTCGACGGGTCGGCCCATGAGGGGATCGTCTGCCCGTCGAGGTCGATCTCGACGATGAGGCACTGGTGCAGGCTGCGGACATGCTGCTGGATGGACAGCAGTGGCCCCGTTCCCTGGAACGGCCCGTCCGGCAGGTTCGACGGGGTCGTGCCGAGGAGGCGGGCAGGGAAGCGCATATCGTTGGGCTGGTTGATGTCGATCCAGCAGCCGAAGTACGCCACGACCTCGGCACCCAGGGTGTCGTGAACGATCGTGCGGACGTTTGGGGTGTCGGTTTGGGTCGTCATGCTCACCGCCGCGGAGTTGACCCGCGGGCTGGCGAAGAAGGGGATGGTCGCGATCTCGTCCCCCTGACGGC
This sequence comes from Dermatophilaceae bacterium, assembly GCA_036834825.1. Lineage (GTDB taxonomy): Bacteria > Actinomycetota > Actinomycetes > Actinomycetales > Dermatophilaceae > UBA4719. The sequence goes on from DAITND010000158.1 coordinate 1,765, forward strand.
CGAGCAGCGGCACGTGCCGTGAGCCCGCCGTGAAGGTGCGGTAGAGCGTGGTCGGATCGTGCACGGCATTCGTCTGCTGCGCCGGCCACATCCGGAAGAACGCCCGCACGTTCGAGGCGTCCTGGTTGAGGTCGCGGAGCCGTACCTTGGCCACGGCGAAGTTGAAGATGCGGTGACCGGACCCGTCGGTCGGCGCGAGCGTCAGCGCCTCGGGTGCCTCCTGCGGGTCGATGGCGTCGAACTCGCTGCCGAGCGCGGGGTGCGTGTTGAGGTTCGTCAGCACGGTCTGGATGAAGTTCGTCGCGGCGGTGCCCGCAGTACCGCCGGTCGCGAGGGTCGCGCCGAACCGGTGTCCTGCCTCGACCACCTGCAGGACCCGGATGTCGATGCTTGTCCACCAGTCGACGCCCTGGCTGGGGTCGCCGTCGAGGATGTAGGGGTCAGGCGACTTCAGCAGCCGCAGCAGGCCCGCATTGGCGACGGTCTGACCGGCGGCGGTCAGCAGGGCCGTGACGGTGATGTCCTGGAACGGACCAGTGAAGTTGAACATCGAGTCGTCGTCGAACTGCAGCGCGAAGGGGAAGGTGAACCGCTGCGGCACGTTGGGCGGCACGCTGGCATCCTCGGGAAGGACGACGCCGCGTTGTACGACGTGCACGCCGGTCAGTGGTGGCGCGAACGTCGGCACGATGGGCGGCGACCCGAGGTTCGAGGCCGTAAGACCGAGCTCAGAGGCGGTGTAACCCTCGACGACCACCAGGATCGCAGGGTCGATCACGGCGGGGGTGCCGTTGAGGAAGATCAGAGCCTTCACCTCACCCTGACCCGCAGTGGAGCGGTCCATGACGAGGAAGCAGTCACGGGTGCCAAGGCTCACCGGGGTGGGCGCCGAGGCGATGCCGTTGGCGACCACCTCGAGGTTCCAGGAGCCCGGTGGGATGTTCGACGGCACCTGGACGACGGCGGTGACGGTGGCCGACCCGGTTGCGATCCCCATCGTCGAGAAGTCACGGGTCCGGAGGTAGTGCACGTCGCCCGAGGAGCTGGTCAGCCGCGCGATCGGGTAGTTCGTCGCGTTCTGCCGGTCGTCGCCGTACCCGTTGGCGTGGGTCAGGCCGTTCAGCTGCTTCCCGGCGATCTGGTACGCGTGGCCGGCGATCAGGGCCGACGGGGCCGCCGTGACGACGGGACGCCAGGAGGCCTTGGGGGTGAGCTCCGCGGCATCCGGCACGTACTCGTTTATCGTGTTCTGCTCGCCCGTCATGAGCACGTGGCCGTTCGGCAGGATGAGGAACGCGCACTGCCACGTGTGCCCGGGCGGGCTCGTGGGCTGGCTGGTGGGGGTCGTCAGGGTGTTCGTATCAGGATTGACGTCGCAGATGCTGACCGGGCCGGAGAAGAACTTGCCGCCCGCGTCGACCGGTCCGGATGTCAGCAGCACGTGACCGTTGGGCAGCACTACGATGGAGCCGTCGAGCGAGGTCTGCAGACCGGCAGGTGCGTTGGTGTTGCCGGCGTCGGCAGGCAGGTCGGGCCCGGCGGTCCACGTGCCCTTGGCGGTCACCGTCGCGCCGGAGGTGTAGATGCCGGTGTGGCCGCTGCCGCCGACGAAGAGCGCCTTGCCGTTCATCAACGTGACGGCGCCGCCGATCTCGTTGAGCGTCGTCCCACCGATCGCCCCCACGGGCAGGGTCGACGACGTGGTCCCGGCGCTGACCCACTCGTCGTTGGCAGGGACGTACATCTCGGCGTTCTGGGTTGCCGACGTGTTGGTGATCTGCACGGTCACGATGTTGCCGTTGGGCAGCAGGCACCAGCTCTCCTCGTTCGCGTTCCCCTTCTTCGTGTTGGCCACGGTGCCGAACTTCGTGCCCGCCTCGACCCACGTGTCGGTGACGGGGTCCCAGACGGCAGTGCGGGCACCTGTGGTCGCATTGGAGCTGACGGCGCCGAAGAGAACCCGCCCGTCCTCGAGCACGATGGAGACGCAGTCACCGAGGATGAAGTCGAAGCCGGGCGTGGGCTTGTTCATCGTCGACCACGTGCCGGAGACGGGGTCGAAGATCTCGCCACGGTTGTCGTTGTCCGTGCTCGTGTCGGTATCGCCCAGGATGTCCGAGTACTCGCCCCCGACGACGTAGACTCGCCCGTCCTTGAGCACGCCGCTCGCAAAGTACTTGCGCTGGCCGGACATGGGCAGCGCGCTCGACCACGTTCCGCTGCGGTAGTCGCCGTGGCTGTCGGGCGAGAGGCTGTACCAGTTGGCCCCGCCGTACGTGTTGCCCAACGAGGGCCTGTTGGCGTCATGCACCAGGACAGTCCCGTCGGTGAGCAGCAGCATGGTGTCGGCCTTGACGCCCGACGGTGCGTTGAAGGTGTTCCACGTTCCGGTCATGGTGATTGACCCCCATCTCCGCCTCGGTCAGGGCGGCCGTTGTCATGAAGAGCGCCGGCAGGGCCGACCGATACATGGTCGCCCGTACGTCGCGTGTGTCGTGTTGTGTACCAATTCGAGGAGAGAGAGCCCTCTTCTCCCAGAGTCGTTGCCGGTGAGAACGCATGTCAAGGGTTTGGTTTGCCTTACCTAATATGCCCGGTGCTGCGGCTTGAATGTTGCGGCCACAGAACGTCCACAGATGGACCATCGTCCGGTCGTATCGTCGTGACTGACCAAGCGTCCCGATTGCGGAACGATGACCGGACGCATCGGAGCTAAGCCTCGGCGTCCGCTGGACGATGGCCGGCAGAGGCGCTGGGATGGCAATCAATCGACGAGTGCTTGGGCCCCAGGCATTCAGACGGCGCCCAGCTCAACAGTTGCGCTGACGCCACCCCCGGAGGAAACGGCTATGACAAGCCAGCCGATAACGGCCCGCCTGCAGTCTGTCGGCGCGTGCGGAGACCGCGCGCCTTGTAGCACCCCCTCTGAAGGCTCGCCATGTGCGAATGGGCAACGGAGCACCCCAGCGACAGCGCTGCGACGCCGCCAACATCACGGGACCCAAACCGCTGCGGGATCGTATTCATCAACAGAACGCCACCCCGAGCATTGGCCGTGTCGACCTGGATACGCGGACAGAACCCGGTACCTTGAAGCGCCCCGAAGACGCTCCTTGTCCGACGAACGGAGGAGATCGCGCGTGAGTATGACCATCGACACCTTCGAACGTCCGCCGGCCGGCACGGCTGCAACGGACCCCCGCATGATGTACATCCGGTCCTACCTGTTAATCCGCACAGCCGTGGGAGCCATCGGTCTTCTATCGCCTTTCGTTCTCGCCCTTGGGGACTGGTTCTTCGTGGCACACGCCATTGGCGCTAAGGGTCTCCCCTCCGTACCCCAGGACACCGGCCCCTGGCAACTTCTACACCTTCGTGGCTCGATCAGCGCGTATTACCACACTGACGTCGGTGACCTCTTCGTCGCTGGCCTGGCAAGCATTGGACTGCTCCTCATCCTGTACCTGGCGGGACAATGGCGGCGCTGGGATTGCCTACTCAGCACTGTTGCCGGAGTCGCCCTGCTCGGCGTCGTGTTCTTCCCGACCACACGGCCCGGCAAGGTGATTCCCGCGAAAGACGTCGTGCCGCAGATCGCATGTGGACAGCAGCCCACCCCAACCGACTGCGCCCCCGTGCAGACGTGGCTTGGGGAGGCCGTCACCGCCGGAATCCACTTCTTCTGCGCCTTTGTCTTTATCGCATCGCTGGCTGCGCTCTCATTCATCTTCGCTCGACGTATGGCGACTTACGAGCCAGCGAACCCGTTCCGACATGTCCAGACTGCCTGCGGATGGCTCATCATCGCTGCCCTTGCCTGGGTCGCCATCGGGCACTTCGCGAATATCGAGATCTTCGGATTGACCCCGCTCTACGTCGCCGAAGTCATCTCCGTGTGGGCATTCGCGACGTCGTGGCTGCTGAAAGGACTATCCCTCAAGTCACTCGTCGGCACGAGACCCCTTGCCCGACTCGATAGCGTGTCGTGAGCCTCCGCTACGGCTTGCGGTTGTGCCGGGCCTCACAAGGTAGGCAGCCCTACAACGCCACGTTCGTCGGCCCGCAGACCGATTCATGACCGGTCACCGATCCCTCACAGGACCAGAAGGCACGCCTCTCGCGGCTGACTTAGATGAGCGCGT
>DAITND010000159.1:0-5874 GCA_036834825.1 Dermatophilaceae bacterium
GACCTCGAAGCGGACCTGGTCGTTGCCCTTGCCGGTGCAGCCATGGCCGACGACGGTGGCGCCGTGCTGCCTGGCCGCCTTGACCAGGTGCTTGACGATGAGCGGGCGGCTCAGCGCCGAGACCAGCGGGTAGCGGTCCATGTAGAGGGCGTTGGCCTGGATCGCCGGGAGGCAGTACTCGTCGGCGAACTCCTCGCGAGCGTCGGCCACGTAGGCTTCAACGGCGCCACAGTCCAGGGCGCGCTTGCGGATGACGTCAAGATCCTCTCCGCCCTGGCCCAGGTCGACGGCGACGGCGATGACCTCGGCGCCGATGGCGTCAGCGATCCAGCCGATGGCGACGGAGGTGTCGAGACCTCCGGAATATGCCAGAACAACGCGGTCAGTCATCGGTACTCCTTGTTGGGGTCTTCGCCTGTAGGACGACTTGTGGGGTCTGCTAGGTGGTGCGAGCGGTCGTTCGGGTGATGGTTCGGGGAGTGGATCGGCTCAGCCCGCTCGCGCCCGGCCAGGGCCAACAGCCGGTTCGCCAGGGTTCGGCTCTGCCGTTGTCCACTGGTGATGATCAAGATGGTGTCGTCGCCCGCGATGGTGCCCAGGATGTCGCTCTCGTCCGCGTGGTCCAGAGCCGACGCCAGGTAGTTGGCAGCTCCCGACGGCGTGCGCACCACGACGAGGTTGGCCGATACCCGTGCGGTGACGAGCAGCTCCTCACACTGTCGCCGCAGGCGCGAGCTCACCTCTTCGGGGCCGGGGGCCACCCGGGCGGTACGGTCGCCGCCCTCACCGGGCACGGCATACACCAGGGTCTTGCCCTCGCGCACCTTGACCGCGCCCAGCTCGACGAGGTCGCGCGACAAGGTTGCCTGGGTGACGGCAAAACCGTCGCGGGACAGGATCTCCAGAAGCTCGCCCTGGGACCGGACACCCTGGCGCCCGAGAACATCCAGGATGAGCTGACGTCGCCCGGCCCGGGTCTGCGGAATCACGAGGTCTGCTCCAGTCCGTCCAGCAGGGTCGGCAGCGCTGCCACAAACGACTCGATCTGCGCATTGGTGACTATCAGCGGGGGGGCGAGCCGGATCACGTCAGGGGTCGGTGCATTGACGATGAAGCCTGCGCTCAGCCCGCGATCGGCGACCACTGCGGACACGTCAGCGGACAGCTCGATGGCCCGCAGCAGACCTGCCCCGCGAACCCCGCGGATGAGGGGATGGCCAAGCGCAGCGACCGACTGGACCAGATGGTTGCCCACTGCCGTGGCGTGCGCGAGCAGGTCCTGCGCCTCGATCGTGTCCAGGACGGCCAGTCCCACGCAGGCTGCCAGCGGGTTGCCGCCGAAGGTGGTGCCGTGCTGGCCGGCCTTGAGCAGCTCGCTGACCGCGGGGCCAAAGGTGACCAGTGCGCCGATCGGCACTCCCGCGCCCAGCCCCTTGGCGACCGTGATGGCGTCTGGGATGATGCCAGCCTGCTGGAATGCGAACCACGTCCCGGTGCGGCCCACGCCGGTCTGTACCTCGTCGATGATGAGCAAGGTCCCGCTGGCCGTGGTCAGCTCCCGGGCCAGCTGCAGGTAAGCCGGGTCCGCGGAGACGACACCGGCCTCACCCTGTATCGGCTCCAGGAACAGTGCCGCGACCTCGACGCTGACGGCCGCACGCAGAGCCGCTTCGTCGTTGAGCGGGACATGAGCCACCGATCCGATGAGCGGCTCGAAGGGCTCGCGATAGGCCTGTTTGTGGGTCAGTGCCAAGGCCCCGGTGGTGCGCCCGTGGAAGGCTGCCTCTGCAGCGACCAGACCGGTTCGACCCGTGCGCCGGCTGAGCTTGATCGCCGCCTCGATCGCCTCGGTCCCCGAGTTGGCAAAGAACACCGCTGAGCCGCCCGGAGCGCCTGCGACGGTGAGCAGCCGCTCCGCAAGCTCGATCTGGGGCACGGTGGCGAAGAAGTTGGACACGTGAATCAGGCTGGCAGCCTGCCGGCAGAGCGCATCGACCACAGCCGGGTGTGCGTGGCCGAGTGCGTTGACGGCGATCCCGGCGAGCAGATCGAGATAGCGGTTGCCGTCAGCATCCCAGACGTAACAGCCCTGGCCTCGGGTCAGGACCGCCTTCGGGCGACCGTACACACCCATCAGCGACTGGGCGTAACGCTCCAGGTAGCTCACGTTGTCAAGGGCCGCCATCAGGTACCCACCCCGTGGTTGTCCAGTGTCTGGCCATCGTGGCCATGCTCACCATCGTGGTCGGCGCGTAGCCGGGCGACCCGATCTGCCTCGGCGTCCGCAATGATCATCGTGCCGATGCCCTCGCTGGTGAAGACCTCCAGTAGCAGCGAGTGCAACTGCCGACCGTCGATGATGTGCGCCTGCGGAACCCCGTTGGTCACCGCCCGCACACAAGCCTCCAGCTTGGGCCTCATCCCGGCGTGGACCCGGGTCAACAGGTCAGCGGCCGCGCTCACGGATAATTGCGAGAGCAGCGTGTCCGGGTCGGGCCAGTCCGCGTAGACGCCCTCGACATCGGTCAGGACCACAAGCTTGTGCGCACCGAGCGCGACCGCCAGCGCCGATGCCGCGCTGTCAGCGTTGACATTGAGAACCTGCCCTTCCACGTCCAGGTCCGGAGCCACGGTCGAGACCACGGGGATCCGTCCCGCGTCCAGGATGTCCAGGACCGCAGAGGGGTTCACGCTCTCGACGTCGCCGACCAGACCCAGATCCACCGGGATGCCGTCGAGGACCAGGTCTCGTTTGCGGGCCCCGAACAGAGCGGCGTCCTCGCCGGAAAGCCCCACCGCCAGTGGTCCGTGCTTGTTGAGCAGACCCACCAGCTCGCGGCCCACCTGGCCGGTCAGCACCATCCGGACGACGTCCATGATCTCCGGAGTGGTCACCCGCAGACCGCCCTTGAACTCACTGGTCAAGCCGACCCGCTCCAGCATGGTCGCGATCTGCGGGCCGCCGCCATGGACGACGACCGGGCGCAGCCCGGCGTAGCGAAGGAACATGATGTCCTGGGCAAAGGCGGCCTTGAGCTCATCATCGACCATGGCGTTGCCGCCGTACTTGATGACCACCAAGGCCCCACGAAACCGCTCAAGCCACGGCAGCGCCTCGACCAAGGTGTGTGCCTTGGCGGCGGCGGCCGCCAGCCGGCCCTGGGCGCGGGTTTCCTGGACGTTGTCGATCATCGAGTCCTCTTGACGTGACTGCCCACTGGCTGTGCTCACGTCGAGTACGCCGAATTCTCGTGGACGTAGTCGTGGGTCAGGTCATTGGTCCAGACGGTCGCCGTCTGTGCCCCGGCGTGCAGGTCGACCACGACGTGAACCAGCCGAGCGCCCATGTCGATCAGGGTACGATCCTGGCCAACCCCGCCCGCCCGGCACACCTGGATGTCGTTCATGCTCACGTCCAGCTGTGCGGGGTCAAACGCGGCTCCGGTGGTACCCACCGCCGCAAGGACACGGCCCCAGTTCGGGTCGCCGCCGAAGACCGCACACTTGAACAGGTTGTTGCGGGCGATCGCGCGGGCGACCTCGAGGGCGTCGGGGACACTGGCCGCAGAACGGATCTCGATCTCGATGTCATGCTGGGCGCCCTCCGCGTCGGAAATGAGCTGTCGGGCAAGGTCTGCGCAGACCTGCGTGACTGCTGCACCCAGCTCCGCGCTCGACGGCGCAATGCCTGAGGCCCCCGATGACATGAGCAGGACCGTGTCGTTGGTCGACATGCAGCCGTCGGAGTCAATCCGGTCGAAGGTGGTCCGTGTCGCGCTGCGAAGGGCGACGTCCAGGACGGCGGGATCGGCAACGGCGTCGGTAGTGATCACGACGAGCATCGTGGCCAGAGCCGGCGCCAGCATGCCAGCACCCTTGGCCATCCCGCCGACCGACCATCCGTGCCCGGTTGCCAGGGCCTGTTTGTCGACGGTGTCGGTCGTCATGATCGCGGTGGCCGCCGCGCTACCTCCGGTGCCCGACAGTGCCGCGACGGCTGCGTCGATGCCGGCGGTGATCTTGTCCATGGGCAGAAGCTCGCCGATCAGGCCGGTGGAGGCGACGACCACGTCCCCTGAGGACACCCCGACCGCTGCAGCGAGGTGCTCGGCGCTGCGGTGGGTGTCAGCGAACCCCGCAGCCCCTGTGCAGGCGTTGGCTCCTCCCGAGTTGAGCACGACCGCGTCGACCCGGCCGTCGACCAGCACCTGCCGGCTCCAGGTCACGGGCGCAGCCTCGACCCGGTTGCTGGTGAACACCGCCGCACCATGATGATCCGGGCCGTCGTTGACCACGACGGCCAGGTCGGGCCTGCCGCTGGGTTTGAGGCCAGCGGTGATGCCGGCCGCGCGGAATCCAGCTGGGGCGGTGATGCTCATGGGGCGACTCCTACTGTCGGCAGTGCGGTGGTCTCGGGCAGCCCGAGCGCCACGTTGGCACACTGCACTGCTGCGCCGGCGGTGCCCTTGGTCAGGTTGTCCACTGCGGCCACGGCGACCACTCGTCCCGTGCGCTCGTCCAGGGCGACCTGGAGGTGGGCGTTGTTGCTTCCGAGTACGTCCGCGGTTCTCGGCCACTGCCCGTGCGGCAGGAGGTGAACGAACGGCTCGTCGTGGTAGGCAACCTGCCAGGCTGCCTGGACGGCGGCCGCGCTCACCCCAGGCTTGACCCGGGCCGTGCAGGTGGCCAGGATCCCTCGTGGCATAGGGGCAAGGGTCGGTGTGAAGGAGACGGTCACCGGCTCGGCAGCCGAGGCGCTGAGATTCTGCTCGATCTCCGGGGTGTGCCGGTGGACGCCGCCGACCCCGTAGGGCGACATCGAGCTCATGGTCTCTGAACCGAGCAGATGCGCCTTCAGGGACCTGCCCGCCCCGGAGGTGCCGCTGGCTGCGACGATGACGACGTCTGCGGCCTCCAGGACTCCCGCGACGAACCCTGGCGCCAACGCCAGGGTGCACGCGGTGGGGTAGCAGCCGGGGATGGCGATCCGGCGTGCCCCGGACAACGCCTCGCGGCCCTTGTGCCCCAATGGCAACGGTAGCTCCGGCAACCCGTAGGGCCAGGTGCCCGCGTGGCTGGTGCCATAGAAGCGCTGCCACTGCTGCGCGTCCGCCAGCCGGAAGTCCGCGCCGCAGTCGATCACGATGACGTCCGCCGCGAGCTGGTCCACGATCGCGGCTGATGCGCCGTGGGGCAGAGCCAGGAACACGACCTGATGACCGGCCAGCGTCTGAGCAGTGGTCTCTACGAGCACACGGTCGGCCAGGGGGGTGAGGTGCGGATGGATGTCGCCGAGCCTGGTGCCCGCGCTGGACGCCGCAGTCAAGGCTCCCACCGCCATGTCCGGGTGTCCGAGCAGCAGCCGCGCGATCTCGCCACCGGCGTAGCCGCTGGCTCCTGCTATCGCAGCTCTGATCATACGCATCACTATACACATGACTGGGAATGTATGCATAGCCTATCCCAGAGGGTCGGACGATCCCCACGGCCGTAGACGAAGCGTGCGCGCCGCATCGTCCAACCCCAGCGCGGCCCGCTCCCTCAGCGAGGCCGGCGTGTCAACGCCAGCCCTCACGAAGCGCCCGGACCAGGCGTCGAGGTCCCCACTGGCCAATGCCAGCGCCAGGTTGGCGACGTCTGCGGGTTCAGTCCACTGCGTCCGGTCGCGATGCAGGTCCATCGACAGAGTCATCCGCGTGCGCACCACGCCGGGAGAAAGGTCAAAAGCCCGGATGCCGAGTACCCACCCCGCCAGGTGGGTGCTCCCGGTGATCCGTGCCAGCGCCGACTTGCTGGCCGTGTAGGCGCTCAGCTCGGCCCGCTCAGCCGTGCCGGCGCCGCTGTTGAGGTTGATGACCCGCCCTCCCCCTGCCG
>DAITND010000160.1:0-5820 GCA_036834825.1 Dermatophilaceae bacterium
AGAGCACCGTCGTGCACCCCGCCAGCAGCGGCGCATACACGATGTAGGAGTGGCCCACGACCCAGCCGACGTCACTGGCCGCCCAGAACACCTCGCCCGGCGCGAGCCCGTAAATGTTGCTCATCGACCAGTGCAGCGCCACGGCATGGCCACCGTTGTCGCGCACGATTCCCTTGGGCCGGCCGGTCGTGCCGGAGGTGTAGAGGATGTACAGAGGGTCAGTGGCCTCCAGCGTCACACACTCGGAAACCGTCATCTGTTTCGGATCCATCAGGGCAGCCCAGTCGAGGTCGCCCGGCCCCATCGACGCCTCGGCCTGCTCACGCTGCAACACCACGCAGTGATCTGGTTTGAAGCCGGATCGCTCGATGGCAGCATCCAGGAGCGGCTTGTACTCGACCACGCGCGAGGGCTCGATCCCGCATGACGCGATGATCACGACCTTCGGCTCGGCGTCCTCGATCCGGGCCGCCAGCTCGCCGGGCGCGAAACCGCCGAACACCACCGAGTGCACCGCCCCGATCCTGGCGCAGGCCAGCATCGCGACGACAGCCTCGGGCACCATCGGCATGTAGATGACCACCCGATCGCCCTTGTCCACGCCGAGCGCCCGCAGCGCTCCACCGAACCGGGACACCTGATCCAGCAGCTGCGCGTAGGTCAGCGTGCGCGACGTACCGGTGACGGGACTGTCGTAGTGCAGCGCCGGCTGGTCGCCCCGGCCGGCGATCACGTGCCGGTCCAGGGCGTTGTAGCAGGTGTTGAGCTGACCGCCCTGGAACCACCGGAAGAACGGCGGTCGGGAGTCGTCCATCACCTTGCGGGGCGCGGTGATCCAGTCGATCCCACGGGCCGCCTCGCCCCAGAAACCTTCGGGGTCCTCGATGCTGCGCCGATGGGCTCGTGCGTACTTGCCATCCTTCATAGGGCCATCATCGTCTCGCGGCCACGCTCAGGGCACACCGAACTGCCGGCAATGCGTCGAACCGTCATTGTGGTGCGATAAACGGCCCTGACATCTGGCGTCAACTCCCCGCCGATGCTCAGAGACCTCAGGCGGTCGAGGCCGCCAGCTGACCGCACGCCCCATCGATGTCCGAGCCTCGGGTGTCACGTACCGTCGTCGGCACGCCGAGGGCGCGCAACCGGCGTACAAACTCACGCTCGACGCCAGGCTCCGATGCCGTCCATTTGGAGCCCGGGGTCGGGTTCAACGGGATCGGGTTGACGTGCACCCAACCCCGGCCACGAGCATTGAGCTTTGTGCCCAGCAGGTCCGCACGCCAGCCCTGGTCGTTCATGCCGCGGATCAGTGCATATTCGATGCTGACCCGACGACCGGTCACCTCGAAGTAGCGGTATGCCGCATCGATCGCCTCATCGACCGACCACCGGGTGTTGATCGGCACCAGCTCGTCACGTAGCTTGTCGTCGGGCGCGTGCAGCGAGAGTGCCAAGGTGACCGGAATGCCTTCCGCGGCCAGCTTGTCGATGGCTGGAACCAGCCCCACCGTCGACAGGGTGATGCCTCGTGCGGACATGCCCAGGCCGTCTGGGGCAGGGTCGGTGATCCGGCGAATCGCACCGATCGCCGCCTTGTAGTTCGCCAGCGCCTCTCCCATCCCCATGAACACCACGTTGCTGACTCTCAGCGGGGCGTCTTCGGCACCGCCAGCCACCTCGCCTCGCCGCAGCAGCCGGGCGCCATGCACGACCTGCTCGACGATCTCGGCCGTCGACATGTTGCGGGTCAGCCCCTCTTGCCCGGTAGCGCAGAACGGGCAGTTCATTCCACAACCGGCCTGGCTGGAGATGCAGATCGTGACCCGTTTGGGGTAGCGCATGAGCACGCTCTCAACCAGGGCGCCATCGTGCAGACGCCACACCGACTTGATCGTCCTGCCGTTGTCGGCCGTCAGGGTCCGGATCGGGGTGAGCAGTTGGGGCAACAGCTTGGCCACCAGGTCGTCGCGGATGGACTTGGGCAGATCGCTCATCTCCTGGGGCGACTCCACGAGTCGCTCGAAGTAGTGAGTCGACAGCTGCTTGGCCCGAAAGCCCTTGTGCCCCAGAGCCTCGACGGCAGTTCTGCGCTCAGCAGGGTCGAGGTCGGCCAGGTGCTGCGGCGGCTTCCCGGCGCGGGGCGCCGCAAAGGTCAGCTCTCCACGTTTGGGGCGCCCGCGTGACGGCGCGGCCAGGGCCATCGGCGCGGAGTCGGATGTGGTGGTGGGTTCGACGTCAGACATCTGCATCATTGTCTCAGGCTCAGCGGGCGTGGATGACTCCGGCTGGTACCAGCAGGGTCAGAATGGCCCAGGCGACCGGAGCTGATAGCAGCAGTGAGTCCAGACGATCCATGAGCCCACCGTGGCCCGGCAGGATGCTTCCCATGTCCTTGATGCCGAGGTCACGCTTGATGGTCGACTCCGTCAGGTCACCAACGGTGGCCGAGACGGCCACGGCCAGACCGAGGATGGCACCGGCCCACCACGAACCGCCCAGCAACACCATGACCGTCACGACGCCGGCAATGACACAGGCGACGACCGAACCACCGGCGCCCTCCCAGGACTTCTTGGGGCTGACCGACGGGGCCATGGGATGCCTGCCGGCCACCACGCCCACGGCGAAGCCGCCGATGTCGCTGCAGACCGTGACACCAATGAAGACTATGACGCGTTTGGCGCCGTCAGGCTCTGCGAGCAGAAGGCTGGAAAATGAGGCTAGCAACGGAACGTAGGCCGCGACGAAGATACCGCCGGAGATGTCGCGGATCGAACCCTGCGGCCCATCGGATATGCACCAGAGCAGCAACGAGATGCAGGTCAGGCCGAAACACACCGTCAGTGCTTGGCCGCCGCCGACGAAAGACGCCGTGATCATCGTGACCGCCCCGACCATGCTGGGCACCAGCGGGACGCTGATCCTGCCCCGGGCAAGTGCGCTGCGCAGCTCCCAGACGGCGATGCAGCCGGCTATGATCACGACCCCGAGAAAGGCCTGTTTGCGAAAGAGCAGGCTCGCCAGGACCACGGCGCCCAGGCTTGCCCCGACACTGGTGGCGGTCGGGAGGTTGCGCCCTGCGCGGCTGGGTTTCTTCCCTGAGCCGCCGCGAGCGGCGCGCCGGTCGCGGCGGTGGGACGGTGTTGTCGTCATACGGTTAGTGAGCGGGCCTGCCTCAGACCTCGAGGAGCTCGCCTTCCTTGACCTTGAGGATGGAGTCGACGCTCTCGACATGCTTCTTGGTGAAGACCTCGAGCTCCTTCTCTGCGCGTGCACCCTCGTCCTCGCCGATATCACCGTCCTTGACCATGTGGTCGATCTCTTCCTTGGCCTTGCGCCGGATGTTGCGGATGGACACCTTGGCGTCCTCCGCCTTGGTGCGCGCAAGCTTGATGTACTCCTTGCGACGTTCCTCGGTCAGCTGCGGGAGGTTGACCCGGATGACGGTGCCGTCGCTGTTGGGGTTGATGCCCAGATCGGAGTCGCGCAGCGTCTTTTCGATCTCACCAATCACCGACTTGTCGAAGGGTGCGATCAGGATGGTACGGGCTTCAGGAGTCTGGAAGGACGCCAACTGCTGCAACGGGGTCCGCGATCCGTAGTACTCGACCGTGAGCTTGTTGAACATCGCGGCGTTCGCCCGTCCGGTGCGGATGGTCGCGAAGTCCTCCTTGGCGACCTCGATGGCCTTCTCCATCTTTTCCTCGGCCTCGAGCATGGTTTCGTCGATCATCAGGACTCCTCATCCGCGGTAACGAGCGTGCCGATCTTCTCACCCCGGATGGCCTTGGCGATGTTGCCATCGCCTTCCATCCCGAAGACGATCATCGGCAGTTTGTTCTCGGAGCACAATGCGAACGCGGCGGCGTCGACGACCCGAAGGCCCTTGAACAGTGCCTCGTCGTAGGAGACGCGTTCGAGCTTGACCGCATTGGGATCCACCCGAGGGTCAGTGCTGTAGACGCCGTCCACCCCGTTCTTACTCATCAGGACGACCTCGCACTGGATCTCCAGGGCCCGCTGCGCAGCCACCGTGTCAGTGGAGAAGAACGGCAGACCGAAGCCGGCACCGAAGATGACCACCCGGCCCTTCTCGAGGTGACGAATCGCGCGAAGTGGGATGTACGGCTCGGCAATCTGGCCCATGGTGATCGCAGTCTGAACACGGGTGGCAACGCCGGCACTCTCCAGGAAGTCCTGCAGCGCGAGGCAGTTCATGACGATGCCGAGCATGCCCATGTAGTCAGCGCGGGCGCGGTCCATCCCCCGGCGCTGAAGCTCGGCCCCGCGAAAGAAGTTGCCGCCACCCATGACCACGGCCACCTGGACACCGGAACTGGCTGCTTCGGCAATCTGCTCAGCGATCTCGCGCACGACGTCCGGGTCTAGCCCGACCTTGCCACCGCCGAAGGCCTCCCCGGAAAGCTTGAGCAGCACCCGCTTGTACATCGGGTGTGCAGCTTCGGTGGTCATGGGGCCTCCCAGGGCAGAAACCAGAACGGATGTCGCGAGTCTTCCACAAAGCCCACTGGTCGTGGATTGAGGTGCCGGCCGGCGATACCTCGGCGATACCGTGTCCCCCAAGCGCGGGGGTCAGGGACGGTCAGGATCCGACGCGGAACCGAACGAAAGCCTTGGCTGTGGCGCCGGACTCCTCCAGGACTTTAGCCACCGTCTTCTTTGGGTCCTTGGCGAACGGCTGCTCGAGCAGGACGTTCTCCTTGAAGAAGCCGTTGACCCGACCCTCGATGATCTTGGGCATGGCCGCCTCCGGCTTGCCCTCTTCCTTGGCCGTGGCCTCAGCGAGGCGACGCTCGTTCGCAACGGTGTCGGCGTCGATCTCGTCACGGGAAAGGACCGACGGGCTGAACGCCGCGCAGTGCATGGCGACGTCGCGGGCGGTTACCTCGTCCCCACCGTTGGTGGCCACGAGGACACCGATCTGGGGAGGAAGGTCACGGCTGGTCTTGTGCAGGTAGGACACGACATGGGCGGCCTCGAGGTGCGCCACGCGACGAACCTCGATCTTCTCGCCGATGCTCGCGTTGGCTTCGTCCAACAGCTCTTTGACCGTCTTGCCGTCCAGATTGCTGGTCAACAGCTCGTCGACGCTTGACGCGCCGACGGTGACGGCCTGCGCGAGGACCCGGTCCGCCAACGCGATGAACTTCTCGCTCTTGGCGACAAAGTCGGTCTCACAGTTGATCTCCACCATGGTGCCGACGCCGTCGCCGGCCTGGGCCGCCACGAGACCGTCGGTGGCCGATCGGCCCTCGCGCTTGGTTATGCCTTTGAGGCCCTTGACGCGCAGGATCTCGGTGGCCTTGCCATGGTCTCCGTCGGCTTCGTCCAGTGCCCTCTTGACGTCCATCATGCCGGCGCCGGTCGCCTCGCGAAGCGCCTTGATGTCAGCAGCGGTGTAGTTCGCCATCGTTGTCGCTTTCTTTCGTGAGTACGCGCCGGGTGCGACCACAAGGTGATCGGACCCAGCGCGCTGACTCGTTGAGGGATTCAGCAGAAGTGCTCAGGCCTGGGCAGCAGGTGCCTCAGCGGCAGGAGCAGCCTCAGGTACCTCGGGTGCCTTGTCGTCGGTGGCAGGAGCCTCCGCGGCAGCCTCAGGTGCCTCAGCGGCAGGAACCGCCTCAGCCTCAGGTGCCTCAGCGGCAGGAACCGCCTCAGCCTCAGGTGCCTCGGTGGCAGGAACCGCCTCAGCCTCAGGTGCCTCGGTGGCAGGAACCGCCTCAGCCTCAGGTGCCTCAGCAGCAGGAACCGCCTCAGCGGCAGGAACCGCCTCAGCCTCAGGTGCCTCAGCGGCAG
>DAITND010000161.1:0-5722 GCA_036834825.1 Dermatophilaceae bacterium
GACCCAGGACGCTCTCGACCGCCTGCTTCATCATGGCGACATCGCCGTAGTAGGGGAAGAGAACGTCGACAGTCACGGGCAGTGGTCCTTCGTCAGTATGGAAAACGTGCTTCGGGGTGCTGAGTAGACTAACGGAAACAGTGGTGTGCCGACGGATGCGCCAGGTCCGGAACCTGATCAGGAGACACCCATGGATATCCAGAACCACTTCTACGGGCACACGGCCGCGCTCGCAGGATACGCGGGGCTCCCCCGGCCCAGGCACGTGGCGGGTCTGATCCAGCACGGTTGGGCCCCCAGTTCGCCCATTCCGGTCAACTTCGGTGACTTCCCGGATGTCGAGAAGAGTGGCAGGCGGAAGTTGTTCGTCTGGTCGCATGGCTCGCGTGGCTGGGATCCTGCGCTGTCGCCGCGGGCGAGCTTCCCACTCGGGGCGCCGTGGGCTTACCTCGTCTCGACCGAGCCGGTGCGCAGACAGCTGGCAGCCAACCGAGGATCGGGCGTCCTGATCATGCCCCTGCACAGCACCCGAATCATCGAGGTCAAGGGAGACCAGGGCAGCCTGGCCCGGGCGTATCAGCGCACGGAAGGTCCCTGCACCGTGTGTCTGCACGCCGAGGACATCCAGAAGCCCGAGATCGTCGACTCCTGGCTGGACGCCGGCCATCGCGTCGTGACGGCCGGACCCCGACACGACCCTGACTTTCTCTCTCGCATCCTCGCACTGGTGCTCGCCTCAGAGCGGGTCGTGGCCAACCGGTTGATGACGCCCCTGCTGTATGCCGCATCGCTGGGCCGTGACGTGGGCGTCTATGGCGACCCGTTGTCGATCTCTGGTGCCGAGATTCACGGTCACGACGCCATCCGTTCCCTGTGGCCGGAGCTGCACGGTGAGTCGCTGGATCGTGAGCTAACAACCGACCTCGCGCGCAACGAGCTCGGCTTCCAGCACCTTCTCGAGCCAGCCGAGCTGCGATCGGTCCTTGGCTGGAACGGCCGTTCGGTGGGGCCGGCCATGCAGTATTGGGCGGGCGCACCGCTGCGCAAGACGATGAATGTCCTTGGTCTGGGCAAACGCGATCCTGGCTCAACCGAAAAGCGGGTCGGTGCCAGGCCCTCTGCGTGGCTTAAGCATCCGATGTCGCACCTGCCACGCCCGCTGCCGTCGCGCGCCGCAGCACTGGACCCGCTGCCTACGCCGATTCCGGTGACCCGACTCGCAGCTGTGAGAACTTAGTCGAACTAGCGCCCTACGGTGTAGCCCGGGGTGCCATGGCTGCTATTTCAGAACCCGGCGTGCCAGCCGCAGGACCCCCAGCCCGGCGAATGCGGCGACGACCACCCGGACCAGCGCGATCGTCCCGGACATGGGCAGCACGCCACCGAGGGTGCAGAGGACGAGCCCGAGCGCGGTGGGAAACAGCAGCGAGGTCTCGTTCCAGGACACCCCGTGGACGTGACGACGTAGCCAGGCCGTGCCCACGGCGAGCGCCGCGTACGTGGCCGGGAAGCCGACGGCGAGCAGTACCGGTTCCTGCTGTCCAACCAGGAAGGCGCAGGTGAGGCCGGTCAGGAGACTGAGCGGGGTGATCAGGGAGAGCCCGAGCGAGCGACCGGTTGCGAAGATGAGGTGCCCGTTGGCCAGATAGGCCACGGACAGGACGCAGCCGAAGGCGACGATCGCCACTGCGGGAACGAGCTCCAGTGGTGCGAAGCTCGGCCCTGCCACAAATCGCATTAGCCACGGTGACAACAGTGCGACACCGCCGGAGATGAGCGCGGCCAGGGTCGCGATGTCGCGGGCTGTGTGCGCCAGGACCGCGCCGCGCTGGTGCTGGGGAGTGCGGAAGACGATCGGGGCCCAGGAGTTGTTCAGGGCCGAGGTGATCACTGCTGGTGAGCTGCCGACCAGCAACGCCAGCTGGAGGCGGCCGGCGGTGGCGATGTTGTAGAGATGACCTGCCAGGACCAGGAGGGCGCCGTTGGCCAGGAACAGGGCAACCAGGTGCGGTATGACAGGCAGTCCCATTCGCAGGGCCGCACGGGTGTCGCCGCCGTCGCGATGACGATGACCGCCTCGCAGGCACAGGACGAGCCCCAATGCCGCTGCGGCGGCGTAGCCTACGGTAAGTCCGACCAGGTAGCGCTCTGGGGATCGGTCCTGGGACAGCAGGGCGAGCCCGAGCAGGGGTCCTCCCAACGTGGCTGTCAGTGACAACGCTACGAAGGCGCCTGGGCGGTCCAGCACGCGCAACAGCGCCTGGGAGTTCTCGACCACGACGAAGAAGGCGCTGGCGGCCAGGGCCAGGGGAACGGCCCTGCGCATCGACACCAGTACCAGGGGACTCCACAGAGGTGCTGTCAGGATGATCGCGGCCATGAGCCCGGCCGTCATCAGTGACCCGCGAACGAGCAGGGCGCGCGCGCCGGCGACACCGGACCTGGAGAGGATGCCCTGCCGCGTGATGACCGAAGGCATCCCGAAGCTCCCCGCCATCATGGCCACCTGGATGACCACAATGGCGATCGCCACGACGCCGTACGCCGGCTTGCCCAGCAGGCGGGTGACGACGGGCACGACCGCGGCGTTGGCCAGGATCGGAGCGGCAGTGCCAAGGGTGTAGATGGACCCGCGGCCCAGAACAGCCTTGCTGGCGGTTGGGCCAGCAGATTCGGCAGACTCAGTCATGACATGGTCGCGATCAGGCTCCGACGAAGGCGCGGATCAGGTCGATCACGCGGTCGACGTCAGCATCGGCGAGATCGGGGAACAACGGCAGCGAGATCTCCTGTTGGTGGTAGTCGTCCGCGACGAGGCACGTACCGCGCTGGTAGCCCAGATCAGCATAGACGGGGTCCCAGTAAGCAGGGAGGTAGTTGACCTGAACGCCGATGTCGTTGGCCTGAAGGTGCTCGAACAGCTGAGGACGCCGACCGTCGCGGATGACGTGAGTGCGATGGTGCATCAGCTCCAGAGTTGACAGATCAGCAGCCAGCCGATGCAGGGCGGAGACCGACGCGATCTGCGCCTCCAGTCCTCGCGGCAGGCAGCGCGGGCTGAGCATGCTCACGTGATCCAGGGAAGGCAGCGCCCGCCAAGCACCCACGACGACCGACGCGATGTGGGGGTCCAGCAGCGGGCAGGCCCAGGTGAACCGCGCGATGGCGTCTGCGTTCAGGGGCTCGACCGCCTGCAGGAACCGGCCAAATACGTCATTCACGCTGCCACGGACCGCACGCACGCCAATCCTGCCAGCGAGTCTTTCGACCTCGTCGTCCCCGGGTTCGGTGGTGGTAGCGACAAAGACGTCATCAAGACCGTCGACCTGCTTGGACGCTCCCATGACCCACTGGAGACCGGGCCGGCCGGCAAGCAGTTGGAGCACCTTGCCTGGGAGCCGAGTCGAGTCAGAACGTGCCTGAATCACGCCGATTACCCTTGGCACGCCACTCCTCTCCTCTCCTTGGTTCTGCCCAGTTCGGTGGCTCGGGAGCCTATCGCTCCGGGTGCTCAGGCACGCGTGACAAGGTCGACGCTGACGTCGCAGGCAGCACAGTCCCATGCTGCGCTCGTGCCGCCGGCCGCGAGGCTTCATGCGGTTTCGCAACGCTGCTCGGGTAGCCTGACTGCGATGCCCAAACCTTTGGAGAGTGCGTGAACGCGGATCTTGTCATCGTTGGCTCGGGGTTCTTCGGGCTGACCGTTGCGCAGCAGTGTGCGCAGAACCTCGGGCTGAACGTCGTCGTCGTCGACCGTCGCAGCCACATTGGCGGCAACGCCTACAGCGAGAGAGATCCCGAAACCGGCATTGAGGTACACCGCTACGGTGCGCACCTGTTCCACACGTCCAACGAACGGGTGTGGGAGTACGTCAACCGGTTCACGGCCTTTACGAACTACCAGCACCGCGTCTACACCAACTTCCGCGGTCAGGTCTTCCCCATGCCGATCAACCTCGGCACCATCAACCAGTTCTTCGACGCGGCCTACTCGCCGGACGAGGCGCGAGCGCTGATCGCCGAGCAGGCGGCCGAGTTCTCCACCAAGGACGCCAGCAACCTCGAGGAGAAGGGGATCTCGCTGATCGGCCGACCTCTGTACGAGGCGTTCATCAAGGACTACACCGCCAAGCAGTGGCAGACCGACCCGAAGCTGCTCGCAGCCGAGATTATCTCCCGGCTCCCGGTGCGCTACAACTACGACAACCGCTACTTCAACGACACCCACGAGGGTCTGCCGGTCGACGGCTACACCGCGTGGCTGGAGAAGATGGCCGGCCACGACCGCATCGAGCTCAGGCTCGGCACCGATTTCTTCGACACGTCCCAGGAGGTCAACAAGAACAACGTCGTCGGCAACATCCCGGTCGTCTACACCGGGCCGGTCGACCAGTACTTCGACTACTCAGAGGGACGGCTCGGCTGGCGCACGCTCGACTTCGAGCGAGAGGTCAAGGCGACCGGCGACTTCCAGGGCACCTCGGTCATGAACTATGCCGATCCGGAGGTCCCCTACACGCGCATTCACGAGTTCCGCCACTTCCACCCGGAACGCGACTATGCGACCGACAAGACCGTGATCATGCGCGAGTTCTCGCGGTTCGCCAAGGGCGAGGATGAGCCGTACTACCCGGTCAACACCCCACAGGACCGCGAGCAGCTGGTGAAGTACCGCGACCGCGGCCAGGCCGAGAAGGGCGTGTTGTTCGGCGGGCGGCTGGGCACCTACAAGTACCTGGACATGCACATGGCGATCGGGGCCGCGCTGAGCATGGTCGACAACAAGCTGACGCCGCACTTCGCCAAGGGCGCGCAACTGCACAGCGGCGGGGTCGACGAGTGAGCACCCCCCCATCGCAGGAGACCGCCTGGCGCGAGGTGGCCAGAGTCGTCTTCCCTGAGGTCGACCTTGAGGCACTGGCGCTGTATCTGGACACCAGCCACGACCTGGAGGCTGTCGCAGCCGTCGGCGCGGAGGAGGAAGCACGCTGGACCCGTGGCATGGCCATGCCCGGGACTGCCGTCACAACGTCCTTCAGCTCGGGACACCACGACTACGTCAGCTCGCGCCGGTCGGTGACGGTCCCGGCGGGGGAGCGGGTCTCCTTCGCCACGTATTTCAACGCTTTCCCTGCCAGCTACTGGCGCCGCTGGACTGTTGTCACCGGAGTCCGCCTCGATGTCGAGTTCCGCGGGGACGCAACGGTTCTGGTCTATCGTTCCAACGCCCGCGGGATCCGCCAGATGGTGGAGCTGTCACGGGGCCCGGCTGCCGACACCGTTTCGGGCGACCACGCGGCTGAGGCCACCACGAAGGTAACCTTTGACCTGCCCATCGCGCCCTTCGGCGACGGCGGCTGGTACTGGTTCGACCTGGCCGCAGGCCACAGTGCCGCTGACCTCGTGTCGGCGTCCTGGTCGGTGTCGGTGCCACCGGAGCGTGAGCAGACGGAACCCGGGACGGTGTCCCTGGGCATTACCACGATGAACCGCGAGCAGTTCTGCGTCGACACCCTTTGCACGCTTGCCGCCGATGCCGATGTCCGGAAGCTGATCGATCACATCTACGTGATCGACCAGGGTGGTGACACGCTGCGCCATACCGACGGGTTCGAGCAGGTGGCCGCCGACCTCGGGGATCAGCTGAAGCTCATCGTGCAGGACAACCTCGGCGGCTCCGGCGGTTTCAGCAGGGGGATGGCTGAGACACTCGACGCCGGTA
>DAITND010000162.1:0-5701 GCA_036834825.1 Dermatophilaceae bacterium
CAGGAGTGACGTGATGACCCACCTCGTTAACAACGCGGAGGACTTCGCCGACCAAGCGCTCGACGGCTTGGTGGCCGCACACAGTCGCTACGTCCGCAAGGTCCATGGCGGCGTCGTGCGGGCCACGCAGACCGAACCGGGTCAGGTCGCCGTGGTCATAGGCGGAGGCACCGGCCACTATCCTGCCTTCCCCGGCTGGGTCGGGCCTGGCCTGGCACACGGCGCTGCGTGTGGCAACATCTTCGCCTCGCCCTCCGCCTCGCAGGTGTATTCCGTGTTGAAAGCGGCGAACCAAGGAGGCGGCATACTCCTCAGCTTCGGCAACTACACGGGCGACGTCATCCATTTCGGCCAAGCAGCCGACCGGGTCCGCGACGAGGGAATCGACGTACGCATCGTCACGGTGACGGATGACGTCGCGTCCGCCCCTCAAGCCGAGAGCGACAAACGCCGAGGTATCGCCGGCGACCTTGCCGTATTCAAGGTCGCTGGTGCCGCCGCCGAGGAGGGCATGAGCCTGGACGAGGTCGAACGGGTGGCCCAACGAGCGAACGATCGCACACGCACGATGGGTGTCGCGTTCTCCGGGTGCACGCTGCCTGGTGCCGACCACCCGCTCTTCACCGTCCCCGACGGCAAGATGAGCGTCGGGCTCGGGATCCATGGCGAGCCCGGCATCGCCGATGTCGACCTGCCCACCGCGGATGAGATCGCTCAGATGCTCGTAAACAAGGTGCTGGTCGAGAAGCCGGAGGACGATGGACGACGCATCGCCGTCCTTCTCAACGGTCTGGGCACGGTGAAGTACGAGGAGCTGTTCGTCGCCTACCGTAGGGTCGCCGAGCTGCTCGAGCAGCAGGGCTACACCATCGTCGATCCCGAGGTCGGCGAGCAGTGCACCAGCCTTGACATGGCTGGCCTCTCACTCACGGTGATGTGGCTCGACGAGGATCTTGAGCGCCTGTGGATCGCCCCCTGTAATGCGCCGGCCTACCGCAAGGGCGCGATGGCCGACCGGCAACCCGTATCGGGTGAGGATCGCGACGACGACGAGATCGCCGCGATCCCCGAGAGCAGCGAAGGGTCCCGTGCCCTCGCCAGACGGCTCGCAGGCGCGCTGGCCGACGTGCACCAGATGCTCGTGGAGAACGAGGCCTACCTGGGTGGCCTCGACGAGGTAGCTGGTGACGGCGACCATGGCATCGGCATGGTGCGCGGCGCCCGGGCCGCGGACGAGTCGGCCCAGGCTTCGGCTGCAGCCGGCGCGGGCGCGCACACTCTCCTCGTTCGTGCCGGCGACGCGTGGGCCGAGCGCGCGGGCGGAACGTCCGGTGCGCTCTGGGGCATGGCGATCGGGACCGCAGCCCGCCTTCTGGACGACCAGTCGTGTCCCGGCCAGGACGTCGCGGTACGCGCGGCCAGCGAGGCCATCGACGCGATCGTCTCGCTGGGAGGGGCCGAAGTCGGCGACAAGACCATGGTTGATGCGGCGATCCCCTTCAGGGACGCCCTGGTCGCGGCGGAGGGAAAGGGTCTCGGACCCGCGTGGGCGGAGGCCGTCGCAGCTGCCGAGGAGGCGGCTCGCGGAACGGCAGAGTTCGCCGCCAAGCGTGGCCGGTCGCGTACCCACGCCGACAAGAGCATCGGCACGCCCGATCCCGGTGCTGTGTCTTTCGCGAAGGTCGTGGCCGTCCTTCGCGCGCACGTCTCAGACGTGTGAATCCCAAGAACCGAGTTGAAGGAGTCGTGATGAGCAGGACTTGGCGAATGGTCGTCGGATGCGACGAAGCGGGATTTGAGTACAAGGAGCGGATCAAGGCTGACCTCGAGGCAGACCCGAGAGTCAGCGAAGTCACGGATGTCGGCGTCACGGCTGACGAGCACACGGCATATCCGCATGTCGCCGTCGAGGCTGCTCGCATGGTCGCGGACGGACGTGCCGACCGGGCGATCCTCGTGTGCGGCACCGGATTGGGGGTGGCCATCAGCGCGAACAAGGTCAAGGGGATTCGCGCCGTGACCGCTCACGACAGCTTTTCGGTCGAGCGATCCGTCCTGAGCAACGACGCTCAGGTGCTCTGCATGGGCCAGCGGGTCGTCGGCATTGAGCTAGCCCGGCGCCTGGCGAAGGAGTGGCTCGGTTATGAGTTCGACTCCACCTCGTCGTCCAACGCCAAGGTCGAGGCGCTCAGTGCCTACGAGTGCTGACGTATCAACCACGAAGCGTGCGAATGCTGACGTATCAACCAACATGGAGGTAAAGGCTCGTGAAGACTGAAATCTCGACGGTGGCCGTTGTCGGAGCTGGCTACATGGGGGGTGGTATCGCCCAGGTCCTGGCCGGAGCCGGCATCGACGTCGTCATTGCCGATGCCGATGTGGAGTCGACGCAACGCAACC
Organism: Dermatophilaceae bacterium; assembly: GCA_036834825.1. GTDB lineage: Bacteria > Actinomycetota > Actinomycetes > Actinomycetales > Dermatophilaceae > UBA4719. Next base: position 2,401 of record DAITND010000162.1, read on the forward strand.
ACGAACGCCTGCTCGCCGAGGCGCGAGACTTCGAGGAGCGCAAGCTCGTCGAAGTCGGATTTGCGGATCGCGTGGCCAAGCACCTCACGTGGGCCGCGAGCCTGGAAGACGCCGTCCGCGAGGTAGACCTCATCGAAGAGGCCATTCCGGAGGTGCCGGCCCTCAAGTCCGACGTGCTGCGGCGGATTGAGGCGGCGGCTCGGCCGGATGCAGTCATCGCATCCAACACGTCGACGCTCCCCATCGCCGACCTCGCCGCCAACCTGTCGGATGCGTCCCGGTTCCTCGGAGTGCACTTCTCGAATCCGGCCCCTTTCATCCCGGGCGTCGAGCTCATCGCCCATGCGGGCACAGACGAGTCGGTGATCCCCGCCGTCGAGACGCTTGTCGCCCGCACCGGCAAGCTCACGGCGCGGGTCAATGACAAGGCTGGCTTTGTCCTGAACCGTCTCCAGTACGTCTTGCTCAAAGAGGCCATCAACCTGGTCGAGGAGGGCGTGGCGACCGCGGAAGCCGTCGACATCGTCGTACGCACGACGTTCGGGTACCGACTGGCATTCTTCGGCCCGTTCGCCATCGCCGACATGGCCGGCCTGGACGTGTACCGCGCCTGCTTCGGCACTCTCGAGCAGCACTACGGCGAGCGGCTCAAGGCGCCGGAAATGCTGAACGAGCTCGTGGATGCGGGCAAGTACGGCGTCAAGCAGGGCGGCGGTTTCGTGACGGAGGCCGGGGACCAGACCGCGCTGATCGCCTACCGCAACACGGCATACGCACGGCTGGGACAGCTGTTGCGTGAGCTGGGCCCTGCGCCAATGTGACCCCCCCAGAGTCCCCCCAGAGCGACCTCTTAGACGACATTGAAGGAAGTGCTCATGACGTACACAGCCGAGAACTGGCCGATCGCCTGCGCGATGCTGGCCTTCGGGAACAAGGACTCCCAGGGCGGCCCCATCCAGGACGCCACGGCCGAGGAATGGGCCAAGCACCTGCGCGAAGCGCGGCGCCTGGGCTTCACCGAGATCGACCCCACCGACACGTGGGTGCGCGTCGCCGACCTCGAGGCAGCTCGGCTCGCCGAGTTCAAAGACGTGCTCGCCGACGTCGGCCTGACGATCCCCGCGATCTCCACCTCCCGCCGCAGCGTCCTGGACGCCAAGCACGGTGACGAGTACCTCGCCTACAGCCACCGACTCCTGGACGTCGCCGCCGATCTCGGCGTGAAGATGGTCAGCTTCGGTTTCTTCCAGGACCTCACCCCAGCGCAGCAGAAGGCGCTGTGGTTCTGGCTCGCAGACGGCTACAAGGACCCCGACGACGCGCAGGTCCGGGCAAAGGCCGCGTCCCTGATCCGTGAGCTCGCAGAGCACGCAAAGCAGAACGGTCAGGAGATCACCCTCGAGATGTACGAGGACACGTACGTCGGCACGTGCGACAGCGCGGTCGCATTCCTGCAGCAAGTTGACCACGAGGCGTGCGGCCTCAACCCGGACCTCGGGAACTTCATCCGCCTGCACCGACCCATCGAGCCCGTCCAGTCGATGCTCGACAAGGTGCTCCCCCACGCCAACTACTGGCACGTCAAGAACTACCTGCGTGACGAGGACCCGGCAACCGGCGCGATCATGACCTTCCCCGTGCCGATGGACCAGGGCCTCATCAACTACCGGTCGGCGATCCGTCAGGCCCTCGACCTGGGCTTCTCGGGCGCCTTCCTCTGCGAGCACTACGGCAGCGACGGTCTTGGGGTGTGCGCGCGCAACCGCGAGTACATCCGGGGCGTCCTCGCCGGGGCGCTCGCCTGAAGACCGGGAGCCTGACCAGATGACCGACCTGCCGCCGCTCATCGTGGTCAGCCTGAAGATGTACCTCGGCGTCGCCGCCACCCGTGCCTGGGTCGCTGACGTGGCTGACGTCGGGGCACGCCTGGAGACTGGCGCCAAGATCGAACTCGCCGTCCTGCCCACCTTCCCGCTGCTGGAGTCGACCGCGAAAACGCTTGCCGGCACTGGCATCCGTTGGGGCGCCCAGGACGTGGCGGCCTCGGCGGACGGCGCCCAAACCGGCGAGGTCTCGGCCGCGGTCCTGGCAGAGCTCGGTTGTCGGTACGTCGAGATTGCTCATTCCGAGCGGCGACGACTTTTCGGCGAGGACGACGCGGATGTCCAGGCGAAGGCTGCGCAAGTCGTCGGAGCCGGCCTGGTGCCGCTGTACTGCGTCGGCGAAGCCGATGGTGGTTCCCTTCGTGAGGCGGCCCAGGCCTGTCTCGCGCAGCTCGAGACGCTGCTGGAGGTCGCCGCCGGGCAAGAGGTCGTCATCGCGTATGAGCCGGTGTGGGCGATCGGCGCCAGCGCGCCTGCGCCGGCGGAGCATGTCGCGGAGATCTGCGAACACCTCCGAGTGCGGCTCGACTCGTATGCCGGCCCTTCCCGCCTTCTGTATGGCGGCAGTGCCGGGCCGGGCACGTACCAGAGCCTCGGGTCCTTCGTCGACGGGCTCTTCCTCGGGCGGTTCGCCCACGACACCCGCGCGCTCGCGCAGGTCGTCACCGAAGTCATCACCAGCGGCCAGAGCCGCATAGCATCACTCGCCTCGAGCAAGGAGCAGTCATGAGCGCCAATCCCATCCCAGCAGAGAAGACAGCAGTCGTTACCGGGGCGGGCGGCACCGCGGGTATCGGTCGGATCGTTGCCCGTACCCTCTCCGAGGGCGGCTGGAACGTCGCCCTCATCGACAACAACGCCGACGGCCTCGCCAAGGTCGAGAAGGAGCTCAAGGACTCTGGGCACGAGAACGTCCTCGCCATACCCACGGACATCTCGTCCAAAGACTCCGTCGCAGCGGCGTTCGCAGCTATCGACGAGAAGCTGCCGCCGGTCGTGGCCCTGGTCAACCTTGCGGGCATCGCCTGCCCGGTAGCGCTGCACGAAGTCGAACTCGAGGAGTTCGAGCGGGTCATGGCGGTCAACGTCACCGGCTCCTACCTCATGCTCAAGGCAGCCGCCGAGCGGATGATCCCCCGGGGCGTCGGCCGGATCGTCAACACCTCCTCGATCACGGCATTCGATGGCGGCGGGACGTTCTCCAAGGGCGTCTACGCAACCGCCAAGGCGGCAGTCATCGGTATGTGTCGTGGCGGTGCTCGAGAGTTGGGCCCCTTCGGCATCACCGTCAATGTCTTGGCGCCCGGGCCCATCGACACCCAGATCATGGGCGGCAAGCTCACCGACGAGCGCAAGGCGTCCATGTCCTCGACCATCCCGCTCGGCCGCGTCGGCCAGCCCGAGGAGATCGCGGCCAC
>DAITND010000163.1:0-5644 GCA_036834825.1 Dermatophilaceae bacterium
TAATGATTCTGCTTTCCGAAAGGGTCGACCACGCTTTTGCGGGCTGGGGTCGGCCTTTTCTGTTGTCTCTGGTGGGTTACGCGGTCTCGGTGTGGGCGTTGGCGGCGGCTAGGGCGTACCGGCGGATGTACGCCGCTTTGCTGACTCCCGCGACCATGGCCGCCACGTTGAGCGCGGCGTCGTCGACGCGGTGGAGCCGGACGACGACGCGGGCGTCGAGCGGGTCTTCTATCGGGGGTCGACCGGGGCCGCGCTTTGCGGTGGTGCTCTTCGTCTTGGTCATGGGTTCGTTTCCTAACGGGGTGAGGGCGTAATTGGCTGCCAAATACTTCATCGGCATGCTGAACGCCCGCCTTGACCGATATAGGGGTCGGGTTTTGGTGTCCCGTCTACATGTGGCCGTCGTGGGCACGCCGTCGCCGTCGCCGTGCGCGTGGGGCCGGGTGTCAGTGCTGACCTGTATGAAGGGGGTTATGACTGATGCGTCGGAGACGTGGCTGGCTCAGGCGGCGCTGTTGGATCGGGGTTGGACGGTTGCGGGTATCCGCCGTTTTCTGGGGGACCCGGACGCGACGAAACCCAACCCGCGTTACCGGTCGGCGTCGCCGATGCGGTTGTGGGCGATTGACCGGGTGGAAGCGGCGGAGGCGACACCGGAGTGGGCCCGGTGGGTGAAGGCGAGTGAGGTTCGCCGGCAGGCCGGGTTGAAGGTTGCTGACCGGAAGCGTGCCGAGTTGGCGGCCATGGTCAAAGCGGTTCACATCAGCATTGCCCCGGCCACGTTGGAGATGGCGACGGCTCGTGCGATCAGGTCGTTCAACGACCGTGCGGCGACCCGCGCATACGGTGACTACGACCCGGCAACCCCCGACTCTGACCCGGCGTTCCTGGCCCGGATCACCGTCAACTACCTGCGACACGAACGCACGTCGTATGACGCCCTCGGTGCTCAGCTGTTCGGCCTGGTGGGTCGCGAGGAAGCGCACGACCTTCTCCGTGAGCGAGTCCTGGCCGCAATCGCTGATGCGTACCCATCATTGGCTGCGGAGTGCGCGACCCAGGTTCGCCAAGCCGCCGAGCAGGCCCACCTGCGATGGTGACGGCGCCCGACGGGGACGTTGAATTATGGGCCTACCAGATCGGCCCGTTTTACGATGCGTCGGCGGTGGCTGCCGTGCTGGGTGTGTCAAGAGCAGCGGTGTACTCCCGGGGGCGGAGTCGGACGATCCTCTCGTGCCGGACGGGCTCTGGCCGGATCGTTTACCCGGTTTGGCAGTTCGTCGGCGGCGCGGTCCTTCCAGGGCTCGTAGCGGTGCTGCGGGTTCTGGAAGGCAGCGATGTCTCCACGTGGACCGTGGCCTCATGGCTCCGCTCCCCTGAGGTCGAGCTCGGCGGCCGGCGCCCATTCGAGGTCCTGCTGGCCGGTGGGGAGGACGACCTGGTCCTGCTTGTCGCCTCCCATGCGGCGGCGGGGTGGGAGTAGGCACACGTGTGCGGACGTGTCAATCTGTACCTTGTCAAGTTGGCTCCGAAAGGCAAGGTGCAGGTTGTCCCGTTACACGGCATCGAGGTCAGCGCGGAGGGCCTTGGACCAACAGCTCCAACACGTTGATGCGGATGCGTTGGCCCCTATGCGCACGGGTTGGGTTCGGGCGATCCGCGAGGCGTTGCAGATGTCCGCTGCGGACCTTGGCTCCCGGATGGGCGTCTCGAGACAAGCCATCACGGCCATGGAAGCCAGTGAACGCGCTGGCACGGTGCGCATGTCCACGCTGGCAGCCGCAGCGGAAGCCATGGACTGTGAGCTGGTCTGGGCGCTCGTCCCTCGCACCACACTCCAAGGGACTGTTGAAGCCCAAGCTGCACGGATCGTCGACGCGTGGGCATCGCAGACGGCGCAGTCGAACCTATTGGAGGGGGTCGTCGTCGAGTTCAGTGAAGCCTCCCGGCAGGACCACGTTGACGACGTAATCAGGTCAGGACGGCTGTTATGGCGTACGGACGTCGAGGGTTGACCCGCGTACCGTCAAGGGTGTGACCGATGGAGACGACGCACCCCACGACGGCAACGCGTTCGTGGGCTCGGAGGCTGCGGCCGCGCGCCTGGATGCACTATTGGCCCGTCCGGGGATGGCTGGCCGGGTGGCCGAGATTCGAGCTCAGATGGACGCCGCCGACGTCGCGGGCGCGGAAACGCCAGGGTGACCAGCCGCCGGGACCGGGGCAAGGTCCTCATCGGCCCGGCGGGGCTGCCCTACCCGAAACTCGGCCTGACCGACCCGAGCTCGCCGAGCTCGCCGAGCACACGTTCACGGGTTTGGACGGAACAAGGGTTCCGGAGCGGGTATATGAAGGCGAGGAGATCGTCATCCTTGGAGTTCTGATGAAATCAGAGCAGTTCTGCTCTGATTTCATCAGAAGGAGTGGTGCGCCTCCCCTCCCTGAAGGGAGGCGCACGGTAACGCAGCCAGTGCTAAACTGTGCGCATGGGAGCACTGGCTGAGGTTCTACATCAATACGGCTACGACACGACCGAGGATGCTGTCGCATCAAACCTCGCAGCGCTTCTCACCCCATTGGGTGTGAATGCGGCGGTGGACCTGTTGGCGACGGACCAGGAATACCTGGCCCGGTTCTCCGGTGTACGCCCCCTGACGTCCGGTGACCTTTCCGCGCTTGACGCCCGGACAGCCGCGCGCGCCACAGCTGAAGCCGTCGCCGCACTGAGCCGCAGCCAAGTCGCCGCACTATTGGGCGTGGACGTGACCCGCGTCTCGCACCAGACGACGGCAGGGGACCTCTTCTCCTACAAGGGCGGGCGCAGCCGGTCCGTCTACCCGGACTGGCAGTTCACTGGCAGCGCCGTCCTGCCGCACCTGCGAGCCGTCCTTGCCGCGCTTCCGGCGGGAAGCCACCCAGTGCCGGTTCGGGCGTTCATGACCTCACCCGATGAAGCGCTCATGCTGGGCGACCGCCCTGCGTCTCCCCGTGACTGGCTCGTGGGCGGCGGGGAGCCCGGTCCCGTCATCGGACTCGCCGCGACACTCGGAGAGCAGGTGTGAGCCCCAAACTCCCACGAACACCACCCGCAGACCTCGCCCGCCGTCGCCCTTTGTGGAAGGATTGGGAACCAAACCAGCCCCTATGGCACGTCGCCAACAGTAAGGGCGCATACGCCGCCAGGTTCGCGGTGATGCGCTCATACGGGCCACTGCCGTCAGCGCGATTCGACCCGCACCCTCCGCCTCCTGGCCTACATCCCACCGAGCGGGTCCTCTACGCAGCCAGCAACCTGGTGGCAGCCCTCGCGGAACGCTTCCAGAAAGGGCGCGAAATTAGACGCCACCAACCCGACGAGCCAGTCGTCTACGCATGGACGCCCACGCGGCCCCTACGACTTCTGGACCTGACCGGCCGCGCAGCTACACGTTTGGGCGCCTCACACACCATCAGCGCTGGCCCCAAGGACGTGACGCGCAGTTGGGCGCGCGCGCTACGCGCTACGTGGCCTACGGCTGACGGGTTGTTTTACAGCTCAGCCATGACCGGGGAGCCCTGCTTTGCGTTATGGGCTCCAGCACAAAATTCCTTCCCTGCGGCACCCGCATTCTCCGCACTGCTCTCCCATCCCGCGACCTCGTGGAACAACCTATTGCGTGCCGCTGCCGCACAGATCGGGTACGACCTGCCCTAGGTAGGCGGCCGGCGCGAGTCGCGATCGTGACGGACCAGGTCAGCCGCCTCGAAGGTCCCCGCACTAACAAACCGTTGTTCTGATCGTGCGATCGCTGCGGCGACCTGTTCGGAGTCGCGACGAGCTAGTTCGCGCCGAGCTGCGGTAGCCAGAAGCGCGCTTCGGCTTGTTGATCGTCGCCTGGCTTCGGTATCGAGCTCGGCCAGAAGCTCCTCTGGGAAGGACACCATGACTTTGGACATACCCCAAAGTATGTCCGTGAGTATTGCTGATGACGAGAGCTTGTCGTCCCTCTCCTCATCCCGCAAGAGGATCCTCGCGCGAGCTCCCCTGCTCCCCTGTGCCGGCCCCCGCCCGTTAGAGCCGCTCGGGGTCGTCGCCGGCGTCCGAGCGCTTCAGACCCTCGAACACTTCGGCGTCCTCAACAAGGATGCGGGCGGCAATCTCGCGAACGCGCACCCGGTGGGCATCGTCGTCAGCGTTGGGGTCGACGTGGTCGATGTTGCTGGCACGGTGCACCGTTGGCGACTCGGCCGCCTGGGTCAGCAGCTCTCGGAGCTCGGGATCGGTGTCGTACTCCGCCTGTGCCTCGTTAACGTCGTCTCCGTCGTGCGCATCCGTCACGCCTTCGAATCTACGCCCGCCGCCATGGTCGCGCACCACGTTTACGACGTGACCGCGACGTCAACCAGCACACCGGGTTGCGGAGGTACGCGCGATCAGGCGGTAAAGGTGGCCCAGATAAGGCCCAGGGTGGCGAGGGTCAGCACGCCCGTGGAGACAGCGAGGACCCAGGTCGCCCGGTTCAGGCGCTGGCCTTGCGCAAGGGTCGCCCGGTGAGCCTGGCCCTGTTCCCAGGAGGTCCGTTCAAGCCAGACCATCGTCGCGGTCACGTGCGCCATCGAGAACACTTCGGTTGCGTCGGCGCGGGCTTGTTCGGCCCGGACAATTTGCTTTGGGTCCTCCTCAGTGGCGCGCACCTGCCGAAGCATCGTGACCGCGCCTGCGACGTCGTCGGCCGCACTGTGGAGGCCGGTCATTCCCCCGAGCGTGGCCTCTAGGTGGCCCATCTGCTCGCGCAGGTCCTTGACCTCGACGGCCGATTTCCTTTGGTTCCGTTTCATGGTCGGAGCCTGACACGTCACGGAGATCGACAGGTGAGGGGCACCGCTGGGACCCATCCGCCCTTCTGCCTCTTTGCAGGACGTGGTTACGTTCAGCCGTTCACTGCCGGGGCCGTGGGCACCGGGCCCTCCCTTCGAAAGGCCTAGGCTCCGGTGGCATGGGTTCTGAAATGTGGGCGCTCGTAGGCGTCGTCGTGGGTGCGCTGATCGCCGGAGTTCTCCAGATCTTCGCCGGAGTTCTCCAGCGAAGGCACGACCGCAGAGCCGGAGTTCTCCAGCGAAAGCACGACCGGATATCGGATATGGCCGGAAAGCGCTACGACACGTACATGCACGCCTTAGAAGATGCCGCGCGCGTCAAGCTCGCAGCGTCCGATCTCTTTGGGCTCATGGCACGCCCTCACGACTTGACTGACGAGGTGACACGCAGGCGTGCCTTCAACGACATCCAATCTGAGTGCACGCCAAAGTACTCAATGCACTGGGTCCTATCTTCCGATAGGGTCCGCGAGGCACTTCTTGAGTTAACGCTGGCGACACCTGGCGAAGATTGCGTGCACCCAGACGGGTCGTGGAACGCTGAGTTGGCGACCGAGCGCAGCGATCGACTTCTGAAGGCGGTCACGAAACTGACCATGGCTGTCAAACATGACCTTCAAGTCGACGAACTGCTGGGTGGCCACTGATCCATTGATTGCACATCCCCAACGCCCACCATGTTGACGCCGGCGGCAACGGACGGATGTCCGCCGGTCCGGACAGGTCACTGCAGGGCGTGGCGGCCGGCAGTGCTTATGGTCTGCTCATGGAGAGACCACCAACTAAG
>DAITND010000164.1:0-5588 GCA_036834825.1 Dermatophilaceae bacterium
CTGCAGGTGGACCCGTCAAGCCACGGTGCTTGATTTCTGTGCTGTTGTTCAGAGGAGACTCCCATGGCACCGAGCAAGAGACCCAAGTCGGCGAGGCCATGGGCAGCCGGGCTGGAAGCGGCCCCGCTATCCAACGGGATCCGATAGCTGCGACGTGACGTATTCGGCTCTGGCTTCATGTTCGAGACACCAACACGAAAAGGGTGAGGGCCTGCGGACCAGGGCGTGCAAGTCGGTTCCAGCGGCGGTTCGACCTCGCCTACCGATCCGCCAAACACGCACTCGAGCACGGTGATCTGGGCGGGTTTCACACCGCGCGTGCCGAAACCGGCGATGCAAGCCCCCACCCGCGGCCTATCTGCCGACCTCCGGGGGCTCGTTCCGCCACTGCAGCATCCACGACCTCGACACCCTGCGCTGGCTGATCGGCCGCGAGGTAGTGGCGGGTGCACCCCCTGGAGCCAACCGGGGTGCGCCGTTCTTCACCGAGGCCGGCGACGTCGACATACGCGGCTTGCTCAGGTTCGACGACGACCTGCTGGGCACCGAAAACGTCAAGAAAGCCAACGCACCTGGCGCGCCTTGTGCTCGTCGTAGGCGACGCGGCCGGACAGGGATGCCGGCACGCCCACCTCCCAGAAGGCGCCAGCCTCGGTCCAGGTCGAAGGGTGGGTTCGGCAGACGACGACTGCAGGGCGGCGGGTGCCCACAGCGGCCGCACGAGCCCGGCCGTAGGCCGATGCAAGGTCGTCGACGGAGGAGCCGGCGGGGACGTCCTCAACGCTGCAGCCGAGCGAGCGAGCGTGCATCGCGAAGTCGACACGCACGCCCCCCGGCCCGGCACAGTCGCTCAGCAGGTTGCTGAAGCCCTCGGCGCCCTGGTTGGTCTGCAGTCGGTGGATGACTGCGTACCCGCCGTTATCGCATACCACGGCGACGTACGGGTGGCCGGCGAACGCCGCGGAGAAGAGGTCGGAGTTGAGCATCAGGTAGGAACCGTCACCGAGCAGAGTAGTCACGATGCCATTCGGGTGAGTCTGCGCCCGGGCGATCGAGGCGCCCCACGGCCCCGCGATCTCGTAGCCCATGCAGGAGAAGCCGTACTCGAGGTCCATCGTCGAGCCCGAGGTGCCATGGGCGGCCGGTTCAGCCCGGGTGTCGACGGCGCCGCTGCGCCATCCGCCGTGCAGCTCCCCCGGCATGCCGCCGGATGAGCCGACGACGTAGTCGTCGGCGGTGCTGGCATCGTTGACGACGCCGACCACCTGCGCGTAGGTCAGCGAACCATCAGGAGCAACACCCTTTCGGAGGTTGTCGACGTGTCCGTCCCACGCAGTCTTCTCGGTGGCCGCCCGCGCCGTCCACCTGGGGTCGACCCACCACCCGTGCAGGGCTGCCTGCAACTCGAGCACGCTCTCGCGGGCGTCACCGACGACGGGATGTGAACCGCGCTTCACGGCGTCGAACCGTGCGGCGTTGACCCCGATGACGCGGACGTCGTCGGAGAACAGCGTCCACGACGCCGTCGTGAAGTCCTGAAGCCTGGTCCCGATGGCTACCACGACATCGGCTTCGGCGGCCATCGCGTTGGCAGAGGCTGATCCGATGATACCGAGCGGGCCGGCGTTGAGCGGGTGAGGATCCGGCAACAAAGTGCGCCCGGCGGCCGTCTCAACGATGGGCACACCGTAGGCCGTGGCGAGCTCCAGCACGGCGGTGGCGGCCCCGGAGTAGCGCACTCCCCCGCCTGAGACCAGAAGGGGTCTTTTGGCGGTGCGCAGGATCCCAACCGCTTCGGCGACCGACGTCACATCGGGTCGCTGACGTGGGACACGGTGGAGCCGGGTTGCGAACATCGTGGTCGGGAACTCGAACTCCTCCGCCTGGACATCCTGGGGCAGCGCCAGCACCACCGGTCCGCAGTCAGCCGGATCGGTCAGTACCCGGGCGACGTGAGGCAGGGTTGTGAGCAGCTGCTCCGGCCGGGTGATCCGGTCGAAGTAGCGGCAGACCGCGCGAAAGGCGTCGTTGACGCTCGTCGTGGGGTCACCGAAGTGCTCGACCTGCTGCAGCACGGGATCCGGGGCGCGCCCGACGAACGCGTCGCCGGGTAGCAGCAGCACCGGCAGCCGGTTGGCGTGGGCCAGGGCTGCCGCAGTCACCATGTTGAGCGCGCCAGGACCCACCGACGATGTCGCTGCCATCACCTGTCGGCGGTCCATGGCTCGGGCGAAGCCAATCGCCGCGAGCGACATCCCCTGCTCAGTCTGACCGCGCCATGTGGGCAGCTTGTCCTGCACAGCCTGCAACGCGGTGCCGAGACCCAGCACATTCCCGTGTCCGAAGATAGCGAACACACCAGCGAACAATGGGACTTCGGTGCCGTCCAGTAGCTCCGAACGCTGCGCCACCATCCACCGCACCAGCGCCTGCGCGGTGGTGAGCCGCATCGTCCTGGACGCTGCGGCGGCTGAAGGGAGTTCGGTGAACGTCATCTGGGACTCCAAGGCGAGTGGATGGTCGAGGTCGAGGTCGGAGTCATGCTCGTGCGGTCGCGGTTGTGTTGCGGACCGGGTCCAGATGGTCGAGCGGCCGTCGGCCGAGGTGACGGGCACCGCGGGTCAACAGGCTGGTCTGACCAAGCATCGCGCACCCAAGCCTGGGCGGGGTCATCGCCGAAGGCTGTCGAGCGGTCCCCACCCGGGGAGGAACTCCCACGATATCGGCGGGCCAAGGGCACCGTCGACGCCCGGCCGGGACAGTACGGTCATGAGTCGCTCGGTCAGATCTCGACGATCGGCCGTCACCATGGCATCCCCAATGGAGCCCAGAGCATCCCGGCGGGGTGGTCCGCGGCCACGAGGAAGACCGACTCACGCTCGGAGAGCAGGCCCTCCGAGCCTTTGCGGGTGCGTAGACCTCGGCCACCGCCTGCGGCCGGTTCGCCCAGGTCTCCAGCAGCTGGCACCACTGCTCGTTGCTGATCTGCCCTGGCACCATCGGGCTCCTTCCGGAAGCGTCGTCCTGGGGATCTGGTTTGGATAACTGAGAAAGCAGGCACGCGCTCACGGTGCTACCCACTGTCCGGCGACCATCGCGTCCAGCTCCTCGATGGTCGGCATTACGTCCGCGCACGCGAGCTGCGCGACGACGATGGCGCCGGCCGCATTGCCGTACTCGCCGATCCGAACCGGGTTCCATCCCGACAACAGGCCGTGGACGACTGCGCCGCCGAATGCGTCGCCCGCACCGAGACCGCACACGACGTCGACCCGCTGGGGCGCCACGGTCCTTATGAAGTCCTGGGTGGCGACGAGGACTCCCTCGGCTCCCTTCTTGACCAAGACCAGCTCAACGCCCCGGTCGAGCAGACGGCGCGCCGCCTCCTCCGGATCGGACGTGCCGACAGCCACGGCGACCTCGGCCCGGTTGCCGACCACCACGGTCACGTGCTCGAACATCAGCTCGTACTCCCGGCGCGCGTCCTCGGGCGACGGCCAGAACATCGGGCGCCAGTCAAGGTCGAGCACTGTCCATCGCCCTTCGTCAGCGTCAGGGCGACCTCGGTGCGCCAGCATATCGAGCTGGGTCTGTCGCGCCGGCTCCATCGACACCCCGGTCCCGGTGACCCAAAGCAGCGGCACGTCGCGCACGAGGTCCCATGGGACATCGTCCTTGGTGAGGGTCAGGTCGGGTGCTATCGGAAGCCGATAGAACAACAACGGCGGGTCCTCCGGCGGGTTGAGCGCACAGAACACGACAGGCGTCAGGAGCTCCTCGGCCGTCCCGACGTAGGTGGCGTCCACGCCGAAGCCCGCGAGCGCCTCACGGACGAAGATGCCGAACTCGTCCGGCCCCACCTTGGTGAGTACGGCGCTCCGATGACCGAGGCGAGTTGCCCCGACAGCGACGTTGGTCGCGGTGCCGCCGAGGGACCTGGCGAACGTAGTGACGGCTGAGAGGGGTACCCCGCTCTGCTCGGGGTAGAGGTCAACACCGACCCGGCCCACTGTCAGGACCTGGGGTGCCAGGGCTCGTCCGCCGGAATCACGGCCCGTAGTGCCATACGAGTTCATCGTCATTCCCTTCGAGCCGCGGTCATCCGGATTGTCTGTGGTCACGCCGCAATTCCGGGCAGGCCGGTCAGCGGCGTCGTACGGAACATGCAGGGGTCAAGGGCGATCTTCACGGCGCATCTCCTGGTGGGTCCGGTGCCGGGGGGCTCATGCATACAGGCTGGGGCGGTCCACCAGGGTGACTTTCGTGCGGGCACCCTCAGCCAGAGCATGCACCGCGCAGTTGGCCACGACGGCCGCGGCGTACCCGTCCCACGCGCTCGGCCCACGCACGACACCGGTAGCCAGGCCGTCCACCCAATCCTGCAGCTCGTCGAGGTACGCCGTGTTGAACCGCACCCGCCAGTCGGCCGGCACCGACTCGATCCGTTGGCCGTTACGGCGCAACGAGTTGGTGCTGGGGTTATCCATCGACACCGTGCCCATCGAGCCGACGACCTCGCAGCGCACGTCATAGCCGTACTGGCAGTTGAGGAACACCTCGACATCGACGACGACGCCGTCGGCCAACTCGAACAGCACCAGCTGCGGGTCGCGGACGCCGGCCACAGCCTGCGGGCTCGGCCGGCCCGCGACGACCGTGGTGGCCACAACCTCCTGGTCGAAGAGCCAACGGGCCGTGTCGATCTCATGGATCACCGAGTCGGTCATCACCATGGCACTGGTGAAGGTGTGCGGAACGGACGCGTTGCGGTGAACCATGTGGGCGAGCAGCGGTTCGCCGATGCTCGCGTCATCGATGGCACCCTTGACGACGCGGTAGGCCCGGTCATAGCGGCGCATGAAACCGACCTGGACCAGACGCCGCCCGAAGGCGACCTCGGCCTCCATCACCTTGATGGAGTCCTCGCCGGTCGTGGCCAGGGGCTTCTCGCACAGCACCGGTTTGCCCGCTTCAATGCAGGCCAGCACCTGCTCCGCGTGCAACGGTCCCGGAGAGGCGATCACGATGGCCTCGACGTCGAGGTCGTCGACCAAGGCGGTCCAGGAGCCGTGCGCAACGGCGCCCACTCCCTCGGCGATCTCGGCTGCACGCTCAGTGGCGATGTCGAAAACAGCCGTGACCCCTGCCCCCGACACCTGTGATGCCAGCCGTCGCACGTGGTCCGCGCCGATGTTTCCCGTGCCGATGACTCCTACGTTGAGTGTCACTTTCGTGGTCCTTCCGAACTTGGTCGAGCTGGTGTGAACGCTGTTGCAGCGGCGGGGACAGCCTGCGAGTACAGACGGCCGGCCAACGCTGAAGCTCGTGGGATAGCTCTGTGGACTCCTGTCCTCCGGCCACCTCCGTGGTGAATTCTTCGCGGGTCACCTCGGAGCGCTTCTTGTCTGGCAACCCGCCGGACCAGTACACGATGATGACGTGGCCCCGACGAGGTAAGCATGGTGAGGCTGTGCGTGATGGACACGATGCCCAGACCGGCCTCCCCGGCCGCCGCGGTGTAATTCATGGTGCCCTCATTGTGCGTGTGCAGCCGGAAATGAGCTTGGTGAACGTGGACTTGTCGGCCC
>DAITND010000165.1:0-5565 GCA_036834825.1 Dermatophilaceae bacterium
AGTTAGCTGCTGGAAACGATCAAAACGCGGGCCGTAGTCAAAGGTCCCGCTCGGGGCAACGGCGTCCTCCAGCTCCATCCCCGCTCCGGTGAGCTCATGGCCAAGGGTCACCCAGCCCAGCCGGGCCGCGCCGAGGGCGGTGACATTCTCGGTGCGACAACGCCGTACCGGACGTCCCAGCACATCGGCCAGCAGCTGCTGGAACCTCAGGTCCCGGGTGCCGCCGCCCACCAGGCGCAGCTCGGTCACGCCAGACCCGGGCACGGTCGCCACAGCCCGCCTGATGAGGAATGCCACCGACTCGAGAGCGCTGCGAAGCAGGGTATTGCGATCCGACTCCAGCCCCAGCCCATGCCAGCCCGCCGATCCTGCCGGGACCGGACGGGGCAGCCGCTCGGCAGCGAAGTACGGCAGGAAGACCGCTGACCCGACCGCCCGCGGGTCACTGTCGAGGGAGCCGTAGAGCTCGGCCCAGCCGGCGCCGACCATCTCACGCACCCTGGCCAGAGCCAGCCCCCCGTTCATGGGAGCGACCATGGCGTAGTGGTCACCGGTGGCTGAAGCAAAGGTGTGATGGCGCGGTATCGCGTCCGCCCGGGGCTCGGCCCCGGGGGAAATCACCTGAATCCCGGTCCCCACGGTCACGATGAGCTGGTCGGATGCCGGGCCCGCCCCGACCAGGGTCGCAGCAGCGTCGCCGCAACCCACGCTCACCGGGATGCCGGCCGGCAACCCCCACGACGAGGCCTCGGCCGGTGCCAGCGTCCCGGCAGGAGCGGTCGAGGGCCAGACCCGCGGCAGCAGGCGCGCCTCGATACCGGCAGCCGCGACCACCGGGGCGCACCAGTCATCGGCAACCACGTCCCACAGAAGAGTGGCCGACGCGTCTGACGGATCGGTCACCGGCTCCCCCGGCACCAGCTGCATCCGCAACCAGTCCTTGGGCGCCAGCATCGTGTCCGCGGCCGCGATGGCCCCGGGTTCGTGACGGGCCAGCCAGGCCAGCACCGGTCCGGCCATCCCTGCCGTGAGCGGGTTGGCCAGTGCGGCCCGCACGGCCTCGGGGACCACCCGCCACAGCGCCAGCTCCGCATCGGCCCGGCTGTCGGGCCACAAGACGGCATCACGCACCGGGGCAGCGCCGCGAACCAGGACCACACCGTGCATCTGCCCGTCGATGCCCACCGCCATGACCCGTACGTCGGGACACTGCGACAGCACCTCGGCGACCGCGGCAAGGGCAGCCGTGGCCCACTGGGCCGGCGGCGTCTCCGCCCACCCGGGACGTGGTGAGCGGACAGCGAAGGGGCGGGCGGCGCCAGCCAATACAGTGCCCTGGGCGTCCACCAGGGCCACCTTGACCCCACTAGTCCCCAGGTCGATGCCGAGGCTGGCCTCGCGCCTGTCCACGCCCTATCCCCTTCCGATTCCCTCCGGTCTCACCAGCAGGTGTAGCCGCCGTCCACGACCACGTTGCTGCCCGTCATGAAGCTGGCGGCGTCGGAAGCGAGGAAACGGACGACCGCGGCAACCTCGTCGGTCCGGGCGGGGCGACCCATCGGAGTCTCCCGGAACCAGGTGTCGGTCCAGTCCGGTTGCTGCTCAATCACCTGGTCGAGGATCGCTGTGGCGGTGTAGCCCGGCGAGACCGAGTTGATCCGTACGCCGCGACTGGCCCATTCGCCAGCCAACGACTTCGTCACCATGATGACGCCGGCCTTGGAGGCGTTGTAGGCCACCTGGGGCTGCGGATGGTTGGAGACCACCCCCGACATGGAGGCGATGTTGACGATGACGCCGCGGCCTCGTTCCAGCATGTGCCGACCCACCTCGCGACAGCAGTAGAAGGTGCCGTCCAGGTTGACCGCCATGACGGCCCGCCAGTCCTCGTCCAGCATCTCCTCCCCAGCGGCGTTCCGGCAGATACCTGCGTTGTTCACCCAGATGTCGATGGCGCCCTGAACACTGACCAGGTCGGTCACGACCTGGCTCACCGAGGCCGGCGAGGAGACATCGATCCGGACGAACTCGGCACCCAGCTCGGCCGCAGCCTGCTGCCCGGTCTCGGGGTTGAGGTCGGCGATCACCAGCCTCGCTCCGGCCTCCGCCAGCGCCTCGACGATGGATCGTCCGATCCCCTGGGCTCCACCGGTGACCACGGCCAGCCGACCGGTGAGGTCCTGGCTCACTGCGTTGTCAGTCATCTGAGACTTCCTTCCTGGATGTTGTGCCAGTCGGAGTACCAACCGGGCGGGTAGCCGTGCAGCGCGGTGTCGGCATCACCGGCGATCCGCCAGGGACGGCCATGGGCGTGCACCACGGCGGTGAGCCGGGCCAGTCGCTCGGCAGCGAGGCTGATGCCTGCCTCGCGGACCTGGGCATCTTCGGCGGCGGCCGCGTCCCACACCGCGCGTCCGGCGATGAAACCGGCCGAGCCCTCCTTGGCTGCGATCTCGGTCTGCACCATGAACTGCTCAAAGGTCACCCCGGCCGACAGCAACAGCCACGGCACGTCCAGACCGGCGTCGATCTCGGCGCAGGCTGCCAACCCGACCGCGCGCTCATGGTCAGTGTCGACCCACCCGGGGAACTCGGTCTTGACCAGATCGGCCCCGAGCTCCTGAGCGAGGACGGCAGAGCCGACAACCCCCCGAACCCGCTCCGCCCGCACCACGGGATCGTTGAGGTCCTCCCCCTCCAGTGGCACCCAGATGGGCTCCACGATCAGTGGCAGCGACACGGCAGCGCACTCGTCGGCCACCCGGCGTACGAGGTCGCGGTGCGCTGCTGCCTCCGGCACCTCGCCGCGGTATCGCCACAGCAGCTTCAGCCCGTCACCGCCGGCCAGCCGGATCTTGCGGGCGTCCCAGCCGGGACGCAGCTCGGTGACCGTATGGGCGTCGGCGACACTCTGATAGCCCTCGGCCTCGGCGCACATGATGAGGCCGATCCGGCCCGGCAGGGCTCCGGTGGCCAGCGCTGCGGCAAGCCCCAGGTCGGGATCGGTCAGCAGGGCACTGGCATGCGGCGCCAGCGCCCGGGTGAGCTGCCACTTGGCCATCACCGCACGGGCTCTGCTGTCCGGGTCGTCGGCAACAGGCGGGTCCTTGCGCCCGAGGATGAAGGACACCGGGTGGTCGACGGCGAGCACGGTGAAGAAGCCGTCGCTGTCGGCGCAGGAGGCAAGGCTGCGCAGCTTTCCGAGATCAGTGGTGGTCATTGCTGATGTCCTTGGTTGGGTTGGAGATGCACCTTGATGGCGTCTGGGCTCGCCATCGCGCTGACCGCCTCGTCGAAGTCCTCCAGGCTGACGCGATGGGTGATCAGGCTTCGCATGTCGTCGACGATGGTCGGCATGGTCTGGGCGGCCAGCCGGTAGCAGTCGGCGACCGAGTTGGAGCCGATGATGCGCCACTCCTTCTCATAGAGGTCGTACGGGGAGTAGGGCAGGAGGGCAGCGGTGGGCGCCACCCCCATCTGGATGAAGGTGCCGCGCTTGCGCAGTCGGCCGAGGCCGTCGCTGATGGCGGGCAGCGCTCCGGAGGCATCCAGGACGTAGTCGAACTGCTCGTCGGTGCCGAGCCCGGCGACATCACAAGCGCTGGCAGCAGCGCCGAGTTCCAGCGCTCGGGCCTGCCTTCTCTCGTGCGGCTCGACCACACAGACGTCCAGGCCCCGGGCCCGAGCTGCCACCAGGGCCATCAGTCCGATGGCTCCGGCCCCATACACCAGCATCGTGCGGTCCCCCTCGACCTCCCCCCGTTCCATGGCGTGCAGGACGCACGAGAGAGGCTCGATGAGGGCGGCTGTCTCGGCGTCCAGAGAGTCGGGCAACCGCACCGCCAGACGGGCTGACACTGCCACCTTCTCGGCCAAGGCACCCGTCCGGGTGATGCCGACTGCGGTCCAGTATTCGCACAAGTTGTATGCCCGGCGACGGCACCACTCGCAGTCCCCGCAGTAGGTGTTGGGGTCGGCACCCACCAGGTCGCCGGGCGCGAAACCGGTCACCCTCTCCCCCACGGCGCTCACATGGCCTCCAAACTCGTGGCCAATGACCAGCGGGAACGAGATGTGCCCGTAGTCCCCCTGGACGATCCGCAGGTCGGTGCCGCAGACCCCCGAGGACTCGACGTTGACAACAATCTCGTCCGGTCCCGGCGTCGGGTCGGGCAGCTCCACGAGGTGGTGCTGTCCCGGACCCGTCAGTTCGAGGGCACGCATCAGTGGCCCGCACCAGGTCCGACAACGACCTTGCCCGAGGTATTGCGCGCGGCCAGCTCAAATGCCAATGCCGCCTCCGCGAAAGGAAAGCGGTCGGAGATGATCTCCTCCTCGGGAAGATCCCGGGCCATCCCGAGCGCGGTGACGATGTCCTCCTCGGTGTAGTTGGCGCAGCCCTGGACCCGCAGCTCCCAGTCCTGCACCAGTGGCATCGGGATCGCGAAGTCGCGCGGCGGCACCCCGACCACCAAAAGCGTGCCGGAGCGTCGCAGCACCGACACGGCCTGCGGCACGGAGTACTCGTTGGCCACACAGTCGAAGACGACGTCGGCCGGGCCGCCGAGCCCGGCCCGGACATCGTCGGCGAAGCCCTGCGCGGCGGCATCCACCGCGACATCGGCCCCGTGGCGCAGTGCACGTTCACGCTTGTGGAGGTCGAGGTCGGTCACCACGATGGTCCCGGCCCCGGCCCGGCGGGCCGCCATCACGGCGAACAGCCCGATCGTGCCGGCCCCCAGCACCACCACCCTCGCACCGGTGACGTCACCGGCGATGCGGGCCGCATGGACACCGGTGGCCAGGCACTCGACCAGCACCGCCTGCCGGTCGGTGACCTCGTCGGGGACGGCATACAGGTTGCCGGCCGGTGCAAGGAGATAGTCCGCCATCGCACCGGGGAGCGCGCCGGAGGGATCGCACCCGATCCACCGCAGGTCCTGGCAGACATTGGTCCGACCGGCCCGGCAGTTCACGCACTCGCCGCAGCAAACGTTGGGCTTGAGCATCACCCGCTGCCCCAACGCTGGGAAGGCCACCTCGGGACCCACCTCGGCAACCGTTCCGGTCGCCTCATGGCCCGGGTAGTACGGCGGTGCGAGCAACGGGTGATGGCCGGCCACCGCGTGGGTGTCGGAGCCACAGACCCCTGCCAGGGCGACACGCACCAGGACCTGGCCCGGCCCCGGCGAGGGCACCGGCACCTCGCTCACCCCGACTCGGCCGATCTGCTCGGCGACGACGCGCATCATGCTGCTCATACGGACTCCTCTACTTCACGGCGCCGAGCGACAGACCCTGGACGAGCTTGTCCTGGGCCACCCAGCCGACGAGGATGACGGGAATGGACACCACCAGCGCAGCTGCGGACAGCTGGGCTATGAAAAGACCTTCACTCGTGATGAAGCTGACGAGATAGACGGGCGAGGTGCTGGCCTTGGTCGCGGTCAGATTGAGGGCGAAGAGGAACTCGTTCCACGCGAAGATGAAACAGATCAGCCCCGTGGCGGCGATGCCCGGGCTGGCCAGTGGCAGCACGATCTTGCGCAGGATCAGGGGCAGGGA
>DAITND010000166.1:0-5555 GCA_036834825.1 Dermatophilaceae bacterium
TCGCCAACGAGCATCCAGCTGTAGACGGGTGCAGGACGCCGTAGTCCCGCAAGCGATCCCTCACCGGACAAAAACGCACACCCATCGCGGCAGGTCAGGGCATTTCGCTGCGGCGTTGCAGAGTGAATACGGCGCCAGTCATAGGCGGCGGAATGCTGCGGGTTGGCCCCGAGGTTCGAAGCGCATACATTGCTGCGCTTTGACGGGCCGCATGGTCCACGGTTCTGGCGGGGGAGTCAGCCTGCGGCGCATGGAAGCGCGAACGTCAGCGACGCGGAACCAGCGCACCGCGTGCTTTTGGGGCATCATCGGGACTATGGGGACATATGCAGTGACCGTCGATTTCGACGAGGACGTCGACAAGCTCACGTTGAGCGAGATCTACGACGCGCTGGGCGCTCAAGCTCGACGTGAGATGACCTTAACCGGCGGCAAGCCAACGTCTGTGGGTTTGAATCCGGTGACCTTCTACTTAGTGATTGACGACCCGACACAAGCTGGCGTCGACACCGCCGAAGTCACCGGGTCGAGAGCCGCCCAGGCAGTCATGGCGCAGGCGTTGCTTGATGTGGGGTATACCGCCGAGTCCGCCCAGATCGACGTCAGCTCAATCGAACTGGTGGGCTGAGGACGGCGCCTCAACGCTGCGAACAGGGCGGCGTCGGTGGATGGCTGCAGCGCGCGGGGGGCTGGCGCGGGGTGCTCCCTGTCTGCTTCTGCTCGCGCACCGGCACGCGGGCGATCTACGGGGACCATTCGCCCATCAGCCCTCGGGTTGTCGTGCCGCGGGTCATCGCCCAGCAGAGCGTCCTAACGCTCATCCCTAATATCGAGGACCAAAGGCAATCAACCACTTCGTGTTGAAGACGATGTCCACCCGGATTCGCCTTCGGTCGTCGTGGAGGCCGCGTGTCCTTGACCTGTGCGGAAACATGGGCATTACACGTGCGGCCCTGTTCCGTGACCTGGACAGCATCGGGGATGAACTCAAGGAAACCCTGACGATGGCGCGGTTGTAACAGCGTTATTTGGAACTCGCCTGTTCCGCAAGCCGATCCCTAACCAGGACGACTACCAGAGGCGCATCATGTTGCACAGCGCAGTCCGTCGGGCCGCGTGAACCAACAGCAGTCGAGGTCGACCCCGCCAAAATACCAAGAGATTCCCAATCCACGCTAAGACTCCTATGCTGACCCCAGGTGTCGGGGGGGGGTGACGCCTGTCACATCGAGTTGGGATCTCGATGTGGGTTGTGATGGCAATTGGGGGCACACATGTTCACACAAGAGACTCAGTCCAGTGCTTCCGAGGATTCCAAGACAGAACCCTGGAGGTTTAGGAAACCCGTTGTGATCATTGCCAGTACGGCCCTGATCATCCTGGCGGCCATCGGTGTGTACTTCGTTGGGTTCCGATCGCTACCAACCACTGTTTCCTGGGTACCGTCGGTGTCCGCAATGGCATCAGGTGGCGACCTCACGGTCACGGGTCAGATCACGCCGGCAAACGGTGGCCGACAGGTCCTCGTCCAGAGTGCGCCAACCGCAAAAGGTCCTTGGCAGCAGATGCGTGCGACCATCACTACCGATAGCCAGGGCCGGTTCGTCGCCACCTTCAAGCCGCACCTGACGGGGTCCATCGTGATGCGGGTGGTAGTTGGTTCGGCGGGTCGATACGTCCAGGTCATTGGCATGTCGAAGCCTGTGCGGCTCCTCACGCTGAGCAGCATCAGCCTCAAGGGAGGCGGCCTGGTAACCCAAGTCCCCGTGAGCTTCGCTGTCGCAGTTGATCCGCCAAGTGTCGGCAGGACCGTCACGTTGGAGCAGTCCAGTGACAAGGTGCACTGGGTTCCCGTCGGCCCGTCAGCACAGACCAAAGCCGACGGAACGACTGTCGTAAGGGTGCCGAGCCTGTCCATTGGTGTCTGGTCCTACCGTGCAACAGTCGCCCAGAATGACAAGTTCGCTGCGTCGGTCAGCCCACTCGCCAGTGCCACAGTTCAGGACATCAAGGTTGTGGCAGCGAAGGCCGCAGCGGCTAAGGCTGCTGCAGCAGCGCAGGCGGCGGCCCAGGCGGCTGCGGACGCCGAGGCCGCCAAGAAAGCCGCCAGCACCGATCCGTCTGCCAATAAGCCGAATTGCCCTGTTAACCAAGGTCCAATTTCGGGCAACTGGTGCCTACACAGCGCAAATGGTCCTGACAATCCTGGGTATGTCATGCAATGCGAGATCCCCGGCGTACCCAAGTATCAATGGCCGGCCGCAGTAAATGGTAAATGTGACTGACAGCTCTCGACCATAGACGGCGGCAGCCAAGATAAGCGTAATCGCCGCCAAGGCTGATTTTTGACCGCATTTCCGCTGGCAGGATGTAAACAGGGCTCCTGTGACTGATCCGCGGGTATTGGGAGAACGACGAGTTCGGATCTTCGTTTGGGGATCCCTCACCGAACAAGAATGCACACCCATCACGGCTGGATGCGTCCGATGAAGCGGGCGCGCTGGGCGGCTATTGAGTCTTTTCGTCGGTCGTGCTCCGGACGCGTTCGGTGAGGTTGCCTTGGTCAACTCCGGCGAGGGCGAGCATTCGCGGGACGGTTCCCGCCTGTGCTCCGAGCACGCCAATCAGTAGGTGGCACGGTTGCATCTGGCGAGCCCCTGCCGAGGCTTTGGCTGCTCGTTCGAGGGCCGTCCTTGTCGAGGCGCCCATGCGTAGGTGCCGGGAGGGATCGATGGTGGCGTGCGGGAGTTGGCCAGGATCGATGGTAATTCCGGCGGCACTCAGGCTCTGGTGAACCTCTCGTTCCAGTGCCAGTTTGATCGCGTGGTGGTCAAGGCCAGCCGAGGCGAGCACACGTTGCGCGTCTGTGCCGTCAAGGGCAGAGATAGCCAGCAGGACGTGTTCGGCTTCAACGGTGGGTGACGCTGAGGCGCGGGCTTCAGCCTCGGCTGCTTTGACGATTGTCCGGACGTGTTGCGCGAATCTTGTGACCATCATCGCCTCCTGAGCGTGACCCCGGCGGCGATGAGCCGTGAGGCGTGTTTCTTGTGAACTGCCTGTCTGGTGACCCCGAGAGCTTCTGCTACTTGCGGCCAGCTCCAGCCGGCGCGCATGGCGCGCTCGACCTCGGCGTTTTCCATCTGGTCTGCCAAACGTCGTAGAGCTGCGACGGCGGCCAGGCCGTCGGCAGGGTCGTGTGGCGAGGCAATTTCAACATCTGACATGTAGCAACCTTAGTTGACAATTCCAGTTTAGTCAATGTAAGTTGCTCGTTGGGTTGTTGTCATCCGAGGAGGGCGCACACCTCTTCCTGAGGCGGCGCAGCTTACGAGGTGTCAACCAAAGCGAAGGTGAAGATGATGATGACGAGTAAGGAAGTCGTGCTCGATGTCGACGGCCTGCGCATGCGCTACGGCACATTCGACGTCCTGCGCGATGTGACGTTTCAGGCCCGACACGGGGAGGTGCTGGCCCTGCTCGGGCCGAACGGGGCCGGCAAGACCACCACGATCGAAATCCTTGAGGGTTTCCGGACACGGTCGGCCGGCCGTGTCGAGGTGCTCGGCACCGACCCGGCGCACGGCGACCAACAATGGCGGGCGCGGGTAGGTGTCGTCCTGCAGTCCTGGAGGGACCACGGTAAATGGCGGGTCCGTGAACTTGTCTCGCATCTCGGTTCCTACTATGCCTGCTATTCCACCGAGCTGATCCGGCGGCCGTGGGACGCCGATGAACTCGTCGCGGCGGTCGGCCTGACCGATCACGCGAACAAGGAGATCAGGAAGCTCTCCGGTGGGCAGCGGCGCAGGCTGGATGTGGCGATCGGCATCGTGGGCCGCCCCGAACTGCTGTTCCTCGACGAGCCCACCGCCGGGTTCGACCCGCAGGCGCGGCATGAGTTCCACAAACTTGTACACAGCCTCGCCCAGGACGACGAGACCACGATCGTGCTCACCACCCACGATCTGGACGAGGCCGAGAAACTCGCCGACCGCATCATGATCCTGGGCGGTGGGCGGATCATCGCGGACGGTACGGCGGCCGAACTCGCACAGCGGATAGTGGGCAAGGACGAGGTGCGCTGGACTCGCGACGGCCAGCGTTTCGTGCAGTCGACCGACAAGTCGACCAAGTTCGTCTTCGGACTGTTCAAGCGGTATGGCGAAGCGATCGTCGATCTCGAAGTCCGCCGGGCCTCGCTGGAGGACACCTATCTCTCCTTGGTGCACGAGGCCGAATCCGGCCAGAGCCAAGCAGTAGAAACGAACAACTTGGAAGAGATGCCCCGATGAACCCGACCGCGACGGTGCTGCGGGCGGGCTTCACCTGCGGCCTGATCGAACTGCGCCAATCCTTCACGGGCGCCGCGTTGTTCGGTCAACTGCTCTGGCCCGTGGTCACGCTGGTGGCCATCTTTTTCCTCCGGGACAGGAGCTTCGGAGCCAGCGGATTCACTCTGGGTACCCTCGTCCTGCCCGGGGTCCTCGGGATGTTCGTCGCGCTCGGCATGCTTCTGGTGGTCCAGTACCTCTCCGCCGATCGCGAAGACGGCACCCTACTTCGTGCCAAGGCCACCCCGAACGGAATACGCGGCTACCTCATCGGCAAGCTCGTCACAGTGTCCGGGACCATCCTGGCGTACCTAACGATCCTGCTTATCCCCGGGCTGATCATCGTCGGAGGGCTGGACATCGGCAGCATCCGTTCCTGGCTCACCCTGGGCTGGGTGCTACTCCTGGGGCTCATGGCCACCCTCCCCATCGGAGCGGTGCTCGGATCGCTGATCTCCAGCCCCCGTCACGCGGGCTACATCTCGATCCCGATCATGGGCCTGATCGCGATCTCCGGCATCTTCTACCCGATCACCGCTCTCCCGCAGTGGCTGCAATGGATCGCCCAGAGCTTCCCGATGTACTGGCTCGGCCTCGGCATGCGTTCGGCCCTGCTGCCGGCCAGCGCGGTCAGCGTCGAGATCGGGCAGTCCTGGCGGCATCTGGAAACCATCGGGGTGCTCGGGGTCTGGGCTGTGCTCGGCCTGGTCCTTGCGCCGATTGTGCTGGCCCGGATGGCGCGCCGGGAGTCGGGATCGAACGTAGCCGAGCGCCGCGAGAAAGCCCTGCGGCAGGTCTTGTAAGGGGAACGGTCAGCGGAGCACCTGACCGCTACTCCCTGGCCGTTTTGATCGTCCCGTAGGCCGATCCGGCTACGGGACGACCAAAGGCTGCGGTGATCGTCGGTCACATGCTCCGCTAGCCGTTGGCCTATTGGGATGGCGTGCACGGGACGTCCGCTGAGCCGAACCGGTCTGCAAGCGGCCCTTGGTGTTGGTCGTGCGTGGACGTGTGCGCGTTCGCCCTATCGTCCGAATTAGCTCAGGAGCTCGAGGGGCGTTGTCGTTGCTGCGAACCAGTGCGGTGCGCGGGCGCCGACTTCGATGGACCACACCTGGAGAAGTGGAACCGACGCTTTGGTTAGAGGGCCTATGCCTTAGGCATGCCGGCGCACAGGTCTGCATCCCTGGCGATGTTGGGTGCCGTCCTGTGCGTCGCGAGCAG
>DAITND010000167.1:0-5542 GCA_036834825.1 Dermatophilaceae bacterium
AGCTTGCCCATCGCGATCTTGCCGTCCGGCACCAGCACGCCGCACGTCATGCCGGCCTTGGTGGCGTAGGCGGCCGCCGATGCGCTGGTGTTACCGGTCGAGGCGCAGATCACTGCCTTGGCGCCGTGTCGTGCGGCCACCGATATCGCGGCCGTCATGCCGCGGTCCTTGAACGACCCGGTCGGGTTGACCCCCTCGTACTTGACGAAGACCTCGGCGCCGACCAACGCGCTCAGGTGGGCCGCCCGGATCAGCGGGGTCCCGCCCTCCCCCAGGGTGACTATCGGCGCGCCGTCCAGGGAGGGCAGCCGGTCGGCATACTCGTGGATCACTCCGCGCCACAGGTGGGCCATCTCACTCGCCTTCGACGCGCATCACCGAGGTGACACCACGCACTGTGGACAGGGCGGCCAACGCATCAACGGTCGCGGAAAGGGCGGCGTCTGAGGCCGCATGGGTGACCACGACAAGGCTCGCGCGCCCCTCGTCCGGGTCCTGCGGATCGGGTGAAAGAGGTTGCTGCCGAACGGTTTCGATCGACACGTTGTGTTCGGCGAAGGCCAGCGCAACCTGAGCCAGCACACCTGGGCGGTCGGCCACGTCGAGTCTGATGTGGTAGCGCGTCACGGCCTGACCGATCGAGAGGATGGGCAGGTCCTGGTACGTCGACTCCCCCGGTCCGCGACCGCCGACGACCTTGTGCCGGGCCACCGCAACAACGTCACCGAGGATGGCAGAGGCGGTCGGGTCACCACCGGCACCCTGACCGTAGAACATGAGCGAGCCCGCGGACTGCGCCTCGACGAAGACGGCGTTGAACGCTTCCCGGACCCCGGCCAGCGGGTGGGAGCGCGGGATCATCGCCGGATGAACGCGCACCGAGATGCCGCCTTTGGAGTCACTGCCCTTGGCCCCATCACCTTTCATACGCTCGCAGATGGCCAGCAGCTTGACGACGCAGTCCATCTCGCGGGCAGCTTTGATATCAGCGGCGCTGACGTCCGTGATGCCCTCGCGATAGACGTCCTTGGCACCGACGCGGGTGTGAAACGCCAGCGAGGCCAGGATCGCGGCCTTGGCCGCCGCGTCGAAACCCTCGACGTCGGCGGTCGGGTCTGCCTCGGCGTAGCCCAGGGCCTGTGCCTGCTCGACCGCGTCGGCAAAGCCCGCCCCGGTCGTGTCCATCTTGTCCAGCACGTAGTTGGTGGTGCCGTTGACGATGCCCAGGATGCGATGGACGTCATCGCCGACCAGCGACTCACGCAAGGGGCGCAGCAAAGGGATGGCACCGGCGACCGACGCCTCGTAGTACAAGTCGACACCGCAGTCCTGAGCCGCCTGGTAGAGCCGCGGTCCGTCCTCGGCGAGCAGTGCCTTGTTCGCGGTGACGACGCTGGCGCCGTGCTTCATCGCGGCCAGGATCAGGGTGCGAGCAGGCTCGATGCCACCAATGACCTCGATGACGACGTCGGCCTTGGTCACGAGGTCGTGAGCGTCGGTGGTGAACAACGAAGCGTCGACACCGGTCTGGGAGCGGTCCTTGTCCGGGCGCCGGACCGCGACGCCGACGATCTGCAGAGTACGACCGACCCGCGCGGTCAGGTCCCCCGCATTCTCGGTCAGCAGCCGCGCCACGGCCGAGCCGACGACTCCGCATCCGAGCAGGGCTATGCGCAATGGCTGGCTCTGCTTGTCGCTCTGGCTCACGATCGCTCCCTTGGTCCGCTTTCGGTCCGGACGCTCCTGTTCATCCTGCCGGTGCTCCACCTTGTGAACCCCGGTCGTTCCGCCATGCGGTCATTCAACGTCCAGCGCCAGGAGGTCCTCGATCGTCTCTCGCCGCACGATCTGGCGCGCTGCACCCCGTGCAACGGCGACCACCGGCGGACGTGGCGTGTGGTTGTACTGGCTGGACAGACTCCGGCAGTAGGCGCCCGTGACGGGAACGGCCAGCAGATCCCCTGCCCGGATGTCAGAGGGCAGGAACTCGTCCTTGACCAGGATATCGCCGCTCTCGCAGTGCTTGCCGACGACGCGGGCCAACGTTGCGGGGGCCTGGCTGGCGCGGCTGGCGATAGTGCATGAGAAGTCGGCGTCGTAGAGCGCCGGGCGGATGTTGTCGCTCATCCCGCCGTCAACGGCGACATAGGTACGAGAGGCATCGCCGTCAAGGAGCACCTCCTTGACCGTGCCTACCTCATAGAGCGTGAAGGTCGACGGTCCGGCGATGGCGCGGCCGGGCTCGACCGAGATCCGCGGGACGGGCACGCCCTCGTCCTGGCAGGCCCGCTGCACGATCCGGGCCATGCCGGTGGCCAGGTCGCGCGCAGACATCGGGTCGTGCTGGGTGGTGTACGCGATGCCGAAGCCACCACCGAGATCAAGCTCTGGCAGCTGGATGTCATGTTCTCGAGCGACCTCTAGATGCAGCCCGAGCACGCGGCGGGCCGCCACCTCGAAGCCGCTGGTGTCGAAGATCTGGCTGCCGATGTGGGAGTGCAGACCCAGCAGGGACAGGCTTGCCGGGTGGCCCAGGATGCGACGAACCGCCTCGGCCGCCTGCCCGCCGGCCAGGCTGAAGCCGAACTTCTGGTCCTCGTGCGCGGTGGCGATGTACTCATGGGTGTGCGCCTCGACACCGACCGTGACCCGGACCATGACCGGTGCCATGACACCGAGTCGCTTGGCGGCGCCGGCCACCCGCTCGATCTCCTCGAAGGAGTCGACCACGATGCGGGCGACCCCGTGACGAAGTGCCGCCTCGATCTCGGCGACGCTCTTGTTGTTGCCGTGTACACCGATCCGCCCGCCGGGCAGGCCGGCGCGGATCGCCACGGCCAGCTCCCCACCTGAGCAGACGTCCAGGTTCAGGCCGTCTTCGTGGATCCACCGCGCCACGGCGGTGCACAGGAAAGCCTTGCCGGCGTAGTAGACATCGGCGCCGCCGCACAGATCCTGGAAGACCTCGTCGAAGGCCGCTCGGAACTCCCGTGCCCGGCAGCGGAAGTCCTCCTCGTCAAGGACGTAGGCCGGGGTGCCGAACTCACTGGCGAGCTCACGTACGTCCAGGCCGGCGACCGTCAGCGCGCCCTCATCCGAGCGCCGGACTGAGCGCGCCCACAGCACCGGTACCAAGGCATTCACGTCCTGCGGGGGGCTCAGCCACGATGGGCCGTGGTGTCCACCCTCGGCGTGCAGGGCGCCGGCCTCATGGGCCGGCATCAGAGCCGCTCCGGGGCCGACACCCCGAGTAGGCCAAGGCCATTGGACAGGACGATCCTGGTGGCCTCGTTGAGCCAGAGCCGGGTGCGGTGCAGGTCGGTGACCTCCTCGCCGGCCTCGCGCGGGCGGACCCGACAGTCGTCATACCACTTGTGGTAGCGGCCGGCGAGGTCTTCGAGGTAGCGCGGGACCCGATGCGGCTCGCGCAGCCTGGCCGCCTGGGCGACGGTCCTTGGGAAGTCGCCCAGGATCGCCAGGAGCGCCGCCTCGGACCCGTGGGTCAGCAGCGACGGGTCGAACCCGTCGCCCAGATGCACGCCATCCTGCCCGGCCAGCCGGGTGACGTTGCAGGTCCGGGCGTGGGCGTACTGGACGTAGTAGACCGGGTTCTCGTTGGTGTGCTTGCGCAGGAGGTCCAGGTCGATGTCGATCATGGAGTCGGTCGAGGACCGGGTGAGCGCATAGCGCGCCGCATCCACTCCCACGGCCTCGACGAGATCCTCCAGCACCACCACGGTCCCGGCCCGCTTGCTCATCCGCACCGGCTGGCCGTCCTGGATCAGGTTGACCATCTGACCGATGAGGATCTCGAGGTTCTCGTGCGGGGTGTCGCCGAAGGCCGCGCACATGGCCATCATCCGGGAGACGTAGCCGTGGTGGTCGGCCCCGAGCATGATGAACGCGCGGTCGAAGCCGCGCTCCCGCTTGTTCAGATAGTAGGCAAGGTCACCGGAGATGTAGGCCGGCTGGCCATCGGACTTGATGACGACGCGGTCCTTGTCGTCCCCGTAGTCGGTGGTGCGCAGCCAGGTGGCGCCGTCCTTCTCGTACATCACGCCCAGCTCGGTCAGCCGGGCGACGGCACGCTCGACGGCACCGGACTCGTGCAGGGTGTTCTCGTGGAAGTAGACGTCGAACTCGACGCCGAAGTTGTGCAGGGACGCCTTGATCTCGGTGAACATCAGGTCGACGCCGAGCACCCGGAAGCGTTCCTGTGCCTGTGGGTCGGGTAGGTCGAGGATTCCCGGTTCCTGCTCCATGACCGCAGTGGCAATATCGTCGATGTAGGCGCCGGCGTAGCCGTCCTGCGGGGCCGGATCGCCCTTGGCTGCGGCCAGCAACGACCGCGCGAACCTGTCTATCTGGGCGCCGTTGTCGTTGAAGTAGTACTCGCGGGTCACCTGCGCGCCGGAGAACTCGAAGATGCGCGCCAGCGCATCGCCGACGGCAGCCCAGCGCGTGCCGCCGAGGTGGATCGGGCCGGTCGGGTTTGCCGAGACGAACTCGAGGTTGATGATATGACCGGCCTCGGAGTCGTTGCGGCCGTAGTCCCCCGCCGCCGCCACGATCGTGCGTGCCAGCTCCCCGGCCGAAGCGGCTTCGACGGTGATGTTGAGGAAGCCAGGCCCTGCGATGTCGACAGCCTTGATGCCCTCGACCGTGCCGAGACGGGTCGCCAGGCGCGTCGCCACCTCGCGGGGCGGTACACCGGCTCCCTTGGCCAGCTGCAGCGAGACGTTCGTGGACCAGTCGCCATGCTCGCGGTTCCGAGGCCGTTCCACGCGCACCTCATCAGGCACATCCACGGCAAGCTCGCCGGCGGCAACGGCGTCGTTGAGGGCGTTACGGATGGCAAGCACGAGTTGTTCGGGGGTCACCCCGAAGATTCTAGCCAGGGACCTGCCCGTGCCGGCCCGGCCCCGTGTCAGGCGTGGTGGATCCCGGCCAGGGCCTCGATCTTGGTGAGCAGCTCCTGCGGAGCGAACGGCTTGGCCACGAACTCGTCGACGTCAGCCCGCTCGGCATGGGCTCGATCACTGTCCTGGGTCGAGGCCGTGACCAACACGATAGGGATGTGCGCCAGTCTGGGGTCGGCCCGGATCGCGGACACCATCCACCACCCGTCCCGCCGCGGCATGACGACGTCCACAGTGATGACGTCGGGCAGCGGCTGGGTGAGGTCCTGGAGCATCTCCAAGGCCGCAACACCGTCGACCGCCTCGACGACCTCGTAGCCGTCGAGCTCGAGGTTGACCCGGATGAGCCGCCTGATCTGCTCGGTGTCGTCGCAGACGAGAACGCGCCCGCTGACACCGCCTGGGCCGCCGCTAGGCCCAGCCGCCGGCTCAACGCCCGGCACCGGGTCACCTTGGGTGGAACCGCCCCATTCCATGGTTAGCAGCCTAGGCTGCTAACCTCAGCGACGCGCCAAACCACGAAGAGAATGTCAACAACCGTGGCCATTGGCCCCCGTAGCTCAGGGGATAGAGCGCCGCCCTCCGGAGGCGGAAGCGCAGGTTCGAATCCTGCCGGGGGCACC
>DAITND010000168.1:0-5493 GCA_036834825.1 Dermatophilaceae bacterium
AGGTCAAACGGTCAAGGCTGCCGGCTTGGCGCGCACCATGTCCGGAGCCCTGAACCACCTGACCGTCCTTCTTGAAGACCTGCAGGTCAGTGGCGAACGCCTTCTCAGCCTCTGCGCTGGTGCCGCTGAACGAGATGAAACGGTGGTTCAAGGGGATTGCGCCGATCGAGAAGCCCTGCGACCTGAGCCAGCTGGTCACCTGGGCGACATCGGCCTCCGTCGGGGCGAATCGTGAACGCCACGCCGCGGCCGTCACGTAGTGGCCGTACTGCGCACTGGACGGATCGGAGACGGCGGTGGCCAGGGCCTCTGCAGCCGCGGCATCCCGAAGCCCCAGAACTGCTGTCAGCTGCTGCTTCTGAGCTGCGGGGATGGCGCCAACCCGGGGTGCCTGCGCGGTCCAGGCGGGAGCGTTCTCGATATGTGTTCGCGACGGTGAGTCCTTGGCGAAAGCAAACATAGGTGTAGTCAGGATGCGATGTCCGTTGACGGTTTCGTCGCGGGCCCCCAGCAGGACGCCGACACCCCGTTGGGCGTTGGCGGCGAACACCTGCACGACTGGGCGTTCCCACTGGCCGCGTGGCGCGAGCCGCATGGGCTCGAGGACGGCGAGGTCAACGAGAGCACCCCCGTGATCGAGGAGAGGCTGGCCAGGATCGGCGCGACCGTGATGGGGAGGAACATGTTTGGCGGCGGGACCGGACCGTGGGGCGACGACCCGTGGAACGGCTGGTGGGGCGACAACCCGCCGTTTCACCACCCGGTGTTCGTGCTGACCCACCATGCGCGCACGCCTTTGATGTGCGAGGGCGGCACCACGTTCACCTTTGTCACCGACGGCATCGAGTCGGCGCTCGAACAGGCGAAGGTTGCTGCGGCCGGGAAGGACGTGTCACCGGCGGGCGGCGCATATGCCGGCCGGCAGTACCTCCACGCAAACCTGGTCGACGAGATGGAGATCGATCTGGTGCCGATCTTCCTCGGCGACGGGGAACGACTCTTCGAAAACCTGGGCGCCGGCAACCCGCGGCTCACCCACGTCGCAACGGTGGCAGCGCCGGGCGTCACGCACCTGAAGTTCGAGCGGGCCTGAGCCTGAGACGTTCCCTGTCGATGGGCTCGCGGTCAGCCTGGCAGAAGTGCCGAACGGGCACTTGCCGGGTCGGACAGAATGGACTCGAACGCAAGCTCCGCAGCGCCGATCATGAGCAGGTCGGACGCAAGCTGGGTACGAGTGATCGTGACCTCCTGCCTTGCTGCCAAGAGCGGCTGGTTGGCAAGCTTCTGGTCGAGGTAGGCCGGAGCAACCGAGTAGAGAGAGCCGAGGAATCCGCCCAGGACGATGAGCTGTGGGTTGAAGACGTTGATCGCGTTCCGAAGCGCGACGGCAAGATAGTCGAGCTGACGCTCGACTTCAGCCTTGACCGCCGGCGAGCGTGATGTGGTGAGCGCCAGTTCGAGCTCATCTCCGTCCGCATCCGTCAGGCCGACGAGCCTGAGAAGCGGAGCCCTGGCCACCTCGGTCTCCAGACAGCCCTGAGCTCCGCAGTCACAGATCACTCCGGCACTGTTGACGAGCGTGTGACCGAACTCGCCTGCATAACCGGCGATGCCGGCTAGCGAAACACCCCCCGCGATCACCCCACCACCGATCCCGCTGGCGCCACCGTTGAGGTAGATCAGGTCGCTCACGTCGCGTCCAGAACCGAATGTGCTCTCGGCCAGCGCCCCCAGGCTCGCGTCATTTGCCGCCACAACCGGATACCCGGTGGCGTCGGTCAGCATTTGGGCGAGCGGTTCGTCGACCCAGCCAAGGTGAGGGGCCAGACGGACCAAGCCGTCCTGTTCCCGCACCAGACCGGGCACGGCAACTCCGATCCCAACGGTGAGGTAGCGGGTATCCAGCTCCGAACGCATTCCTTCAATCACGGCGGCGCAAATCGCGACGGCTTCCTTTGCGGAAATACTGTGCGGGGTTGGATAGCGAACGCGCTTGAGCACCTTGCCACCAAGCCCCACGACGCCGATGGTAATTGCATCGATCTCGGGGTTGATTGCCAGACCGACGGCCTGGGGATTGGGCCGCACGATGGGGCTCGGTCGGCCCACCTGGCCGGACAAATCCGGTTCCGCCTCAACGACAAGCTGTCGCTCGACCAGCTCACCGACCAAGTCCGCAACGGTCGACCGGTTGAGCCCCGTCTGCCTGGTCAGCTGGGCTCGGGACAGCCCACCGGTTCGATGGGCCAGACCCAGGACCACCGAGAGATTGTGACGTCGCACGTGATCGTTGTTACTACCACTGCCGGTCTGAGCCACCGCGCCCATCGCCATGTCAATGCGCTCCCTCTCCCGCTGAGCGAATGCTCCTGCCTAAGACCCTAATCGGGTAGTCGTTTGCTGGCCGCTAGCTCGGCGTACCAAAACGCGCTGTCCTTCTTCGTGCGCACAAGCGTGTCGTAGTCGACCCGCACGATTCCGAACCGCTTGGTGTAGCCGTAAGCCCATTCGAAGTTGTCGAACAGAGACCACACCAGGTAGCCGCGCAGGTCCACACCCCGATCGATACTGCGATGCACGGCCGTGATGTGGCGACGCAGGTAGTCAACCCTCTCGCCATCATGTACTCGACCGTCCTGCACGACATCGGGAAAAGCCGCCCCATTCTCGGTGATCATGAGCGGGAGACCAGGGAACTCGTGGTGGACGGCCAACAACCGTTCTTCGAAGCCGTCCGGGGCAATGTTCCAGCCCATGTCGGTATATGGCCCATCCTGTTGGACGAACTCGACACAGTCCGCGCCTGGCCAGGCAGTTCCGGACCCGGCCTTGTGCCCGTCGGCACTCAGCTTGTCGCTGATGCCGTCCCACAGCCGAACGGCCGTCGTGGCGTAGTAGTTGACGCCCAGTACATCGATGGGCTGGTGGATGAGCTCGACATCACCTTGCCTGACGAAGCCCCAGTCCGTCACCTCGGCAGTGTCGTCCAGCAGATCCGCCGGATACGCACCGTGCAGCATCGGGCCCGTAAAGGCCCTGTTGCCCAGCGCGTCGAGGCGACGGACAGCTTCGGCGCCGCTGTCCCCGACACCACGCAGGGCATGAAGGTTCAGGGTTATCGAGTACTTCGGATCGTTCGTCGCGACCCTGCGCAATTCGCAGAGTCCAAGCCCGTGCGCGAGATTGAGGTGGTGAACGGCCTTGAGGGCATCCTCGCCGCTGGTTCGCCCAGGGGCATGGACACCGGAACCGTAACCGAGGTATGCCGAACACCACGGCTCGTTGAGGGTGGTCCAGGTTTCCACGCGATCCCCGAGCGCAGCGCCGATCACGGCAGCATACTCAGCGAAACGGTAGGCGGTCTCGCGATTCGGCCACCCGCCCGCATCCTCAAGAGGCTGCGGCAGATCCCAGTGATACAGCGTGGCGATGGGCTTGATGCCACGAGCGATCAGCCCGTCGACGAGCCGCGCGTAGAAGTCGATGCCGGCCTGGTTGACGGCCCCCGACCCTGCCGGAATGATCCGGGACCAGGAGATCGAGAATCGATAGGCCTCAAGGTTCAGACGCGCCATCAGGTCAAGATCCTGGTCGAGGCGATGATAGTGATCGTCGGCGACGTCTCCGGTGTCACCGCCCACCACAAGGCCCGGGGTGTGGCTGAATGTGTCCCAGATCGACGGGCCCCGGCCACCCTCGTTCCAGGCGCCCTCGATCTGATACGAGGCGGTCGCCGCACCGAAGATGAACTCCGGAGGAAATATCAGACCGGAGTCCCGGTAGTCCGCGTTGCCTGAGCTCACAGTGTTACTGCCGCCTCTCCCGTTGTCGTTGCCACGGTTTGTCCCCCGGCGACCCTGACCGACCACCTGCTGGCCGACGGCGAGCTGACGATGGCTCGCCCCTGCGATCGCTGGATCGTGAAGACGGCACTTTCACCGTCCGGAGTGGTGACCGTTACCTGGCGTGAACCGTCAAGAACGCCGGGCAGCGAGCTTGGGTACAGCTGCAGGACCAAGCCGTCCAGGTAGTTGTAGTCGGGACGGTCCTCCCGGGCGCCTATCGCGAGCACAGCGCCGTCACGAACGTACAGCGGAATGCTGTCGAAACCGTGCGTCTCCTTACGCCAGCCAGGACCTGTCACTGTCTCGCCGGTCAAGAAGCTGGTCCAGCTCCCGGCAGGCAGGTAGAACTCCACACTCCCGTCGGTGCTGAACACGGGAGCCACGAGTAGGTCGGCGCCCAACATGTACTGGCGGTCGAGGTAGCCCGTTGCCGGATCCTCGTCGAACTCGAGCTGCATCGGACGCAACACGGGGGTGCCCGTCCGCGTCGCCTCGAGGCCCGCTGCGTACAGGTACGGCATCAGGCGAAGCTTGAGCTTGGTAAACGTGCGGGTCACGTCGACCGCTTCGTCGTCGAAGATCCATGGCACCCGATACGAGCTGCTGCCGTGGAAGCGGGAATGGCTGGAGAGCAGGCCGAAGGCAGTCCATCTCTTGAAGACTGCTGGGTCCGGAGTTCCCTCGAAACCGCCGATGTCGTGACTCCAGAAGGCGAAGCCGCTGAACGCGAGGGAGAGCCCGCCGCGCAGAGTCTCGGCCATCGACTCGTAGGTCGAGGTGGAGTCTCCACCCCAGTGCACCGGCAGCCGCTGGCCGCCGACGGTCGCCGATCGCGCGAAGAGCACCGCCTCGCCCTCGCCGCGCGCCTCCTTCAGCACGTCGAAAACGGCCTGGTTGTACAGCTGCGTGTAGTAGTTGTGCATACGCTCAGGACTCGAGCCGTCGAAGTAGTCGACGTCCACCGGGACCCGCTCGCCGAAGTCCGTCTTGAAGGCATCGACGCCTTGGTCGAGCAGCCGGCGTAGCTCACTCTGGTACCACCTGGTCGCCTCAGGGTTGGTGAAATCGACCAGGCCCATGCCCGCCTGCCAGAGGTCGGACTGCCAGATATCCCCGTTGGGGCGCTTGAGTAGGTAACCTGCTGCCTTCGCCGTGGCAAACAGCGGCGAGCGTTGCCCGATATAGGGGTTGATCCAGACGCAGACGTGTACGTCCTTCTCGTGCAGGCGCGCCAGCATGCCGTCCGGGTCTGGGAAGGTGCGCGGATCCCAGGTGAAGTCGCACCAGTTGAACTCGTGCATCCAGAAGCAGTCGAAGTGGAAGACCGACAGCGGCAGGTCACGCTCGGCCATCGCGTCGATGAAGCTGGAGACGGTCTGCTCGTCGTACTTCGCAGTGAAGCTGGTGGAGAGCCACAAGCCATAAGTCCAAGCAGGCACCGATGCCGGACGCCCGGTCAGCGCGGTGTACCGCTCCAGGATCTGCTTGGGTGTCGGCCCATAGATGACGAAGTACTCCAGGCTCTCCCCCGCAACTGAGAACTGCACGCGCTCGACCGACTCGGAGCCGATCTCGTAGGAGACGTGGCCTGGATGGTTGACCAGCACGCCATAGCCGCGGTTCGTCAGGTAGAACGGAACGTTCTTGT
>DAITND010000169.1:0-5475 GCA_036834825.1 Dermatophilaceae bacterium
GGTAGGTGCGGAAGCCGCGTCCCACCTTGCGACCGAGGTAGCGGGCGGTGACCAGGTGCTCCAGCAGCGGCGCGGGGGCGAACCCGCGCTCACGGAACTCGAGGTAGAGCTCACGCTGGATGGCGAGGGAGACGTCGAGACCGACCGCGTCCAGAAGCTCGAACGGGCCCATCGGGTAAGCACAGCCGGTCTTCATGGCGGTGTCGATCTCATCGGCGCTGGCGTAGCGCGCCTCGAGCATCTTGACCGCGTCATTGAGGTAGGGGAAGAGCAGGGCGTTGACGATGAAGCCAGCGCGGTCCCCACAGGTCACCGGGTGCTTGCCGATCTTGCGACACAGGTCCTGAGTGGTGGCCACGACGTCGTCCGCAGTCGTGACCGTATGAACGACCTCGACGAGCTTCATGATCTGGGCAGGGTTGAAGAAGTGCATGCCCACGACGTCCTGCGGGCGCTTGGTCATCACTGCGCACTCGATGACCGGCAGCGAGGACGTGGTCGTGGCCAGGATCGCGCCCGGCTTGCAGATCTCGTCGAGGTTCTCGAACAGCGCCTGCTTGACCTTGAGGTCCTCCACGACAGCCTCGACCACCAGGTCGACCTGGGCCAGGTCCTCAAGGGCCGTCGTGCCGTTAAGACGCCCCGCGACCTTGTTGCGGTCATCGTCGCTGAGCTTGCCCCGCTGGACCGCCTTCTCCAGGCTCTTGGCAATGGCAACCTTGACCGCCTCGACCTTGGCAGCCGAGCGCGCCACGTACGTCACGTCATAGCCGGCCTTGGCGAAGACCTCGACGATCCCGGTCGCCATCGTGCCAGAGCCAACGACGCCAACAGTTTTCACGGTTCGCAGGCCACCCTCATGGACGCCATGCTCGGGGGGCGTGAGGTTGTCGGGGACAACCGTGGAACTTCCGGCCTCGTCGTAGGTGTAGAAGCCTCGGCCGTTCTTGCGACCCTTGAGCCCCCCGGTGACCATCTGCTTGATGATGGGGCTCGGCGCGTGCAGCCGGTCACGCCCCTGCTTGTACATCGTGTCCAGGATCTCGTAGGCCGTGTCGAGGCCGATCAGGTCCATCAGTGCCAGGGGGCCCATCGGCAGTCCGCAGCCGAGCTGCATCGCAGCGTCGATGTCCTCACGGGTGGCATAACGACTCTCGTACATGTCAACGGCGTGGTTGAGGTAGCCGAACAGCAGCGCGTTGGCGATGAAGCCGGCCTTGTCACCGATGACCACGGGCGCTTTGCCAAGCCGTTCGGCCAGCGCCTTGACGTCCTCGACGACGGCCTCCTCGGTGACCACGGTCCGGACGATCTCGACGAACTTCTGCACCTGCGCCGGGTTGAAGAAGTGCATCCCGACGACCCTGCGCGGGTGCTGGGTGGCCACGGAGATCTCGGTGACGGACAGGCTGGAGGTGTTGGTGGCCAGAATCGCCTCCGGCTTCACGATCTGGTCCAGCTGGGCGAAGATGTCGCGCTTGAGGTCGAGATGCTCGGGCACGGCCTCGACCACGAGGTCACACTCCGCCAGGTCGGACAGGTCGGAGGTGAAGCGCACCCGGTCGTGCAGCTCGCTCTGCTCCTGCTCGGTCAGCTTGCCCCTGGCAACAGCCCGGTCGGTCGAGTGCCGCAGGACCCCCCGGCCCTTTTCTGCTGCCTCTGGTGACACCTCGACCGCCACGACGTCCAGGCCGTTACGGGCGAACACCTCCACGATGCCTGCACCCATGGTGCCGAGTCCGATCACGCCAACTGCAGTGAAGTCATGAGCCATGTCGCTGAGTCTGTCAGAGGAACCCCAATTATGGAGGGGGGACCCCTGGGAGGCGCTGGTCACATTCGCCTCCCGGCTGGGTAAGATACCCGCCGTGC
Organism: Dermatophilaceae bacterium; assembly: GCA_036834825.1. GTDB lineage: Bacteria > Actinomycetota > Actinomycetes > Actinomycetales > Dermatophilaceae > UBA4719. Next base: position 1,873 of record DAITND010000169.1, read on the forward strand.
GACTGGTCATAGCGCGCTGCAGCGTGGATTACGAAGGTCGGCTCCAGGCCCACCTGCCTTTGGCGACCCGACTGCTGGTGGTCAAGGCGGACGGGTCGGTGCTCGTGCACAGCGACGGCGGCTCGTACAAACCGCTGAACTGGATGTCACCCCCGTGTGCCATGGCCGAGGTCGACCCCGAGCAGGACGAGATCGCCGAGGGCGTCGAGTCGATCTGGGTGGTCCAGCACGCCAAGTCCGACGACCGCCTTCGGGTTCGGCTGCACGAGGTGCTGCATGACTCTGCACATGAGCTCGGAGTGGACCCCGGTCTGGTCAAAGACGGCGCCGAGGCTCACCTGCAGAGGCTGCTCGCAGAGCACATCGCCACGTTGGGCCAGGGATACACCCTGGTCCGGCGGGAGTTCATGACCGCCATCGGGCCCGTCGACATCTTGTGCAAGGACGCTTCCGGGGCCTGCGTCGCGGTCGAGATCAAGCGCCGGGGGGACATCGACGGCGTCGAGCAGCTCAGCCGTTACCTCGAGCTTTTGAACCGGGACCCCCATCTCGCGCCGGTCGTCGGTGTCTTTGCCGCCCAGGTGATCAAGCCACAGGCGCGCACCCTGGCCAAGGACCGCGGCATCAGATGCGTGACTTTGGACTACGACGCCCTCAGGGGCATCGACGACGTGGGCTCACGGTTGTTCTGAGTCCGTCACGCTCGGCCACGACACGAGCCGCCAGCCATCGGAGTCAACCTCCACCTCTGCGACGGCGCAGTTGGGCAGGACGCGTTGTCTGGCAAGGTCATTTCGCATGTTGGCGGCGAGCCTTGGGATGGCCAGCGACATCGCCGCGCCGTGGCTGAAGACGAGTACGGTCTCGCCTCGATGGACGTCGGCGATCTCTTCGATCGCCTCCGTGAACCGCGCCTCATCATGGAAGCTCGCACCCGCGAGGTCACCCACCGAGAACTCCTGCAGCCCGTCGACGGCCACGGGAGCCAGGCCCAGCTCGGATGCCGCCAGCTCGGCCGACTCGACACTGGGTCGCGCCCGGCTGCTGTACACCGCGGCAACCCGGCGCCCACGTACCTGCCCCACGAGGTCGTGCACCTGCCCCCGGCCCTTAACCGTCAGCGGGCCGTCGTCATCTGAGAGGACGCCGTCCACGGCAGTCATCGCCTCGCCATGGCGGGCGATGAGCACGGTGGCAGGGCACTGCAGATCGCTCATCAGCCACCTTTCTTCACTCTGGAGTAGGTGAGGTTCACAAAGCCGCTGGGCCACGTCTTGACTGCCTCCAGTCGCAACCGGGTGCTCAGCGGGATCGGGTGGAACAAGGGTAGGCCGTCGCCCAGCAGAACGGGGACCTTGGTCAGGACCAGGTCATCGATCAGCCCCTGCCCGAGGAAGTCGCTGATGAGAGCGCCACCGTCGACGTAGACCCGGCCCAGCCCCATCCTGTTCCAGCGCTCCAGCGCGACTGGAGGTGAGACCTGCCAGAACGTGACCCCCTCGCGCGGCCGGCCGATGGTGGGTGAACACGAACACCGGTCGAGCCCCGAACGGCATCGGGTCCAGATGGGCGATGTGGTCATAGGTCCCTGGTCCCATGGCGAGCCCGTCCACGCTGTTCAGAAATGACTGGTACCCGTAGTCCTCCTGGCTGCTCGCGGCCTCCTGCAGCCAGGCCAGACTCCCGTCGGCAGTCGCGATGTACCCGTCAATGCTCGTGGCGATGAAGACCGACAACCTCGTCGTGCCCAGCGGGCTCACCTCGATTCACGCGATCCGTCATGCCGGTCGGAGGTGCTGGAGCCGATCGGGATCCTGTGCTCGCTACTGAGCGGACAGGCCCCGCGACGCTCGGATCACATCCACGATGCCGCCCATGATCTCGGTCAGCCCGAAGTCCTTGGGAGTGAACACGGCAGCAACCCCCATCGCGCGCAGGGTCGTGGCGTCGCTGTCGGGGATGATGCCGCCGACGATGACGGGCAGATCACCGGCGCCGGCTGCCTTCAGCCCATCCAGCACGCGCGGAACCAGCTCCATGTGCGAGCCCGACAGGATCGAGAGGCCGACGCAGTGGACGTCCTCGGCCACGGCGGCGGCGACGATCTGCTCGGGAGTGAGCCGGATGCCCTGGTAGATGACCTCGAAACCCGCATCTCGTGCCCGGACCGCGACCTGCTCGGCGCCGTTGCTGTGTCCGTCAAGGCCGGGCTTGCCCACCAGGAGGCGCAGTCGTGCGCCACACTCAACACCGGTGGCGCGGACCCGCTCTCGTACTTTCGCAAGCTCGCCCCCCACGGCCGCCTCGCTGACCCCCACTGACCCGGAAACCCCTGTGGGCGCCCGGAACTCCCCGAAGACGTCCCGAAGGGCCTGGGCCCACTCCCCTGTGGTGAGACCGGCCCGGGCGGCGTCCAGGGACGCCTTCATCAGGTTGGCTCCGGAGCGTGCGTCGCTGGCCAGTCGGGCCAGCGCCGACTCGGCTGCTCTGCGACCGGATTCGGTGGAGTCGCGATCCCTTCGCCAGGCGATGACCGCGGCGGCGGCCCTGGCCTCGACGTCGTGGTCCACCGTCATGATCGCCGCATCGAGGTCGGCCGTGAGCGGGTTCGGCTCGGTCGTCACAAACTTGTTGACCCCCACCACGATGTCCTGGCCGGCCTCGATCCGTTGGCGCCGCAGTGAGTGTGACGCGACCATCGCCGACTTCATGTAGCCCGACTCGACCGCCGCCACCGCACCCCCCATCTCCTGGACCTTGTCGATCTCAGCCCTGGCTCCATCGAGCAGCTCGCTCACCTTGGCCTCGACGACGCTGGATCCGGCGAACAGGTCGCCGTACTCCAGCAGGTCGGACTCAAAGGCCAGCACCTGCTGCATCCGAAGGGACCACTGCTGGTCCCACGGCCTGGGCAGCCCCAGCGCCTCGTTCCACGCCGGCAGCTGAACGGCTCTGGCCCGTGCGTCCTTGGAGAGAGTGACGGCCAGCATCTCCAACACGATTCGTTGGACGTTGTTCTCCGGCTGGGCTTCGGTCAGACCCAGCGAGTTCACCTGGACGCCGTAGCGGAACCGGCGCTGAGCGGGGTCGGTCACGCCATACCTACTGAGGGTGAGCTCGTCCCACAGCTGCACGAACGCGCGCATCTTGCACATCTCCTCGACGAACCGCACGCCGGCGTTGACGAAGAAGGAGATCGCCTTGACGACCTCGCCGAAGCGCTCGGGGGGGACCTGACCCGAGTCGCGGACCGCGTCAAGGACCGCTATGGCGGTGCACATGGCGAACGCGATCTCCTGCACCGGCGTCGCACCGGCCTCCTGGAGGTGATAGCTGCAGATGTTGGTCGGGTTCCACTTGGGGATGTTCGCGACCGTGTACGCCACCATGTCCGTGATCAGCCGCATAGAGGGCTGAGGCGGAAAGACGTAGGTCCCGCGTGAGAGGTACTCCTTGATGATGTCGTTCTGGGTCGTCCCGGTGAGCGCCTTCACCACCGCCGCAGGATCCTGACCGTCCGCGACGGCCTGCTCCTCAGCAACCACCTGGTACATCGCGAGCAGCCACATCGCGGTGGCGTTGATGGTCATCGAGGTGTTCATC
>DAITND010000170.1:0-5470 GCA_036834825.1 Dermatophilaceae bacterium
GTACATCGCGAGCAGCCACATCGCGGTGGCGTTGATGGTCATCGAGGTGTTCATCTGCGCCAGTGGTATGTCCGCAAAGAGCGCGCGCATGTTGCCGACGTGCGATATCGGCACACCTACCTTGCCGACCTCACCAAGGGACAACGCGTGGTCGGGGTCGTACCCGGTCTGCGTCGGCAGGTCAAAAGCTACCGAAAGACCGGTCTGTCCCTTGGCCAGGTTGCGCCGGAAGAGCTCGTTGCTCGCGATGGCACTGGAGTGGCCGGCGTACGTGCGCATGACCCACGCAGGGTCCCTGCCTGGGCGATTGCCTGGGCGATTGCCTGGGCCACTGTCTGGGCCATTGCTGGGGCGATCCGTTTGTGCCTTTGACATAACGCTGAATCTACCGGCTGGTGCAGCCCCCTTGGGAGGCCCTCACGGCGTGAAAGGCACCACAGGCTCGCCCAGGGGCACCACGGTCCCGTTAAGGAGCTCCACAGCCTCGGTGACAGGCACCACAATCTCGCTGACCTCTACCACGCTGTCCGTGACAGGCACCCCGGCCTGCCTCATAGGCACCATGGTGACAACATCGCCTCCTGGCCCACGCGCCAGGACCCGATGCAGATGGGAGGCACGCAACAAACGGTCCAGGCGGGGTGAGACATCGACCAGTACCAGCCGGCGCTCCAAACGGCGCGCACGATGATGGACGCCGACGATCACCCCGAGTCCAGTGGCGTCATGGACCTCAGCCTCGACCAGATGGATCAACAGGTCGCCGACTCCCCGATCCAGGATCTTGTGCAATGCCAGCCTGACCTCGGCCACCGTGTTCACATCCAGACGACCGAAGACCGAGACCTCCTGTCCTTCTGACATCTCCACAACACGCACTGGCTGCCTCCCCACAGCGATCAAGACCATGCTCACATCCCCCTCGAGCCATCGTTCTCGCCCGGAAATCAACCCCGTGACTTGTGCCTATCTTGACGCCTTCACAGGCCAAACCCCCGGGAGGCTGGTGATAACGATTCAGCAACGATTCAGAACGACCCAGCGAAAAGGACTCCGCCCTGAGCAAGAGCCCCGGACCAGGAACTCAGAGAAAGCGCGCAGCCTCGTCCGGTTCGCGGGTGACATCGGCCCCGAGCTGGCGCAGCGCCTCGGCAAAGCCCGCATAGCCGCGGTCGATGTGATGGGCTCTGCTGACCGTCGTCTCGCCATCGGCGACCAGGCCGGCGATGACCAGCGCAGCCCCCGACCGGATGTCACTCGCCTGGACGGGAGCCCCAGAAAGCCGTTCGACGCCGTGCAGCATGACGTGGTGGCCATCGACCCGCGCCTGAGCACCCAGCCGAGCAAGCTCCTGCACGGTGCGAAAACGCGCCTCGAAGACGTTCTCGGTAACCATGGCGCTGCCGAGGGCCACCGCGTTGTAGACAAGGGCAAAGGGCTGCAGGTCGGTGGGGAAACCGGGGTACGGCAAGGTGGCAACGTCAAAGGCCGCTGGTCGCCCTGACGCGACCACTCGGAATCCACGATCGGTCACGGTGATGTCCGAACCGGCCCCCGCCAACAGATCAAGTGCTGTGCTCAGATGTGCCGGCACAGCGCCGACCACCTCGACGTCTCCACCGGTCGTGGCGGCGGCAAAAGCCCACGTGCCGGCCGCAATACGGTCAGGCACCACCTCGTGCGACACCGCGCTCAGGGCGCTGACACCCTCCACCGCGATGACCGATGTTCCTGCGCCCTCGATCCGGGCCCCCATCTTGGACAGGAACGCTGCGATGTCAACGATCTCAGGCTCGCGCGCAGCGTTTCTGACCGTGGTCCTTCCCTTGGCCAGCACCGCTGCCATCAGGATGTTCTCGGTGGCGCCGACGCTGGGGAAATCCAGTCGGATGTCGCCCCCATGAAGGCCAGCCGGCGCCTCGGCGATGAGGTAACCATGGTTGACATGGACCGTGGCTCCCAGCGTCTCCAGACCCGAGGCGTGCATGTCCAGACCCCGGGATCCGATCGCGTCACCGCCGGGGACCGCCACATCCGCCCTGCCACAGCGAGCCACCAGCGGGCCCAGGACACAGATGGAAGCCCGCAGCGCCCGAACCAGCTCGTAGTCAGCGCGGTGCATGATGGTTTCGGGGACGTCGAGCTCGACGACCCCAGAGTCGGGGTCGTAGTCGACCGTGCACCCGAGCCGCCGCAGCAGCTCGGCCATGATCGTCACGTCAATGATTGCAGGCACATTGCTCAGGTGCGTCCTGCCCACGGCCAGCAAGGCCCCCGCCATCAGCTTCAGTGCGCTGTTCTTGGCGCCAACAACCGAGACCTCTCCCCGCAGGCTGGCACCACCGACAACACGAAACCGCTCCATCACTGGTGAGCCTACCGGTGCCAAGTCTGAGAGGATTCCGTCCATGGTCAACTTGACGAGGATCTACACCCGCACCGGCGACGACGGCAGTACAGCGCTCGGGGACTTCAGTCGCACCACCAAGACGGACCCCCGCTTGATCGCCTACGCCGACACCGACGAAGCCAACAGCACCATCGGCGTGGCGCTCACCTGCGCGGAGCTGCGCGAGGATGTCCGTACGGTGCTGGTCCGGATACAGAATGATCTCTTCGATATCGGCGCGGACCTGTGCACACCGCTGGCCGCCAGCTACGAGTACCCGCCGTTGCGCGTGCTGGACATCTGGGTCGACGAGCTCGAGGCCGACTGCGACCGCTTCAATGACGAGCTGGAGAAGCTGCGCTCGTTCATCCTTCCCGGCGGAACACCCGGGTCGGCATACCTTCACGTGGCCAGGACGGTGGTTCGCCGCGCCGAGCGCTCCGCCTGGACGGCCCTGGAGACCTATGGCGACCAGCTTGCGCCCGAGGGCAGCCCCAAGGGAGTGGGCGGGATCAACCCCCTCACCGCCAAGTACCTCAACCGTCTCTCAGACCTGTTGTTCATCCTGGGACGGGTTGCCAACCTCGACATCGGCGGGGACGTGTTGTGGCAGCCGGGCGGCGGACGAGCACAGGCAAAGGGGCCGGAGGCAAAGGACTAAGGCGTGCCGTCGACCGAGAACCAGGTGACGCCAAGGCGGCCGGCGACGAACTAGGCGACGTAGGAGTTACGTCCGGGCGGAGCGGCTTCGAGCCAGGATCGCAGCGCCGTGTATGGAGCCTGCGCAAGAGCGATCTCGAAACGCGCCCCGCGATAGGTGCAGTCGACCCTCATCGCGCCAGTGATCAGGGTCTCCGGCCGTTGCCCAGGTTCCAGGGGCCGGCCCGCACCGAACTCAAGCAGGGTGCGTTCCCAGCGTTTGGCCGGCCGCAACGAGATCCCGGTGAGTGTGAACCACTCGAGTCCGGTCGCGCCGTAGCGCACTAACCCGAAGCGCCAGCGGCCAGCAGCGGACTCTCGCAGCGCACAAACAGTCAGAGGCTTGCCGCGCGCGATCAGCCGTCGCCGAATGAAGACAGCGCACAACACGAAGATGACAATGAACAGGCAGCCGCCAGCCAAGAACTCGCTGGTGAGCCACAGTTCGTTCACCGTAGGCTCAGGCGTTGATCCGGGAGGCTTCAACAGCCTCGGCAACAATGGTGACACGGTCGTGATCAACCGAGATGAAACCGCTGTCGATCGTGGCCGCGTGTACCTGACCTGCCAGGGACTCGATCCGAACGTCGCCGGTGACCAGGATCCCGAGCAGCGGCGTGTGACCCGGCAGGATTCCCAGCTCGCCCTCAACGGTACGCGCGGTAACCAGCTTGGCGTCGCCTTCCCAGACCTTGCGATCTGGGGCGACCAGCTCGACATGCAACTGACTCACGGGTTCCTCCTGTCACGAACGTATTCGTTTATTCTAACGGGAATCCGAGGATGACCGCTCACTGTGCCACCTTCGGTCCCAAGGTGTGTCCGCCATTTCTACGCCCCAGCTTGAAGATCAGAGATTCCTCTGGATCTCAGCCCACTGACGCTCGACATCATCCAGACCTCCACACATGTAGAACGCCTGCTCGGCGACGTGGTCATACTCACCGTCCGCGATCTTGCTGAAGCCCTCGATCGAGTCGGCCAGCGACACCGTCGAACCCTCCAGGCCCGTGAACTGCTTGGCAACATAGGTGTTCTGAGACAGGAACCGCTGGATACGACGGGCCCTGTTAACCAGGATCTTGTCCTCTTCGGACAGCTCGTCGATGCCCAGGATCGCGATGATGTCCTGAAGCTCCTTGTTGCGCTGCAGGATCGAGATCACCCGGACCGCGGTGTCGTAGTGGTCCTGGGCGATGTAACGAGGGTCCAGGATTCGCGAAGTGGAGGTCAGCGGGTCGACTGCCGGGTAGATACCCAGCGAAGCGATATCGCGTGACAGCTCGGTGGTGGCGTCCAGGTGGGCGAACGTCGTAGCCGGTGCCGGGTCGGTGTAGTCATCGGCGGGCACATAGATCGCCTGCATCGAAGTGATCGAGTGGCCGCGCGTGGAGGTGATGCGCTCCTGCAGCACACCCATCTCATCGGCGAGGTTGGGCTGGTAGCCCACGGCCGACGGCATCCGGCCCAGAAGCGTGGAGACCTCGGAACCGGCCTGGGTATAGCGGAAGATGTTGTCGATGAACAACAACACATCCTGCTTCTGCACGTCGCGGAAGTACTCGGCCATCGTCAAAGCTGACAGCGCAACCCGAAGACGGGTGCCCGGCGGCTCATCCATCTGGCCGAACACCAGAGCAGTCTGACCGAGCACGCCGGCCTCATCCATCTCGACGATCAGGTCGTTGCCCTCACGAGTGCGCTCACCGACACCGGCGAACACCGACACTCCACCGTGGTCCTTGGCGACGCGGGCGATCATCTCCTGGATCAGGACCGTCTTGCCGACACCGGCACCACCGAACAGGCCGATCTTTCCACCCTCGACATACGGCGTGAGCAGGTCGATGACCTTGATGCCGGTCTCGAACATGACCGTCTTGGACTCCAACTGGTCAAAGGCCGGCGCCGGACGGTGAATGCCCCAGCGCTCGCCGACCTCGAGCTTCTCGTCGCCCTTGAGGTTGAGACAGTCGCCGGTCGTGTTGAACACGTGACCGAGCGTGACATCACCGACGGGCACCTTGATCGGGCCACCGGAGTCCTTCACCGGGGCGCCGCGAACCACACCGTCGGTGGGCTGCAGCGAGATGGCGCGGACCATGTTGTCCCCGATGTGCTGGGCGACCTCAAGATTGAGGCTCTTCTTCTCACCCGACAGCTCAACCATGACGGTGAGCAGGTTGTACATCGCTGGCATCTGGTCAGCGGGGAACTCGACGTCGATGACCGGGCCGATGATGCGGGAGACCCGACCGGCTCCGGCCTCGTGCTGAGGCGCGGTGGCACCCTCGTTGGTTACGGCAGTCATGTGCTCTCTCTACCCTCTTACTTGGCGGACGCGAGGGCGTCGGCGCCGCCCACGATTTCGCTGATCTCTTG
>DAITND010000171.1:0-5459 GCA_036834825.1 Dermatophilaceae bacterium
GTGTCCTGGGTGTCCAGGCAGACCGGCCAGGCATCGACGCCGCCGAACTGCTTGAACAGGGCTGCCTTGCCCTCCATCACGGGCAAAGCGGCGGCCGCCCCGATATTGCCCAGACCCAGCACCGCCGAGCCGTCGGTGACCACGGCCACCGTGTTTCGCTTGATGGTCAGGTGTCTGGCGTCCTCGGGGTGCTCAGCGATGGCCAGACAGACGCGGGCCACCCCGGGGGTGTAGGCGCGGGAGAGGTCGTCGCGGTGCTTCAGCGGCACTTTGGGGGTGACCTCGATCTTGCCGCCGAGGTGCATGAGGAAGGTGCGATCGCTTACTTTGCGCACTTTCGCACCGGGGATCTCGGCGATGGCCTTGGTGATCACGTCGGCATGCGTCTCGTCCGAGGTGTCACACGTGACGTCCACCACCATGCGGTCCGTCTGGCTCTCGACGACGTCAAGAGCAGTGAGAGCGCCACCCGCCGAGCCCACTGCAGTGGTGAGTGCGGCCGTCGCTGTCGCCCCAGGGGGGACCTCAACGCGGACGGTGATCGAGTAGCCGGGACTGGTTGAAAGCATTGACATCTCCTAGCGACGGTTCTGTTAGGCGGATTCTAGCCAGACACCTGTGGGGTCCGTCGCGAGGGCCAATGTCCCTGCGATGGTGAGGACGAACCCAACAGCCGCCACCAGGGCGAAACCAGGGCGGGTGCTGTCTCCGAGAAATGCCAGGCCGATGCCTGCTGGAACGATCGTCTCGACGGCGAACGTCAAGGCGGTGGCACTGGTTACCGACCCGCGTTGGAGAGCCGTGGTGAAAAGCAGCATCCCCAGCGCGCCCAGGGCAAGGATGGCCCACAATCCGGGGTCGGCCAGAACATGCCACAGCGGACTGGGCACTGTCAGGCTGCGAGCCGTGATGGCGACGACCGTGAAGGCGAGTCCTGCAAGGACAGCAAGGGCGTGTGCGCTTGATCGTCCGTTGCCTCGGGCGACGAGCGCCCCTGCGGCACCCATGACGACCGCGCAGGAGAGCAGCCCCCACCGGACTCCGAGGGTCAAAGGCGTGCCCCGATCCGGCTGGGCCGATGCAGCCAGGAGCAGCAGCCCAGCGCCGAGCACGACCAGTGATGCGATCTCACGGCCCCGTAACCGGACACCAATGGCTGCCGCGATGACCGCGGTGACCCCGACGCTCGCGGCGACGGCGGACTGAACGAAGAACAGTGGCAGCGTCCGCAGGGCCACCAGTGAAGCCACGAAGGCGGCCAGATCGAGGCCGAGCCCTGACACATAGGGTAGCGATCGCGCCAGACGCACCAGAAGCCGCGGATCAAGGCCGGGGCTGGAGTCGGCTTTGCGCGCGGCAACGCTTTGGAGGACGGATGCGGTGCCGTAGCCCACAGCTGCGAACAGTGCGCACACCATGCCCAGGGCCATGTGAGCAGTCTGCCTCAGCAGCAGGCCCACTGCGCAGTCGATTCGCTGATCCTGGGATGCAGCCCACGCCACCCATAAGGATCACAGCGTCCGATCCTGACGCGACGCGACGCCATGGTGGCCGGATACCTTCCAATTCGCTCGCGGCACGTTGGCATCACCTGGTGTGCCTGGAAGTTGTCTCCGCCTTGATCGTGACCTTGGTCGGGGCCTGCACTCCGGTGGCAATCCCCTGGCCGTTACCCAGTGCTGCGGGCCCGGGCAGTACGGGCGAACCATCGAATTCGTCGGCACAGGCAGGATCGGCCTTGCAGTGCTGGCCACTCTTGTGGCCAAGGGACGTGCACCGAAGACAGGCTAGGACCGTGCGCTCTTCGGCCAGGCCTGGGCGGACGTCGATCGCCATGGCGCCGACACCCGCAACGACTTCCTACGACGTGACCTCACGCCGTGCGCAGTCAAGTCGGGGACCAGCCGGCTGCCTCGCTCTCCGGCCCCCTTGATGACCCCTATTCGGGCGAGACCATCTGGTTCGTCCGTGGCCCGAGCACGTCCAGCACTTTCCAGATCGGCCACGTTGTTCCGCGCTCAGATGCACGGCAGAGAAGGGCGCCCAGCAGTGGTCGACGCCCGCAGTACCGCCCTTGCGAATGACCTGTTCAACCTGCTCGCTGTCGACGGCCCACCAACCAACGCAAGAGCGACGGCGACGCGGCAACCTGGTTGCTACCGACCGGTCCCACCGTTGCCATGGGGCCGCGCTGCAGATCACAGTGAAGGCGAAGTACGTATCCTGGGTCACCAGTGCAGAGCGAGACGCGCTGCGGCGGATCTTGGCGACGTGTCTGTCCCAGACGCTGCCGACGGCTAAAAGCCGTTGATCCTGGTCGGTGGTCCTGGTCCCTGATCTAGGTCGCTGAGCCAGTCCCCGCAAGAACCTAGAGCGCCACGTGGCCAAACAGTGAGCCGATGCCATAGGTGACGGCCATAGCCACCGATCCGCCGATCACGTTACGCCAGAACGGTCTTGCCAGCGGAGCCTTCCCCAGTCGGCCCGACACGATGCCGGTCACACCCAGGGCTAGCAGCACTGCGACCACCGTGATCGGCACGCGCAGTGCTGGGGGCGGCACGGTGATCGCGATCAGCGGAAGCACGGCACCGAGCGTGAACGACACCCAGGACGCGAAGGCCGCGTGCCACGGGCTGGTCAGGTTGCTGGGGTTGATGCCCAGCTCCACCTCGGCGTGCGCCGCGAGCGCGTCCAGTGCCGTCAGCTGCTCTGCCACCTCGGCCGCCAGGTCGTGCGAAAGCCCTTTGGCAGCATACATATCGGTGAGCTCTGCGAGTTCCTCGTCAGGGGAGTCACGCAGCTCGCCCCGTTCCTTTTCGAGCAGCGCGTGCTCCGTGTCGCGCTGGGAGCTGACCGAGACGTACTCACCCACCGCCATGCTCATCGCGCCGGCGGCCAGGCCGGCGACGCCCGCGGTCAGGATCGTGCTCCGTGTCGCCGTTGCCCCGGCCACACCCAGGACGATGCCAGCCGTTGACACGATGCCGTCGTTGCCCCCGAGGACCCCGGCTCGCAGCCAGTTCAGCCGAAGGGCGATGTTGCCCTTGTGGGGCTCGTCATGGTCAAGGGCCTGCTCGCTCATGTCGGCTCCATCGTCTTGGCTCACGCTGTCGACTCTATTGTCACTGCTGCCAGTCGAGCCGCTGCCTGTGAGATCCGATGCGCCAGCTCGATGTCGAGCTGGGTCAGGCCGCCCGCGGAGTGTGTCGACAACTTCCAGTGGGTGAGCTTCCAGCGCAGGTCGACATCTGGGTGATGGCCCATCTGCTCGGCCTCGTCGCCGGCCTCCACTATCAGCTGCACCGCGGTGGGAAAGTCAGGGGCATCGTATGAGGCCAACAGGCTGTCGCCGTCTCGTCGCCATCCTGGCAGGTTGCCCAGCGCTCGGGTGATCTCCTCGTCGCTCAGTAGTCGGCTCATGGTTCCACCCTGACAACGGCTCACCGGCTTGTCGAGCAGTCTCTGACTCTTCTTCCTGTTGCACCCAGATCAGTCTCGCTCCCGGATCACCGTAGGACCCCGGACAGGTCGCTGGCACCGGCCAGCGGGCAGACTGTCCCGCGATCATGCAGACACCCACCAACATCCCAGCCCTCGTTGTCGCCGCGGCGATCGTCGACGACCTTTCCCGGCCGACAACGCTGCTGAGCGGCCGGCGGACCGAGCCCCCAGAGCTCGCCGGCGGGTGGGAGCTGCCGGGCGGAAAGGTCGAGCCGGGGGAACTGCCACGGGATGCGCTGCAGCGCGAGATCCGCGAGGAGCTCGGGGTCGAGATCGAGCTCGGCGCCCTCGTGCCAGGCCCCGCGGCCGGAGCCTGGCCGCTGGGCGAGCGATTCGTCATGCAGGTGTGGCTGGCGCGGATCACTGTTGGCGAGCCGCGCCCACTGGAGGACCACGACCGGCTGAGGGTGCTCACCAAGTTCGAGCTCCACGCCGTGCGCTGGCTTCCGGCAGACGTCGAGATCATCGCGGCGTTGGCTGCACTGATCAACTGAACGGCCCGCGGCCGAGCTGGACCGCTCGTGCCCTCGACCGTGCGTGGTCATGAGCGCACTCAATTGCTGAGAGAATTGTCCCATGCCCATGCAAACCCGCGGTGACATCCGCAACGTTGCCATCGTCGCCCACGTCGACCACGGAAAGACCACGCTCGTTGACGCCATGCTCTGGCAGTCGGGCGCCTTCGGTGCCCATCAGCACGTGGACGAGCGTGCCATGGACTCCGGTGATCTTGAGCGCGAGAAGGGCATCACCATTCTCGCCAAGAACACCGCGGTGCGATACAAGGGCCCGGCCGCCGAGAAGGCAGGCCACCCCGACGGCATCACCGTCAACATCATTGACACTCCCGGTCACGCCGACTTCGGTGGCGAGGTCGAGCGCGGTCTGTCGATGGTCGATGGTGTCGTCCTGCTCGTGGACGCGTCCGAGGGACCGCTGCCGCAGACGCGGTTCGTCCTGCGCAAGGCGCTCGCTGCCAAGATGCCGGTCATCCTGTGCATCAACAAGGTTGATCGCCCCGACTCCCGCATCGCCGAGGTCGTCGACGACACCTATGAGCTGTTCATGGACCTGCTAGATGATGCCGCCATGACATCCGGGCAGCTGGACTTCCCGATCGTCTACGCCTCGGCTCGTGCCGGGCGCGCGTCACTGACCCGTCCCGAGAACGGCGAAATGCCGGACGAGGCCACCCTGGAGTCGCTTTTCGCGGCGATCCTGGAGACCATCCCAGCACCCCGCTACGACGATCAGGCTCCGTTGCAGGCTCACGTCACCAACCTGGACGCCTCGCCCTTCCTGGGCCGTCTGGCGCTCTGCCGCGTCTACAACGGCACGATCAAGAAGGGTCAGCAGGCCGCCTGGTGCCGTGCCGACGGCTCTGTCGAGCGAGTGAAGATCACCGAGCTGCTGATGACCGAGGCACTTGAGCGCAAGCCCGTGGACAGCGCTGGCCCCGGCGACATCATCGCGCTGGCCGGCATCCCCGAGATCACCATCGGCGAGACGTTGGCCGACCCGGACAACCCGATTCCGTTGCCGCTGATCACGGTCGATGAGCCGGCGATCTCGATGACGATCGGTACCAACACCTCCCCGCTGGTCGGACGGACCAAGGGCACCAAAGTCACCGCACGCCTGATCAAGGACCGCATCGACCGGGAGCTCGTCGGCAACGTCTCGATCCGGGTCATGCCCACCGAGAGCCCCAACTCCTGGGAGGTTCAGGGACGCGGTGAGCTTGCTCTGGCCATCCTGGTCGAACAGATGCGTCGCGAGGGCTACGAGATGACCGTTGGCAAGCCGCAGGTCGTCACGCGGGTGATCGACGGCAAGGTCCACGAGCCGTTCGAGCGCCTGACGATCGATGCACCCGAGGACTATCTCGGGGTGATCACCCAGCTGCTGGCCATCCGCAAGGGCCGGATGGAGCAGATGACCAACCACGGCACCGG
>DAITND010000172.1:0-5450 GCA_036834825.1 Dermatophilaceae bacterium
ACACGCACAGATTATGACTCCATGTCCAGAGTCCTGGGCTCGACGTTGGCGTCTAGGAACGCGCTCAGGTTGACCGCGTTGGCGACCGGGATCACACCCAGGCGGGTACGGCCGAAGCGACCCTGGTCGAACTCGACGGCGCCCGCGAACTATAGCGAGACGCTGAGAATTACGACGAACGGACACTGACCGCGATGACGTCAAGGCCGTTCCTCGACGGCCATTGTGTACCGGTGCTCGTCGGCAAGGGCAGCCTGGATCGAGGAACGGCCATCCAAGCCCTGAGCGTCGCCGCCGTGGTCATCCAGAGATAGCCTCCGGCGTGTTCGCCGCCAACGCCGCCTGGCTCGTCTGCACAGCCATTGCATTCAACCTCACCCGCGCTGCCGCCGCCACCCTGACCCGCACACAACTGGCCAAAGCAACCACCGGCACCATCCGCGGCAAACTGATCAAACATCCCAGCCAGAATCGCCACCAGCGCCCGGAGACTACGCCTTCACCTACCCGCCGGCTGGCCCTGGGAAACAGCCAGGACCAACCCGTTATCAGAACCTGCCCTCAACCACCCGCCCACCGGTGGATCTGGGCTAAGCGCCCAGGGGATAATCGACGAAGGCAAGATGGTGACTATCGGGGGCCCAGCTCGGTACGTTCATCGTGCCTTGGCCCCCGAACACCGCGGTCAGGTCGCGGAACACGTCACCTTCTGGAGGGATGAGCCGGATGATTACGTCACGGTCGGCCGGATGTCCGAGCGTTCCGGTCGGGAAGCTGACGTACGCCACCTGACTGCCGTCCGGCGAGGGGTGCGGGAACCAGTTGACGCGCTCGTCGGCTGTGAGCTGCTCGAGACCGGAACCGTCCAGGCGCATCCGGAACAGTTGCGCGTGCCCGGGAGCCGTTGAGCCGCGCTCAGAGTTGAAGTAGATCCACTGTCCGTCGGGGCTGAAGCCGGCTCCGTCATCCGCAAACTCGTCATCGGTCAACGGTGCGTCGGTGCCACCGGCGGCCGGAATGGTGAAGACGTTGGTGGTCGCCGTTCCGTCGGGGTTCTTGCGCAACCCGATGTACGCGAGAGTCTGGCCGTCGGGCGAGACCCCGTGCAGGTAGTGGTGGAAGTCGGCGCCGCGGTCGTTTGACACGCGATGTGGGGAGCCGCCGGCTACCGGGATCGCGTAGAGGTGCCCGTCCTCGGCCGAGACATAGATGGTGCTCCCATCGGGGGCGACGACGTGGTCGTTGTTGATCGCGGGAACGGCGCCAAGGTCGATCTGTTCCGGTTCGCCGAAGCCGTCAGCGGGCAGGCGAAAGAGCAGGCCGTCGCCGTTGAAGACGAGCCAGGCGCCGTCCCGGGTCCAGTTCGGCGCCTCGAAGAGCCGGGTGCGCGACTCATGCACGAGCCGGCGTTCACCCGAGGTGACGTCGATGACGAAGAGCTGGGCGCGCTGCCCGGCGCGAAGAGTCCGTGGCATGGCATCAGTCCTGGTTGCTGAAGGCGGCGTCGAAGGATGCCGTGGGCTGCTTCCACAGCAGCGAACGAATGTAGCCGATCGCCTCTTTCGCGCCGTGCAGGCGATCCATGCCGGCGTCCTCCCACTCGATCGAGATCGGGCCGGAGTAGCCGATGGAGTTTAGCGCACGGAACGAGTCCTCCCACGGCACGTCGCCGTGCCCGGTGGAGACGAAGTCCCACCCGCGCCGCGGATCGCCCCAGGGCAGATGCGAACCGAGCACCCCGGCACGGCCCGTCTTGGGGCGCAGCCGGGTGTCTTTGCAGTCGACGTGGTAGATGCGGTCGGCGAAGTCGACGATGAACCCGACCGGATCGATGTCCTGCCACATCATGTGGCTGGGGTCCCAGTTGAGCCCGAACGCCGTACGGTGACCGATAGCCTCGAGCGAGCGCACCGTGCTCCAGTAGTCGTAGGCGATCTCGCTCGGATGCACCTCATGCGCGAAACGAACGCCTTCGTCGTCGAAGACGTCGAGGATCGGATTCCACCGGTCGGCGAAGTCCTGGTAACCCGCGTCCATGACCGCAGCGGGAACCGGCGGGAATTGGGCCACATAGGGCCAGATCTTCGACCCGGTGAAGCCGACCACGGTGTCCACGCCGAGCTTGCGCGCCACCTGTGCGGTGAGCTTCAACTCTTCGGCGGCGCGCTGGCGTACACCCTCCGCGTCCCCGTCGCCCCACACCTTGGAGCCAACGATCGCCTGATGACGGAAGTCGATCGGATCGTCGCAGACCGCTTGTCCCTTCAGGTGGTTCGAGATCGCCCAGACCTTGAGCCCGTACTTGTCGAGGATCTCGACGCGGCCCCGCAGATAGGCGTCGTCCTCTGCAGCTCGCCACACATCCAGGTGCTCGCCGGAGCATGCGATCTCCAGGCCGTCGTAGCCCCACTCGCTCGCGTGCTTGGCGACCTCTTCGAGCGTGAGATCCGCCCACTGGCCGGTGAAGAGGGTGACCGGGTGAGTGGTTTCCTCGGTGCTGGCGTTCGTCATCGGTTCTTTCCTTAGGTTTCGATCCAGTAACCGGACCGCGCTGACTCGAGCACGGCATCCGTGAGACTGACGGCGCGGAGACCGTCGTCAAAGGTGGGAAGTCCTTCGGGTGCCTGGCCGGCGACGGCGGCGTAGCTGTCGGCGACAAAGGCGTTGAAGGCGTCCTGGTAGCCAAGCGGATGCCCCGGTGGCAGGAGGGAGAGACGAACGGCGTCGGCGCTCAACTCCTCCTGATTACGGCGAAGTAGCTGAGAGCCGGTGCGACGGCCGAGCCAGAGCGTCTCAGGATCTTCCTGATCAAAGCCGATGGACTCGGCGGAACCGGAGATCTCCAGGTGCAGTCGGTTCTTGCGGCCCGGCGCAACCTGCGAGACGAGCAGTGTGCCGATGGCGCCGCCGCGCGTTTCGACCAGGACGGCGACGAGGTCCTCCGTCGTGATGCCACGACTGGTGGCCCGCTGGTCGAACACGGTGCGCTTGAGCGCTTGAACGCGCGAGATCCGGTCACCGGTGACGAACTCGGTGAGGTCACACAGGTGCGACCCGATGTCGGCGAAGGCCCGAGACGGCCCACCCAGCTTCTCGTCGACCCGCCAGTTGTCGTCGGAAGGAGCCAGCAACCAGTCCTGCAGATAGGAACCCTGGATACTGAGCAGACGCCCCGTCTCCCCGGCGCGAACGCGAGCCCTGGCCTCGCGGACCATCGGGTGGAACCGGTAGACGAAGGGAACCGTCGCGGTGACGCCGGCGGCGGCGGCGGCGGCGGCCAGCCGCGCGGCATCCGCCGTCGAGGTCGCCAGCGGCTTCTCGCAGACGACGTGCTTGCCTGCCTGGATCGCGGCGAGCGCGAATTCGAGGTGGGTCGCGTTCGGGGTCACCACATGCACGACGTCGATCGTGTCGTCCGCCAGAAGGTCTCCCGCGGAATTATAGGCTTTCTCGAAACCCAGCGCACCGACGACGCGCTCCGAACTGGCCATGCTCGAGGAGGTGACTCCGGCGAGAATCGCGCCAGCCGCCCTCGATGCACGACTATGCACTTCTCCCATGAAGCCGCCCCCGATGAAACCGACGCGGAGTGCCAGTGAAGAGTTCACGCTCCGTGCCCGATCAGAGGGTCGCGACCGTGGGGTCCCAACCCACTGGAACGGCGGGGGCCTTCTCGAAGCTGCTCTCGACCGTGACCGTCTCGCCGCGCACGGCCGACTCGGCGATCGAAACCATAGTGTCGAGCACGTGATAGGCCTGCGCTCCGGTGGCGCGCTCCGGCCGACCCGCACGAATGGCCTGTGCCAGTTCGGCAACACCGGTGCCGCGCGTCGACTTCGAACCGACGGCTGGAACCTTGCGACCCTCCTCGTCGGTGCCGTCGAAGACCACGGAGTCGCCATCGAAGGTGTTCGGGTCGGGAAATGCGATCGTTCCCGTTGTGCCGGAAACCTCGACGAGCCCGGTGCGCTTGCGGTGCGACTCGAAGCTGAAGATCGTCTGGGCTGAAGCTCCGCTCTCGAACTCGATGAGTGCGCCGTGGTGTGAGGGCACCGTGACGTCGAAGTTGCTGCCGGCACGGGGGCCCGAGCCGATCACCCGAACCGGGCGCGACGTCGAGGCGGCCGCGCTCACGCGCTTCACCGGACCGAACGTCTGCACCAACGTCGTCAGGTAATAGGGTCCGACGTCGAACAGCGGCCCGCCGCCCTCTTGGAAGAGGAAGTCGGGGTTCGGGTGCCAGGAGTCGGGCCCTGGCGACTGCATGAGGGCGAGAGCCGTAAGCGGTGTGCCGACCGCGCCCTCCTCGATCAAGCGCAGTGCAGTCTGCTGGCCGGCTCCCAGGAAGGTATCGGGTGCAGTAGCGACGCGCAGGCCGAGCCTGGCGGCCTCGCCGAGCAGCTTCTTGCCGCTCTCGCGGTCGAGAGCGAACGGCTTCTCGGTCCAGACGTTCTTGCCCGCGGCGAGAGACTGAAGGGCGACCTCGACGTGAGCGGCGGGGATGGTCAGGTTGACCACGATCTCGATCTCGGGGTGCGCGAGCAGTTCGGCGACCGTTCCGCTGCCGGCGATGCCGTACTTCCCCGCCTGAGCCTTGGCGCGTACCAGGTCGATGTCGGCGACGAAGAGTACTTCGAGGTCGGGGAAGGCCGTCAGGTTGTCGAGGTACTGGCTGCTGATGACACCAGCACCGATGACGCCGACACCGACGCGACCGGTACGGCTCATGCCGAGACTCCGTTCGCCGTGAGGTACGCGAAGCTGTCGGCGAGCGCATCGAAGACGTCCCCGTTGAAGCCATCGAGCTCGACCACGCGCAGCGCCTGCGGAGCCGCAGCCAGGATGCCGAGGATGTCGACCTTGCCCGAACCAACCGCTACCTGGTCCTGGTTGTCGTGAGTGACGGCGCCGTCCTTGACGTGGATGAGCTGGACGCGCTCACCGAGCCGGCGCAGCAGATCCGCGGCGGAAACGCCACCGACCTCAGCCCAGTAGGTGTCGACCTCGAGGATGACCCTGGCGTCGAGGTGGTCGGCGAAGACCTCCAGTGCAGGGGTTCCGTCAATACGGTTCTCGGCCTCCCACCAGTGATTGTGGTAGCCGATCGTCAGTCCGTGGTCGGCTCCGATCTTCGCGATCTCGTTCAGGCTGGACGCCGCCTTGGCGATGTCGTCCTTGGTGGTCCAGAGTTCGCGGTCGATGTGCGGGTCGATGACCGTGGTGACACCGATCTTCTTGGCCGCTCCGAAGATGACGGCGACGTCCTGGCCCAGGAGGCGTGCATGGGCCGATGGCGCGACGAGGCCGACGGACGGCAGCAGTTGGCTGTACTGGTCGGCGAGATCGACGAAGCCGAACAGCTCGACGTTCCGGTAACCGAGGTCGGCGACGTGACGGAGGGTTCCGGGAAGATCGCTCGCCAAAGCGTCCCTCACCGTGTACAGCTGGAC
>DAITND010000173.1:0-5383 GCA_036834825.1 Dermatophilaceae bacterium
GGTTGATCGTGGTCCCCAGACCCGCCTGGCAGTCCCGCCAACAGCGCCGACATCCACGCCACGTTGCCGTTGGCCTCATCGACCTGATCGGCGCAGCCGAGCACGACGTCGTCGACGATGGACCAGCCGACGTCGCGATGCCGGCGGGTCAGCTCGCCAATGACGTGTGCGGCCAGGTCGTGCGGGCGCATGCCGGCGAGCGCACCGCCGTACCGGCCGATTGGCGTGCGGACGCCCAGACGAGGTGTGCCGCGCTGGCATCGCTCATGCCGAGGCGCCATCGATCCAGGCCCGGCCAGCATCAGTGATCACGCGGTCCTCCAGCTCGGTGGCCAGCAACGGCGGGTCGGTGTTGTAGAGCTTGGCCAAAGCGGCCCGTTCAAGCCCCACCTCACGGGCCACCTGATGTGCCTCCAGCTTGTTCAGGCGGCCACCGGGGGCATCAGCGATCCGTGTCAGGAAGGCGGTTGCGGGGTCGCTGCTGAACGGGGGGGCCGCGGGTGGGTCGGGCAGCTCGACGAGCGCCTCGAGCTGCTGAATCACGCCCAGGACACTCTGACGCCATGCCTGCGCGGTCGCTACGCCGTCCTTGGGCGCACCACCGGAGCCTTGCCAGGTGCGTCGGGGGTGGCGACGCACGTACTCGCGTTCCAGCTCGAGCATGCGGGTGGTGTGGTGGGCGAACTGCTCGGCGCTGCCATGCAGGAAGACCCAGTTGCGCGTGGCGTGTGCCTGGGTCCCCTGTTGCTCGAGCTCCACGTCACTCAGCTCGCGGGCTGGCCGTCCCTGGATGTCGCTGTCACGCATCGGGGCTTCCTTCCTGGTCGATCCTGCGCAGGCCGTTTCGGTAGCGCTTGGCGTTGTCGGTGTACTCACGCACGGCGAAGTCCATCCATTGCGCCTGCTTCTCGGGGTCTATGGGCCTGGGCCGGGCGGGGATGCCGAGCGCGAGGCTGTTCTCGGGCACGTCGAGGCCCTCCGGCACCAAGGCCTTGGCACCGACGACGGACCCTGTGCGGATGATCGCGCGGTTGAGGACGACGGACCCCGAGCCCACGAGGCAGCGGTTCTCGACCGTGCAGCCTTCGAGGTGGGCGTTGTGGCCGACGACGCAGTCGTCCCCAATCACGGTGGGCCACTCTTGGGTGGTGTGCAGGATGGTGCCGTCCTGGATCGACGTGCGCGCGCCGATGACGATCTGTCCGAAGTCCCCCCGAAGCACCGCACCGGGCCAGATCGACGACTGCGCGCCGATCCGGACGTCGCCGATGACCACCGCGCCGGGGTGGATGTAGGCGTCCGGGTGGATCTGCGGCACGAGTAGGTCAAGTGCATAGATCGGCATCGTTCAGACCTCTTTTCGCTGGCTCGTGGCAGCCCCGACGGGGGCGTCGACGGACAGCTGCGCAAGCCCGGCATACACGCGCATTGCGTTTCCACCCAGAACGGCGGATGCGACGTCGTCGGCCAGCAGGTCGGCTACCGCCCGAGCGTTCTGCGCGGTCCCGGGCACCCCAGGCCAGTCGGTACCGAAGATCCACCGCCGGGCGAGCCGGCCCAGGTCGTACTTGGCGTAATACTCTGGCAGCCGCTTGGGCGGCAAACCGGACAACTCGATCCACACGCTCTCGTTGGACAGCGCCATGAAGGCCGCCGTGTCGTACCACCAGCCCCGGCCGCCATGGGCCAGGACGATGTTGAGGCCTGGAAAGTCCCGAATGACCGGGAGCAGAAAAGCCGGGTCGGCGTTCTCGTTGACCGAGCCGGGGAACGAACTCGTCCCACTGTGGACTACCAACGGCACCTGGCGCTCCTGCAGGACCTGATACGCGGGATACAGGGCCCTGTCGTCGCAACGGAACCCGCCGTGCACCGGGTGCAGCTTCAACGCGGCGGCACCAAGGTCGAGCTGCCGCGCCAGCTCGACGGCGATCGGGAAGTGCAGGTGCGGGTTCACGTTGGCCACAGGGCGGAACCGAACGGGGTTGTGCTCGACGACCGGCAGCAGGTCGTCGAAGGTCTGCATCCCGGTCGCCTTTGGGCTGTACTCGCAGAAAAGAAGGGCGACGTCGACCCCCTGCGCGGCGAAGAGCTCGTCGAGCCGCTCGGGACGAGGCAGCCCATCCGCGTCCCAGACGTCCTCAAGGATGCCGTCAGGCCCGAAGTCTCGAGCCCATTGAACCCAGGCGGGGCGAAGAGTGGTCAGTGACGGCACATGAACGTGCGCGTCGACCAGCGGTATTCCGTCCAGCATCCTGACTGCCTAGCGCTCGGCAACCATCGGGGTGTCAACCCCGATGGGACCGGTCTTGTGCGATCCGCCAGGTGTTCCGATCGGCTCGGCGCGGCCCGGCAGCGGCTCGGTGAAGAAGCGGCGGTTGTCCTGGACGAACTCGGTGTACTCCTGCGCGACGCGGCGATCCTGGCTGATGGCCTCGACCGGACAGACCGGCTCGCAGGCACCGCAGTCGATGCACTCCCGGGGGTTGATGTATAGCTTGCGGTCGCCTTCATAGATGCAGTCGACGGGGCACTCTTCGACGCACGACTTGTCCATGATGTCGATGCACGGCCCGGCGATGACGTACGGCATGGTGAGTCTCCTGCCTTTGGAAAGCGTTGGGACTGTTGAGGTGTGACTCCGGTCAGGCCGGCACGGGCTCCGAGGCCGGGCTGTCGGTGGAGTGCCCGGGGAACAGCTGGGCGGCGGGGTCGAGGTGCACTGCGGCGTTGTTGACCGCGGTGGCCACCTCGCCGAACCCTACGGCGATCAGTCGGACCTTGCCGTCGTAGTCGGCGATGTCTCCGGCGGCGAAGATGCCCGCGACGTTGGTGCGCATCCTCGAGTCGACGACCAGATGCCGGTTGTCGTGCAGCTGCACGCCCCAGTCGCGCAGCGGGCCGAGGTTGGCGGTGAAGCCGAGTGCTGCGACGAGCTTCTGGCAGGCGAGCCTGCGTGGCTCGCTTTGGCCTGCCACGGCGATCTCGATGCTCTCGAGCTGGTCACTGCCGCTGGCCGTCACTACCTGGGCGTTCGTGACGATCTGGGCGCAAGAGGCCCTGAGCTGCTCGACGGACCCATGATGGGCACGGAAGGCTTCGCGACGATGGACGAGGGTGAGGCTGCTCGCGATCGGCTGGAGCATCAGCGCCCAGTCCACCGCGCTGTCACCGCCGCCGACGATGACGACGTCCTTGCCGGCATACTGCGCTGACGAGGGCACGAAGTACTCCAGACCCTTGCCGAGGAAGTCCTCTCCGGCCGGCAGCGGGCGCGGAGTGAACGTGCCGATGCCGCCGGTGATGACGATCGCTCCGGTCGAGATCTCGACGCCGGCACTGGTCTTGACGACAAGCAGGTCTGGCTCGCCGTCGCGGGCAACCCGGTCCAGCTGCTGCGCCTCCTGGCCGAGCAGATAGAGGGGGTCGTACGGTGCGGCCTGCTCGGCGAGGTTGCTGATCAGCTGACGCCCCGAGATCGCCGGGAAGCCGGCGACGTCGAAGATCTGCTTCTCGGGGTACATCGCGCTGACCTGGCCACCGACCTGGCTCAGAGAATCGACCACGGCCACCGTGAGCCCACGGACGCCGGCGTAGTAGGCGCCGAACAGCCCGACCGGGCCCGCGCCCACTATCAGCAGGTCGACTCCGATCGCGCTCATGAGTAGACCCCTTGCTCAGTTGTGGTCGAGGATTGCTCGGCCGTTCGACTGACGTTGTCGGCGATGAGATGGCGCACCTTGAAGCGCTGCAGCTTGCCGGTGGCCGTCTTGGGCAGCTCGCCGACGAAGATGACCGCCCGCGGGCTCTTGAAGTGGGCCAGGCCGTCCCGACACCATGCGATGAGTTCGTCCTGTGTGACCGAGCCCTGGGTCACCACACATGCCACCGGCTTGTCGAGCCCCTCCGCGTCCGGAAACCCGACGACCGCAGCCTCAGCCACCATCGGGTGCTCGAGCAGCCGGCTCTCGACCTCGCCGGGGCTGACCCAGATACCGCCGGCCTTGATCAGGTCGCTGCTTCGGCCCAGGCAGGCGTAGGAGCCATCCTCGTTCTCCACATAAGTGTCGCCGGTGTTCAACCACTGCCCGACGAAGACCTGCCGGGAGGCCGCGGTTCGGCGCCAGTAGCCCAGGGCGATGGACTCGCCGCGGACGTGCAGGGTCCCCGGCTGCCCTCGGGGCACGAGCTCAGCCTCGGCGTCGCGCAGCTCCAGCTCGTAGCCAGGCACCGCGATACCGGTCGTGCCCGGGCGGATGTCGTCGGGGCGGTTGGACAAGAAGATGTGCAGGGCCTCCGTGGACCCGATGCCGTCGATGATCTGGACGCCGAACCGCTCAGTGAAGCGACGTTGCAGCGGAGCCGGCAGCGGCTCGCCGGCCGACGTCGCCAGGCGCACCGACGCGAATGTGTCATCGCCAATATCGCTGTGGAGCAGGGCGGCGTAGAACGTCGGCACGCCGAAGAACAGGGTTGGGCGGTCCTGCTCCATCCGCTCGCGCACCACCGCGGGTGCGGGGCGCCGCGGCTCGAGCACGGTGGTCGCGCCGACCGATAGGGGGAAGAACGCCGAGTTACCGATGCCGTAGGCGAAGAACAGCTTGGCGATCGAGAAGCAGGAGTCCTGAGCAGTGATGCCCAGCACCTGGTCGCCGTAGGTCTGGCAGACGTGGCGGATGTTGGCATGCCGGTGCATCGCGCCCTTGGGCGAACCCGTGGTGCCCGACGTGTAGAGCCAGAGCGCCCAGGCGTCCTCGTCGGTTGCCGCCACCGTGCGGTCCTGGTTCGTGCCACCACGCCCGAGGGCGATGAAGTCGTCCCACGACCTCGCTGGCACAGCCGACAGAACCGGTAGGGCGTCCGCGCCCGCGAGCACGAAGTGCTCCACCTCCGGGGCCAGGTCGATGGCCGCGGAGACCGCCTCCACGTACTCATGGGTCGCGAAGACGACCCGGGCGCCGGAGTCGGCAATGATCTTGCCGACCTCGTGCGCGGCGAGCATCGTGGACACAGGCACAGCGACGACGCCAGCACGGAACGCCCCCAGGATGGCGCTCAGCAGCTCGACGTCGTCGGACATCAGGAAGACGACCCGGTCGTCCCGGCGCAGCCCGAGTTGGCGCAGGGACGAGGCGACGTCGCCGCTCAGCTGTGCCAGCTCGGCATAGGTCAGGGTGCGAGAGGACCCGCGAACCGCGGTGCGGTCGCCCCGACCCTCCTCCACATGGCGGTCCACCAGCCACGTCGCAGCATTGAAGGCTGGCGCCATGTCAGACCCGCTTGCGGTCGTACTCGCCTTTGCGACCCGTGCCGAAACGTCGCAGGGCACCGTCCGGGCCGGAGGCGTTGGGCCGGAGGAAGATCCAGTTCTGCCAGGCCGTGA
>DAITND010000174.1:0-5372 GCA_036834825.1 Dermatophilaceae bacterium
GGGTGTCCAGAACGATCTTGCCGTCGTCGATCAGCTTGATCGTCTGTGGCAGTGCTTCGGTGGCCGCCTTCGAGAGGGCATCCCCGGAGTCCAGCAGGCGCTGCAGGTCTGTGCCCCCGTCGGCGAAGGCCGTGCCCAGCTCATCGACCACGATGCCAAGCTGCTTGCGGTCCACTGACTGCACGGTCTTGTTGATGTGCAGCAGGAGATTGTCGATGCGCACCGGAGAGCGGGTGTCAACGCGCGGCACGACGGAGCCGGCGCCCAGCATCGGGCCATGGGCAGTCCTGGGCTGGAAGTCGATGTACTGCTCGCCGACTGCTGAGCGGTTCTCGACGACGGCAAGGGTGTCTTTGGGGATTTGTGTGCCGCGGTCGAACCGCACCTGCACCAGGACGCCACCCTTCTTCAGCTGAAGGGTCTCGACCTTGCCGACGGTGACTCCGCGGTAGGTCGCCTCGGAACCTTTGAAGATGCCGCCAGAGTCAGCGAAGTCAGCAGAGACCAGGTAGGTTCCGCCCATGATCTTGTCAGTCAGCCCGACGAACCGGGCCGACAGGATCGACACGGTCACGAGAGTGACCAGGGCAAACACCAGAAGCTGGATTTTGGTCGATCGCCGAATCACGCGGCACCCCCGGTCTGCATGAGCGACAGCCACGAATAGTCCGTGGACCCAGACCCGGACCCCTGCGGCCCCTGCCCGAGACACACCGCTCCGATGCACGATGACGGCGCCGGCTTCGGACCGAGTGGCAGCAGTGGCGGGAGGGACGGGATCGGCAGGGGTGGCAGGGATGGCAATGGCAGGGGCGGGACGCCGGGCAATCCTGGGACGGGAACTGTTGGTAGTCCAGGCTGTCCCAGGTTCTGTTGCACAGTGCGCAGGTCAAGATCTGCCGTGGCATAAAGGTTCGTGTAGTCGCCACGCATGGTGTTGACCGCCTCGTCCGGGAACGGATAGGTGAGCAACAGCTGGAAAGACTTAGGGAGGCTGTCACCGGCGCTGGCGAGCTGGCTCAGCACCGGAGCGAGAGCCTGGAGATTAGCCACCGTATCCGCCTTGGTGGAAGTGATGACTCTTGTCCCCACCGCGCCCAGGTTACTCAGAGCCGTCAGCATCGCGGTCAGCTGCTTTCGCTGGTCAGCCAGCACCTTCAGGCCCTTAGGTAGTGCCTCCAAGGCCGCGGCGAGGTCGCTCTTGCGCGCGGCAATCTTGGCCGATAGTGCGTCGATGCCGTCGATCGCGCGAATGATCTCGGACTTCTGCTTGTCCAGGCCGCCCACGAAGGTGTTGAGCTGGACGATCAGGTCGCGGATCTGGGTCTCGTTGCCGCCCAGCGCATGGGAGAGCTCGGTCTCGATCACCTTGAGCTGTGCGACGCCGCCACCGTTCAGCAGCAATGACAGCGCACTGAGGACCTCTTCAACCTCGGTGTTGCGTCCGGTATGGGCCAACGGGATGTTGTCACCGTTGCGCAGGGTACCGACCGGCGCCACGGCGGTCGGCGGCTCGAACTGGACGTATTTCTCGCCCAACAGTGAGGTCTGTTTCAACTCGGCGACCGCGTTCTTGGGCAGCTTGACCGAGTCCGGCAGACGCACCGTGATGCGGGCCGTCCAGCCGTTGAGCTCGATCTTCTCCACGGTGCCCACGGTGACCTGGTTGACCTTGACCGACGACTGAGGCACCAGATCGAGGACATCGGCAAACTCCGCAGTCACCCGGTAGACATCACCGCCACTGGCTGCACCGCCCGGAAGGGGCAGGTCATAAATGCCCTGGCAGGCGCTCAGAGCTGCCATCGACAAGATAGCAACAGCGGCGGTCGCCACACGGCGCGAAATACCAGCTACGCGGATCATCAAGGAGTCCCTGCTCATGGCGCCGGAACCTTCAGTAGTTTCTGGATGTTCTTGCACAGGTCCGTGTTGCCCGTGCCGGTCGGACCGTTGATGAGCGCGCAAATCAATAGGGCCGGGTCGTCGAGCTGTGCGGCGTTGTTGCGCGTGTCCAATGTCCCGCTGATCGGGTTGTAAGCGTGTTGCAGGTTGCTCACCGCGACGGGAGCGTTCGTCAGGGCCTCGTCCAAGGCGTCGCGCTGCCTGGCGATGGTGGTCGTCACGGCCGTGAGCTGGCTGATGTTCGTCGTAAGAACGGCCCTGTTGTCGTGTACGAACGTCGACGTCTCGTTCAGCGCGATGGCCAGGTTCTTCAGCGCGGCGCCAAGGTCCCCTCGCTCCCCGGCGAGCTGGTCGGAAACGCTGGCGAGGTCGCCGTTGAGCCTGCGCACCTGGGAGTCGTTGGTGGCCAGGGTGCTCGTGAAGGACTGCAGGTTCTTGACCGTCGAGAACAGGTCGTCCTTACCGCCGGCCAGTGTCTGCAAAGCCAGCGACAGGTCGTGGGTGGTGTCGTGGATCGCGCTCCCCTGGCCGTTCAGATTCTTGGCACCGGTGTCGAGCAACCGGGACAATGCACCGTTCTTGTTCGCACCGTCAGGACCGAGGGCGACCATCAGGTCATCCAGGCTCTGGGAGATACGGTCCAGCTCGACCGGGACCGCGGTGTGGTCCCGGTCAATGGTTGAGCCGCTGGTCATCACGGGTCCTGACGTGTACGCCGGCAACAGCTGGACGTAGCGATCGCTGACCAGCGACGGGGACACGACGGCCGCCATGGCATTGGCCGGAATCTTGACGGCGGCGTCATACTCGAACTCCACGGCCACCTGGTCCCCCTCCGGGGTCACCGAGATGACGGTACCGATCGGCACGCCAAGGACGCGGACATCGGATCCCGGATAGAGACCCACCGCACGAGAGAACATCCCTGTGACGTGCATCGTCTGATTGCGCGGCCACACGGCGAACGCCGCGGCAACCAGCGCCACCACGACGGCTGAGGCGACGACCCTACCGAGCACTGCGATGGTGCGGGGTTTGGCGCCGCGAGCTCGCCTACCGCCGACCTTGACGATCAGCGCGTCGATCCACTTGATCGGGTTGGGGATCCTCATGGCTTCACTACCCCAACCGGGACCGTCAGGTTGGCAACGAAGGTGTCGAACCAGCGTCCGGTACCGAGGGTATTGGCGTAGACCCGGGTGAAGGGCGCCATCTCGGCGATGGTCTTGTCGAGGTCCCGCTCGTGTCTGGTCAGAACGGCCAGGACTGTGGTCAGCTGGTCAAGAGCCGGCTTCAGCGCCGCGCGGTTGTCCCGCACCAGACCGGTGAGCTGTATGGCCAGGTCCGAGGTGTTGGTGAACAGGGTGTGGATCGCCTCTCGTCGTGCCTGCAGCTCGACGAGCAACAGATCTGCGTCCGTGATGAGCTTGGCCGTCGTGGCGTTTCTGGAGGCTACGGTGGCGCTGACGCGATTGGCCCGGGCCAGCAGCGTGCGCAGCCCCGCATCACGAGAGGCGATGGTCCTGGACAGGCGGGACATTCCGTTCAGGGCCAGCTTCACGTTTGCAGGGCTGTCCCGGAACTCCTTGGCCATCACGTCCAGCGACCCAGCCAGCTGCCCGGTGTCGATCCGCTCCGTTGTGGTGGTCAGGTCCGAGAAGGCGTTGACGATGTCGTAGGACGAGACGGTGCGCACCAGCGGGATCTCAGAATCCGGCGGCAGCTGTCCTGCCCCACTCGGTACGAGCGAGACATATTTCTGCCCCAGCAGGGTCTTCATCCGGATCGATGCGCTCGTCTGTGGACCGAAGGCGGCGTCAGTCGTGATCTTGAAATCGACTCTTACGTGCGCGTTCTCAAGCTCGATCCCGGTCACCTTGCCAACCCTGACGCCGGCGATGCGCACGTCGTCGTCCTTGCGGATGCCCCCGGCCTCGCTGAACGCGGCGTGATACATGTCCCCGCTGCCGATCAACGGGAGGTTCTGGGCGTTGAAGGCGCCGAACAGAAGCAGGCCGATCAGGCCGAGGCCTATCGCCCCGATCGGGATGGGGTTTCTTTCCCGGAAGGGGATCATTAGGAGCACCTCGCTGCGGTCACGGCATAGGACGGTGAGGTGGTCGCGCCCGTCGGCAGGACCACGCGGCCGTTGGCGCGGCACAGATAGAAGTTGAACCATGAGCCGTAAGTCGCGGTGCGGGTGAGCGCCGTGATCTTGCCCGGACTGGTCGAAAGGAACTTCTCGAACGCGGCGGTGCTGGACGGCTTGTTCAGCAAGGTGACCAGCGACCCGAGGTTGGCGACGTCCTGCTTGATCGGCGGCCGGCCCTTGACGAGCAGGTCTGCGGTCTGTCCTGCCACGTTGTTGATGTTGGTCAGTGACGAGCCGATCGCGGCGCGGTCCCCGGCCAGGCCGGAGACGAACCGCTGGAGCTGGTCCAGCAGGTCCCCCAGAGCCTTGTCGTGGGCATCGACCGTCCCGAGCACAGCGTTGAGGTTGGTGATGGTGGCACCGATGACCTGGTCACGATCGGCGAGGGTGGAGGTGAGGGAAGCGGTGTGGGACAGCAACGCGTTGATGTTGCCGCCTTCACCTTGTAGGACCGAGATGATCTCTCCGGAGAGCTGGTTGACGTCATTGGGTGCAAGCGCTGCGAAGAGGGGCTTGAAACCGTTGAACAGGACGGTCAGGTCGAGCGCGGACTGGGTGTGGTCTCTGGCGAGCATGTCGCCGTCGCGCAAGGCGGTGGCCGGGCCCTGCCCCTGATCCAACGCCAGGTAGCGTTCGCCGATCAGGTTGCGGTACTTGATGGTGGCGATGGTGCCCCGGGTCAACACGCTGCTTCTGTCTACGGTGAAGTCCACGACTGCGCTGGTGCGGTCCTTGTAGATGCCGATGGTGGAGATCTCTCCCACACGTACGCCTGCGATGCGCACGTCCTGCCCTGCAGCCAGGCCCGTCACGTCGCGAAAGACAGCTCGGTAGGTGAAGCGGTCACCGAAGGAGATGTTGGCGATGGTGGCCGCCAGTGTCCCGAAGGTGACGATGGTGACGAGGGCGAAGATGATCAGCTTGACCAGGCTCGACGTGGTCTTCATGTTTGGTTCACCGTCATCCCGCGCAGGATTGGACCGGCCAACAACGTGGTGATGGCCGAAGGGCGAGCGCCGGAGTCATCCTGGGCCAGCAGTCTTGCGATCACTTGCTGTTCGCCTGCGGTGCCGGCCAGACCCGAGTCAGCGCCAGGAATGGTGTTGGCCGTCGGCGAGGCGAAGTAGGACGGCAGCCCAGAGGCCGCCGACGGAAAGGCGCTGGGAGACTGGTTGCCGGAGCCGTTGGTGCCGTCGGCGAGATTCCAGCCGGGCTTGGGGTTCGCCTGGCTGTAGGGCGGACTGGGCAGGCCCCGGCAGTTGGGGCCGCGGTGCTCGCCCCAGGCCGGCTCCTCCCCGGGCTGGTAGGCGGCGCG
>DAITND010000175.1:0-5370 GCA_036834825.1 Dermatophilaceae bacterium
GTCATGCGCGCCGACCTTGCCAAGGATGAGTCCTTCGTCGAGAGGTTCCGCCGCGAGGCTCGCTCCGCGGCGAAGCTGAGCCACCCCAATGTCGTTGCGGTCTACGACCAAGGCGAGGACGACGGCCAGGTGTTTCTCGCCATGGAGCTGGTCAACGGTCTGACTCTGCGACAGGTCATGCATTCCGAGGGGCCATTGACCCCGCGGGCTGCTCTGGACATCTTCGATCCTGTTCTGCAAGCACTCGGGGCAGCACACAGTGCCGGCCTGATCCACCGCGACGTCAAGCCCGAGAACGTCATCCTGCGCGATGACGGCACCGTCAAGGTCGCCGACTTCGGCTTGGCCCGGGCCATCGCCACAACCACCTCGACCGCCCAGACCGGTCTCCTTCTGGGCACCGTCGCCTACCTTTCGCCAGAACAGGTCGAACGCGGGATCGCCGATGCCCGCAGTGACGTCTACGCCGCCGGCCTGCTCCTGTTCGAGATGCTCACCGGGTCCAAGGCCTTCATCGGTGACTCGCCGATCCACATCGCCTACCAACACGTTCACAGCGAAGTGCCCCTGCCCTCGAGCCGGGTCGACCCGGTGCCTGCCGGGCTCGATCACCTCGTCACGCGGGCCAGCGCACGCGACCCGGACCAACGCCCGCGGGATGCCAACGAGCTGCTCGCGGAGATGCGTCGGTCGCGTCAGGAGCTGTCCCCCACAGAGCTGGACCAACAACCCAGGGCCTTCGGCGCCGGCCCCAACCCGACGATGGCCCTTTCCCGAGCCGCGGTGGTTCCTCAGGGCATGTTGTCCGGCGGCGCTGGAGTCAGCCCGCCGGCCGGTCGCTGGACTCTGCCCCACATCGCATCCTGGTGGGGGCGCAGCTGGTCATGGCGGGGACGCAACTGGCCGGTTGCCCTGATCGTACTTGTCCTGGTCGTGGCAGCGGCGCTCCTGTTCTTCTTCATCGCGGGCCCAGGCGCCATGACCTCGGTGCCCAAGGTCGTCGGTTCGACCAGCCTGCTCGCCGAGAGGGCGCTGACCCGGGCTCACCTCGACGCCAGGGTGGTCAGCTCGTTCGACGAGACCGTCAAGGCTGGAGTGGTCCTGCTCGGAGACCCACCTGCCGGGCGCCAGGTCCGAAGGGGAACCACGGTCACTTTGACCGTTTCACAAGGGCCAGAACGATATGCCGTGCCCCAGCTCATCGGACGTACCCAGGCCGACGCAGAGCAACGGGTGACCGACGCCCGGCTAACCGTCGCCACGGTCAGCATGGCATTTAACGAAACCGTCCCCCAGGGCCAGGTCATCTCGACGTCGCCGGCCGCCAACACCTCCGTCAAGCGGGCGTCGCCGATCGCGCTGGTCATCAGCCAGGGCCGTCAGCCGATCCAGCTCGCGGACTGGACCGGCCAACCCGTCGACCAGGCCGTGAAGGCCCTGACGCAGGCCAAGCTCAAGGTCGACGCCACCAAGCGGGCCTGGAGCGACACCGTACCCAAGGGAGCGGTGGTCAGCCAGTCCCCGGCTGCCGGCACCCTCTACAGGGGGGATCTGGTCACCCTGGTCGTCTCCAAAGGTCCCAAACTCGTGGCAGTCCCCTATGTCATCGGCCAGCAGGAACGCACTGCAAGGGCGATGCTCGAGCAACTGGGCTTCACGGTGAAGATCGAGCGGGCGTTCGGTGGGTTCTTCGGAACGGTCAGGCTCCAGTCGGTCGACGCGGGAACCAAGGCACCCCAGGGCTCGACCATCACGCTGACCGTGATCTGAGGTCCATCACTGGTGACCGCGGCCCGCTCGCGCCATGTCGCGACGCTGCTCCTGGTAGGTCTCACCGCGATCTGGGGTTCGACTTTCTTCCTGATCCGCAACGTGGTCCTGCAGATGTCCCCAGCTGACTTCCTCGCGGTCCGTTTCACCATCGCAGCGGTGGCCGTGCTGGCAGTGTTCTGGCGACAGCTTCTGGCCCTGACCAAACGCGAGATCCAGGTTGGGGTTGGCCTGGGGGTGGTGTATGCCGTCGCCCAGTTCATGCAGACAGTCGGTCTGGAGCACACCGAGGCCACCCGCTCGGGCTTCATCACCGGCACTTACGTGGTACTGACCCCCATCCTCACCGCGGTCCTGCTGCGCGAGCCCATCCCCCGGTCAACCTGGTTTGCGGTTCTCATGGCCACGGCCGGGCTGGTGACATTGTCCCTGAACGGCTTCGGGTTCGGTTTCGGTTTCGGCGAGAGCGTAACCCTGTTCGCGGCCGTCCTCTACGCGCTGCACATCATCGGTCTCGGGCGATACTCCTCAGCGGCAAGCGCCGCCGGCCTGTCCGCAGTCCAACTGATCGTGATCGCCGTGGTGTCCCTGATGGCTGCGTCCCCCGGCGGCATCGAGCTCCCCAACAGCGCAGGCGCGTGGGCGTCGGTGCTCTACATGGCCCTGATGGCCGGCGCCGTGGCCATCTGGGCACAGACCTGGGCCCAGTCACACCTGCCGGCCACGCGCGCCGCGATCGTGATGACCCTTGAACCCGTCTTTGCGGCGGGGTTTGCCGTGGGGTTGGGCGGTGAGTCACTCACCGCCCGGATGCTCCTGGGCGGAGCCATGGTCCTTGCTGCGATGTACACCGTGGAGCTCTTCGGGCGCAGGGCAGACGCGAGCGCACAGGAGAACCCTCCGGCGGAGCTGCTCCACCACGAGGTGTGACAGGTCCGGTCTCAGCCCTGAACGATGAGCGTGCCTGCCATGCTCGGGTGGAACGTACATCCGAACGGGTAGCTTCCGGGCTTGGTCGGCGCGGTGAAGGTTCCTGTCCCCCCGTTAGCGGCGATGCTCCCGGTGTCGAAGAGGTGGGTCTTCTTGCCTGTCAACGTGTGCGCGGCCGAGTCCTGGTTGGTGACCGTCACCTTCTGGCCGGGCTTGACCGTCAGCGTCCCGGAGAACGCGAAACCACTGATGACGATCCCGCTGGACGCTTTGGCGGCGGTCGTTGCCGCAGCAGGCGAGGCCGTCCCGGCGGGCGTCGATGATGAGCTGCAGGCGGCGAGCAGAATGGATACCGCGGCTCCGGCCGCAAGTGCATATGGCTTCATACCGGTGACCACGAACGCGGCCCCGGCCTGGTTCAGTGTGATCTGATGAAAGCCATCGACGCGGAGGCAGATAGTGACAGAGGTACTGGACGAAAAGCCCAAGCAGCGACACCCGGGCAGCCGCGTCCTGCACGCCCTGGACCGGTGGGCGGCCAAGCCGACACTTGCCCTTGCCGTGGTCACCGCAGACGTGCTTTGGGTCCTGGGCAGTGCCGTGTTCGGGTTCCCAGCCCGGCTGGAAACCATCTTCGCGACGCTTGCGGCAGCAACGACCCTGGCCATGGTCTTCGTCATCCAGCACACGCAGGCCCGCGCTCAGGAGGCCACCCAACGCAAGCTCGACGAGATCCTTCGAGCATCGCCAGGAGCTGACAACGCCCTGATCACGTTGGAGGAGGCCCCTGACAATGAGCTGAAAGCTGCCACCGAAGCCCATCGCGACGCCCGACGCGGCGCACGCCGGGACGCAAAGATGAGCCGTCTGCATGAGCACGATGTTGGCGGCTGAAAAGACCAGCGCCCCACGACCATTGGCGTGCTTCGACCGGTCAGGATGCTGCCCTGGTGGCCGCCGCTGAGCCCGCAGTGGTGCTTCAACGCGCCCAGCCCGGCCGCTGCCAATCCCCGCCCCAGCATCACTTCTGCGGCTGGATACAGTGTGGCCAACCGGCAAACGACCTGGTCTCAGCTCAGCGTTCATTCGACCGGTGATATCCGGGCTGCACAAGACAGCCCGCCGACCTGAGAATGGGTGCAAGACATGGTGATGATCCGTCCGTCCGCCGGCAACACGCTTACTCTGCGCGTATCACTTCAGCGCGTCCCCGGCACGTTGGGGAAGCTGACCTCGGCACTGGGTGCGGCAGGCGCACTCGTGGACACCATTGACATCATCGAACACCAGGACGACGTCATTGTCCGGCAGATCCTGATCGAGACCCGCGGGCAGGCGCACGGCCTGGAGGTCGTTGAGGCGGCCAAGTCGGTCCCCGGCGTGGAGCTTCTTTCGGTCAGCGACCGGGTGTTCGACCGGCACCGCGGCGGCAAGATCGAGGTGACCCCGAAGTTCCCGGTGCTGACTCGTGACGATCTCTCGATGGCGTACACACCAGGGGTGGGCCGGGTCTGCACCGCGATCTCGGAGCAGACCGATCTCGTGTGGGACTACACCATCAAGTCGAACTCGGTGGCGGTTCTGAGCGACGGCACCGCCGTGCTCGGCCTCGGCGACCTCGGTCCAGAAGGAGCCATGCCCGTGATGGAGGGCAAGGCGATGCTGTTCAAACAGCTCGCCAACGTGGACGCGTACCCCATCTGCGTGCGCACGTCCGGCGTCCAGGAGCTGGTCGCCGTCGGTAAGGCGATCGCACCCGGATTCGGTGGCATCAACCTGGAGGACGTGGCGGCGCCGGTCTGCTTCGAGGTCGAACGTCGACTCCAGGAAGAGCTGGACATTCCGGTCTTTCACGACGATCAGCACGGAACCGCGATCGTCTCACTGGCAGCCCTTTTTGGAGCGTGCGAGGTGGTCGGCAAGCGGCTTGAGGACCTCAACGTGGTCTTTCTCGGGATGGGTGCGGCCGGAGTGGCCTGCATCAAGCTGTGGCAGCACGCGGGCGTCGGCCACTTCATCGGGGTGGATCGAAACGGCATTGTCCACCCGGACCGTACGGACCTGAATGAACAGAAGCGATCCATTGCCGAGACAACCAACCCCCAGGGACGACGCGGCGGACTCCAGGAGGCGTTGGTCGGCGCTGACGTCTTCGTGGGCGTCAGCGGTCCCGGCCTGGTCAAGCCGGACTGGGTGGCCACCATGGCCACCGATGCCATCGTGTTCGCGATGGCCAACCCGATTCCGGAGATCATGCCCGAGGAGATGCCGGGCAATGTGGCAGTGGTGGCCACCGGCCGTAGCGACTACGCAAACCAGATCAACAATGTCCTGGTGTTCCCGGGCCTGTTCCGCGGGTTACTCGACAGCCGCGCACGGTCCGTGGACATGTCGATGAAGGTCGCGGCGGCCCGCGCGATCGCCGACATCGTCGCCCAGGACGGTGCCTCCAGCGACTTCATCGTGCCCTCGATCTTCGATTCCAGGGTTGTCCCGGCGGTGGCCAAGGCAGTACAGAAGGCCGCAGCCACGGCCGGGCTGGGCTCAGCGTCCGGGCTCGCAAAGACCGCCCTGATCTGATCCTGGACACCCACCTCGTCCGACCGGTGGCAGCGGCTGGCTGCCAACGGTCGACTTGCGCACTCCCTGCGGGCCAGCGCCAGGAGAGTC
>DAITND010000176.1:0-5355 GCA_036834825.1 Dermatophilaceae bacterium
GGCGCCGCGGCCGTCGGCGCGATGACCTGCCTGGTGGTGTTCGACAAACAACGCGTCGAGGTACGTGTCTTCAACATCGGAATGGCCTCGGCCATCGGGGCCGCCGGCGGGTTCGTCTACCTCATTGCCGGCGGCGCGACCGAGGTGAGCGCAGTGGGTGGCCTCGGGTACCTGATGTTGCACGTGGGGCTCCCGCTGTTGC
The DNA here is from genome assembly GCA_036834825.1 of Dermatophilaceae bacterium. GTDB lineage: Bacteria > Actinomycetota > Actinomycetes > Actinomycetales > Dermatophilaceae > UBA4719. The sequence goes on from DAITND010000176.1 coordinate 203, forward strand.
TGGCCGACGTCTCGATCTGTCTGTTCAACGCGGTGATCCTGTCGGGCATCGTCCGATTGACCAAGGGCACCCCGATGCGCCGTTTCATCCTGGGAATGCTGGAGACCTCCGGCCCGGCCTACATCGGGTACGGGCTCATCGGGTTCCTGTTCGTGATCCTCTGGGTGCCGGCAGGAGTCGGACCGGCCAGCGCGGTGCTGATTCTGGCGCCGCTGTTCGTGGCGCGCTGGGCCTTTGTCCAGTATGGCGACGAGCAGCGCGCCCGTGAGCGCACCCTCAGCGCCCTGGTCGCCGCCGTGGAGACCAAGGACCTGTACACCCGGGGCCACAGCGAGCGCGTGGCCAGCCTGTGCGACCTGATGGCCGGGTCCCTGACCTTGAGCCATCAGGAGACCGAAGCACTGCGCTTCGCCGGGATTCTGCACGACATCGGCAAGCTCGCCATCCCCACTCGCGTTCTGCGCAAGGCCGACCGGCTCTCCGACACCGACCTCGACAGGATTGCCACCCATGCTGCCCGTGGTGTCGAGATGGTTCGCGACATCGAGTTCCTGGCCGACTCGACCGAGGCGATCCTGCACCATCACGAACGGATGGACGGGCTGGGCTATCCGGGCGGCCTGCGCGGCGAGCAGACTCCGCTGCTCGCGCGGATCATTGCGGTGGCGGACGCCTTCGACTCCCTGACCACATCGCGATTTCATCGCGAGCCTCACACCGTCCAAGAGGCGCTCGCCGAGCTGCACAAACGCGCCGGGACCCAGCTCGACCCGTCGATCGTCGCAGCCCTGGAGCGAGGGCTGGTCCGCCATGACTGGGAGCCGACAAGGCTTGAGCCAGCGCTGATGGTCACCGCCGGTCGTGCGTTCGACCACGACGACCCGGCCGCGTCCGACCTCATCGCCGGGCATGCGGGCACCGAACAGGCGCCATGAGAACCCGCGTGCGAAATCGCGTGCGGGCAGCCCCGCTCGAGATGGTCAGCGGGGTCTTTGCCCTGATCCTGGCGCTGGGCGCGGTCGCCGTCATCAGATGGCGTCTGCAGGAACCGCAGACGTTCCCGGTCCGCCCGCTCCTGCCGATGATCTGGGTCTTCTTCGTCGTGATCGTGGTCGGTGAGGTGTTCCGGGTCAGGCAACCGGACAGCCGTCACACAGCGCCGCTGGCCACTGCCGCGGCGCTGGCCTTCGCGATGACGGTGGCGTGCCCGAACGGTACGCCCGCCATATACCGGGCTCCGCTGGTGGTCGCAGTCACCTCTGTCGCGATGCTGGTCGGGCTGGCTCCCAGCCTGGTTCGCAGGCGGCCGATCCGCCTGACAGACCTGGCCAGCAGCCTGTTCGGCATCACGGTCGCGGCGGTGCTCTTTCGCGAGGTTCCCGTTTCGCACGGTCGTAGCGTGCTCGACCTGCAGGGGAGCTGGCCGGTGGACCTGCTTGCTCTGGTCATGGTGCTCATCTCGGAGTTCGCGCTCACCATCGAGGTGCTCCTGTTGGCCACCGTGCGTGCGGCCCGCTCGCACGCACCCTTCTCGCGGACCTTCCAGGACGAGTACATGGCTGCGTTCGGCCTGACGGCCGCACTCAGCACCACTGGTGCCCTTGTCGCCCTGGGCGAGCGGCCGCTGGGGGTGTCCGCCATCCCCTTGTTCCTGTTCCCCCTGGGACTGACGCAGTTCGCGGTGCGACGCCGCAGCGCGATCCGCAGGACCTATCGTCAGACGATCCGCGCTCTTTCCCGGCTGACCGAGTTCGGTGGCTACACCGAGCCCGGGCACGCCTCACGGGTGGCTGAGCTGTCATTGGCCATGGGCCGGCACCTGGGTATGTCCGAGCGCGATGTGCTCGATCTGGAGTATGCCGCCCTGCTGCACGACATCGGTCAGGTCTCCTTGACGGTGCCGATCCCCGGCGGCGCGACCGTGCTGGCGGCGCCGGCGGATCAGCGCCGGATCGCTCATGACGGCGCTGAGATCGTCCGGCAGACGGGTGTGCTCGACAAGGTGGCGGTCATCCTGGAGGCACAGACGACGTCCTACCGTCAGGTGCGTGAGCTGGGCGAGGACCTGCCGCTGGCAAGCCGAATCATCAAGGTGTGCAACGCCTACGACGACATGGCCGGAAGCCACCCCAACGCCGCGCGACGCAGCGCGGCGATGGAGCGGATCAACCTGGGGCTGGGCTACGAGTACGACCCTCGCGTGGTCGATGCCCTGGTCAGGGTCCTGGAGCGAGGTAAGGGCTAGACCGGGACGCCCACCAGGTGGGGGCCTTCGTCCAGCTTCTCGACCCGCGGGTCACCCTCGTCGGCGAAGTAGTCGCCCTTGATGGTGGAGTCCGTGCCGGCAGGGGTCTTCAGTATCCGGAGCACGAGGGTCGCCACCACGGCCACGATCACATTGATCCCGAACGCCGTCAGGGCGATGTAGCCCATCTGCGCCAGGCCGGGAATCATCGCCACCGAGCCGGCGAAGTGTTGGGTGCCGCCAGTCGGTATGGGTTTGACGACGTTGTACGCCGCGATGGTGCCGTAGACCATGCCGACCGCCCAGCCGGCGATCAGGGCCCAGCGGTGGAACCAGCGGGTGTAGAGCCCGAAGACGATCGCGGGGAGGGTCTGCAGGATCCAGATCCCGCCCAGGAGCTGGAAGTTGATGGCGTTCTGCTTATCCATGGTCAGGACGAAAACGAGCGCCACGAACTTGACCACGAGCGAGACGATCTTGCCGACCTTGGCCTCCTCGGCCGGGGTTACGGACGGCCGGTACCACTCGCGATAGATGTTGCGGGTGAACAGGTTGGCCGCCGAGATCGCCATGATGGCTGCAGGTACCAGGGCGCCGATCGCAATCGCCGCAAAGGCGACACCGGCGAACCACGGCGGGAACATGTCCTCGAACAGCTGCGGGACGACCAGCTGCGGGTTGACCTTGCCGTCCAGACCGATCGGCTTGGTGCCCGCGGCAATGGCCACCCATCCCAGCAGAGCCAACAGGCCGAGCACGAAGCTGTAGGCCGGCAGGATGGCCGAGTTGCGGCGGATCGTGTTGCGCGACTTGGAGGACAAGGTCGCGGTGATCGAGTGCGGGTACATGAACAGCGCCAGCGCCGAGCCCAAGGCCAAAGTGGCATAGGCCCAGTACTGGGTGGCCGCCGGGATGTAGGCCCCGGGCACCTTGCCCGTCAACTTGGTGGGTGTGATCATCTTGTGCTGGGCGGCGGCGAAGATGTGGTCCCAGCCGCCGACCTTGCTGGGGATATAGATCACAGCCACGATGATGACCAGGTAGATCAGGGCGTCCTTGACGAACGCGATGACTGCCGGGGCCCGCAGACCAGAGGAGTACGTATAGGCGGCAAGGAGGGCGAACGCGATGAACAGCGGAAGGTCCTGGGCGATGACACCGCCGGAGCCGCCGACACCGGTGACCTCCAGGACTGCCTGGATGCCGACGAGCTGGAGTGCGATGTAGGGCATCGTGGCCAGGATGCCGGTGACGGCGATGACCAGGGACAGCCCGCGCGAGCCGTAGCGGCCGCCGACGAAGTCGGCGGTGGTGACGAATCCGTGCCGGTGGCTGACCGACCAGAGGCGAGACATGAAGATGAAGATGATGGGGTAGAGCACAATCGTGTAGGGGACCGCGAAGAACCCGTTGACCGAACCGAGTGCGAACATCGCAGCCGGGACGGCAATGAAGGTGTATGCCGTGTAGAGGTCACCTCCCAGCAGGAACCAGGTGATCCAGGTGCCGAAGCTGCGACCGCCAAGGCCCCATTCGTCCAGGCTCTCCATGCTGGTGGCCTGTCGCCATTTCGAGGCCCAGAAGCCCAAGACTGTGACGAGCAGGAAGAGGACGATCAGCACGGCCAGGGCGACGGTGTTGACTCCCTTGTGGTTGTCCGCCGCTACGAGGGCAAGGGCGTTCATCGGCGTGCCCCGCCGTCGTGGCTGGTTCCGCTGGTCATCGGGCGGTGCGGCCGCGCCTTCACCACGAGCCGGTAGGCGGTGTACGTGCACGCCGAGCACAGGAAGACCCACAGGAACTGGTACCAGATGAAGAACGGGAAACCGCCGAGCTTGGGTTCCACCTTCGCGTAGCTACCGACCCACATCAGGGCAATGATCGGCAGGAGCAACAGGACGCCGGCGGCTGCCTGCAGACTCCTGTTCGCCGGGGGGGTGGTGTCGTGATCCGTGTCGTCAGGCATGCCGTCAGGCGTGTCATGACGTTGGCTGTCTGGCAAGAGGCACCCCTACATATGTGATAAAGGCCACACGGTTGAAGCCCATCTCGGGAGGATACGTGCTCTCTGACCCGCTTGCGAGGCAAGTGGGCGGCGGTGTCGCAGTGCGGTCATTCGGTGCGGTCAGTGGTGAGTGGCCCGCAGGAACGCCGCGCCGCCGGGAGTGCCTCGATGTCAGGCCAGGACATCGCGACGGCGAAAACCCCAGATCGCGATCAGCACGAGTCCGGCGACGGTGAGTACGGAAACCATCACTGCGGGGCCGGAGATCCCGTTCCGCGGGGGATCATGGCCGCCGTACTGGTAGAACGGGGAAAGCTTCTGGAGTGGCTCGAGCCAGGACACCCATCGACGCGAGGCCGTTGACCATGTAGGCGAGGACGGCCACCAGCGCAGGTACCCCGCGGCTGGCCCCGGTCCGGCCGGTTGTCGCCCCGATCGCCAGGGCGAGCGCCCCGAACACGAGCCCGAGCAGCCCGAGGTGGACCATGGCCGCGGCGGCCTTGCCCGCCGCGATCGACAGCCCGAACACCGGTCCGGACAGGAGCAGCGACGCGCCGGCCACCGCCGTGATGAGCAGGATCCCGATGATCATTGCGCCCAGTTTGTCCAGCACCAGCCGCGTCCGGCTGATGGGGTTGGCCAGCAGCAGGTCCATGGTGTGCCGGTCCTCCTCGCCGGCGACGGCCGCGTTCCCGGCCGACACGGCATACAGGATGACCAGGATCGGGCCTATGAAGGACATCAGCTCGACCTTCGCGTAGCCGGCCGGCGTCGACAGGTCGGCCCCGGACATGGCGAACATGGAGCGCATCGCCTCCGGCATCTGGTTCATGAAGTCACTCATCGACGGCTGGTCCTTGATGCTCGGCCAGAACGAGCCGTACAGCATCACCAGCGCCCCGA